>JAPKFG010000068.1 GCA_028821675.1 Candidatus Poseidoniales archaeon
TGAAAGATGCACAGTCATTGAAGGGGACAATCAGGACCAAGAATTCCAACCTGAATTCGACCGCGTCAATCTCGGACTATTACCATCTTCTGAAGATGGTTATGCACTCGCACTTCAAGCACTGAAGCCAGAAGGTGGAATGTTGCATGTTCACGGTTTGGCATCGGGTGGAAATGAAGAAGAGTGGGCCACCAACCTCGTGCAGACACTTGAGAAAATGGGGTCGTTTTCGTGCTCCGTCGAGCACATCGAGCGGGTTAAGTGGTATGCTCCACATCAACGACATGTCGTGGTTGACATCCGGGCATCGCCGGTGTCGGGTTGAAGAACCGACTTTGACACCCAAGCGGTATGGACCTCGGGATTGAGTCTGAAGCGTTGGCCCTCGCCGCCCCGTATATTCTCGGTTTCATCGGCTTCATGTATGCGCTTCTCATCGGATTCACCGTCATTCGTTGGAAGAAATCTCAGGATGCGATTCGTAATTTGTGGACGCGAACGCTGGTTTCGACGCCGTTGCTATTGCTTCTGTTCGGTTCCCTTGAATTCGGTTCAGCGACCTGGGGATTCGTTGTCGGGATTTTCTCATTGGGTGCACATAGAGAATATTGCATCGCTATCGAAATGGAAGATCGTGGATTGAGGATGGTCAGTCTGATTGTCTTACTCGCCTTGATTCTAATCGCTATGAATCCCAATCTATCGGATATTGAGGCCTTGGCTTGGGCTGGGCCACAGGGAGCTGGTCTTCTGGGTGCGTCTCTGTTCGCTGGGGCGCTTGGAATCTGGGCTGTTCCCATCGTTCAGGATCGAGCAGAGAATGTGACCCGCGATGTTGGTAGAGCGTTCATCGGATTCCTCCTGATTTGGTTCTTCATTCATGGAATCTTCCTGATGCACTTGGGTGCAATCGGGGTAGGGGCCTGCATCTTTGCCATCGTCAATGTCTCGATGAACGATTCGTTTGCCCTCATCTTTGGACGGATTTTTGGCAAGCATCCATTCCGACCAGTTCTATCTCCAAAGAAGACTTGGGAAGGTGTGTTCGGTGGTGTTCTGATGAGCGCAATCGCTGGATATGTAGCTCAGCCTTTGTTCCCCACGATGACAGCCATAGAAACGGCTGGATTGGGAGCAATTCTCGCAGTCATAGGTACCACGGGAGATCTGATGCTCTCCGCTCTCAAGCGTGACCTTGGATTGAAGGATTGGTCAGCTATGTTGCCCGGACATGGTGGAATTCTAGACCGAGTCGATTCATTCATTCTAGTGGCGCCTGCGCTGTACTGGATTCTGCTGCTGTCAGGTGTCTAATTCGAGCAAGGCATCGACAGCCTCCTCGATATCTTTGTCACTGAGAAAGGGCAGTCCATCTTCACGAATCGCCCAGACGATTCCGCCAATCAAAGCGAATGACCACAGCCACAATGCAATGGTGAACAAACCACCTCCAATGGCGAGGACGATGGCGCCGAAGCCACCACCCTCATCATCACCTTCACCAGGAGGAGAGGCTACCACTCCAATCATTTCGATCTTGGAAATATGAACTTCATATGGGATTGGTCTACCAGCCGAAGAGGCTGGGTTGGTAATCGGCTCTAAACCAGTGGGGTCGTCTGTCGTTGGAACCAACGCAATCGCGCGAACATGGCTCATACCCTGCCGAACCACGCCAAACGTTGCGTACCCCTCATCATCTCGATTTTCAGGATCTAGATTGTGGGCTTCTGTCTCTGCGATATACCATTGCGTATCTGCACTGTCTGGGTCCTGAGAGCGCGCCATTCCAATCGCGCCATCAACATGTGAGAGATTCTCATTGTGTTCCATCTCAAGTGTATGACCATCACCACCGCTTCCACAGGTAAGACTGGTGGCTGGGTAGATTCCGAGTGTTGTGCAAGTAGGGTCTCCTGCTTGAGTCACGAAATCATCGATGACTCGGTGGAAGAATGTTCCATCATAGATTCCACTTTCGACATGCATGATCATGTTCGCTGTTGTCATTGGAGCCCAAACGGGAAACAGTTCGATGTGAATCTCGCCTTCGACCACCGAGGAGAAGTGACCGGGTGTATATGAGACGTTGATGACCAATACGGGGTCACCAGGCTGAGGGATATCCATTGGACTGCCCTCCAATTCAGGCCCGTCCTCCCACGTTGCAGGGTCGATTTTATTCGATGTCCAATCCTCATTGTCCTGTGCTCCAATGCTCGGTGCTGCGAGAATCAGTAGAGCCAGTAAAACGGCAACAAATGGCTTGGCCATCAATACGCCGTACAATCGGCGACAAATGAGCCCATCGGCCAATCGTCATCCTCATGACACACCGCCCCATAGGGCGGTGCATGGCGGAAGCAGATGAGCGTCGTGAGTTATTGAGACTCAACCTCGCGCTCGGTGCAACCATCGGTGTCGTCATTCTGTTCATTGTTCTGGCCTCCGTATGGGGTTCGGGTGCCGTTCAGAATTCTGATGATGCGAAATACAGTTGGTGGGAAGTGCCCTTGCAAGACCGCCACAAGATGGACCTCGATTTCACCGGTTCGAGGAGTCAATTACCAGTCAATGGAACCTACAACTGGACGGGGCCTACAGAACATTTCGTCGAAGTAGACTTGCCAGCCAGCGAGCAAGATGTCGGTTATCCTGAACCAGCACTGATGCATGTGGCACTGTGGATGCCAGACGTTCCTGAAGGGCAGGAAGTGCCGGTGATTGCCACCGTTCACCCATACTACGACTTTGGAGGAGAGGGGGCACCCGGAGCAGGTGATGATTCGAACCCCAACACTGTTCCCGACGCTGGAGTGGGTGCGTGGGTACTCGATCAATTCGTTCCACATGGATTTGCTTTTGCCCAGATTTCGACCTTCGGTACAGGAAAATCTACCCATTGTCAAGACGTCAAAGGATTGGGTGAACAAACGGGAATTCAGGCTGCAGTACACTGGTTGGGTGAACAAGAATGGTCCAATGGCAATGTCGGTCTGATGGGTAAATCGTATGCGGGTACCACCAATTGGGAAGCCGCACAGAATCCCTCTGAGCACCTGAAGACAATTGTTCCAATCTCAGGTTCAATCGGTGTCCAGCAGATGTTCTATCGAAACGGCAGTTCAGAGGCCCGAGCCATGCTCTATGATGTTCTCTACGAGGGTGCAACCACAGATCCAACAGAAGACGACATGCGAATGTGCAGTGATGACATCATCGGCCCAATTTCACCGTTCACAACTTGGGTTGGAGCCGGAATGGGTGGGGATCAGTGGAACGATTACTGGGATGAGCGGTACCACCTCCAAGATGTGCTTGACAACTATGAGGGCAGTGTCTACCTCGTATGGGGATTCCAAGATTGGAACGTCGATCCGTATCATGCATTCCCGACCTTTGGCCTGTTGAACGATGCTGGAATTCACACTAGAGCCATCATCGGACAGTGGGCACACAACTATCCTGACCAACCTGACAGACACAATGGGTTGAGCAGTGGGTATGGTGCAGAGGCCTACCCCAACATGAGTCGGATGGATTGGGCAATTGAACTCTACAACTGGTTCAACTACTATCTCAAAGACATCGGTGAGGAGCCAGCGCCACTCGCACAGGTGCAGACCAACGATGGAAATTGGCACGCCGAGGAAACTTGGCCACCAGATGACAAAGAATGGGTGAAAATCACTCTCGATGAGGCAGAATCCACGGGTGGATCGGTGTCCTCCACAGCATCGGCTTCGTTCACTGTTGCGGGTTTTGAGGAAGAGGTGCACATCTCCGGTCTTCCCACACTCCATCTCTCGGTGAATTCCCCCTGGGTTCCATGTAACGGCGGACAGGTGTTCGCAACCATGTTCGACGACGAAACCGGTTTGCGGCTTGGCCATGCCACAATGGACCTGCGATATCGCGATGGGGGATACGAGGCAAATGCGGTCGCTCCCGGCCAAACCTATCTGATGCTGATGGAATTCAATCCACTCGATGTCATATTGCCTGCTGGTCATGCCATTCGGGTGGATTTGACCGAGTCTGGAGAGGACTACCTACCTTCACCCTGTGCTGCGACGGGGATTGGGGTCTCACTCGACGAATCAAGTGAACTTGGGCTGCCATTGATTGACAGACCTGTGGATGATGACCATTGGTTCCTTGCCCCACCATGGTGGGAAGATCCGAACAATGTTGCAGGCGTTTGAGAATCACTCGTAAGGATACCAATCTTCCTCGCCTTTTGGACGGTACCACCAGGCGCCATCGTCATCCCGCCACCATTCGGTGCCATCTTCATCGACGCGGTATGATTCGTTTTCTTCCTCTTTAGGGGCCACACCCATCTCTTCTGCGATTTGGAGCTTCAACTCACGAGCTTCATCTTCAACATCGTTGAAGACTCGGTTGCCGGGATCCTGAGATTGCAAATCCTCATGATCACCTGAAGCAATCGCCTCATCGGATTCATTGAAGAAATCCTCCGACATCTTCTGTCGATATTCCTCATACTCGTCACGACCGAAAGAACTAGTGAATGCTCCTTTCTTAGAACGCATCAATTCATCAAGATTGACATTGGTACCCACATTCAAATCAGGAGCGTCCGGCAACTCATCACCATCATAGAATTCCTCAGAATCATCTCCAAGATGCGGATAGGTCTTCCCATCAGGATGGATTTCCTCCACCTCTTCGATGATTAAATCGTGTTCTTCTTCGTCAATTTGTTCATCATCATGGGTTCGACGAACCACTTTAACGAACTTATCACACTCAGCAGCAAGAGCAGCTCCTGTGAATTCTCCGGCGATTTTCTCAAGTCGATTCATGAGTTTGTCATAGGGTCGCCCAGCAAGTCCTCCGAGGAACCGACCAAAGCCACCCTTCTTCGCCATGAAGTAACCTATGAGTGGAATCCTTATTCAGGCTTGCCTCGGGGCGTCATAGTGATGGTTGCTTCTTGGCTAATCGAAGCGGCAACTTCGTACAATCGAGCCTCGCTCGAAAATCGCGACTCATATTCCGCCTTCGTGTTGCTACCAATATGTCATCTAGAAACGATTCTGAACTGGGCATTCAAGTCACTCCCCGATGAGATTCTGATTGGTTTCGATCCTCTGAATACGATGCCTATCGATACTGATGTTGTCCAAGCCTGTTGCGGTGCGGAACATGATGAGGATCTTTTCGCTGGTCAACAGTTCGTGATTGGGGAGCCCCATCTTGTCAATCGCGGCGATTCGTTTTCCGTGCATCATGTGCCCGAGGAATGGATGGATGAACTCTTCGCCAATGACCGTGGGTCGCGAGGGGCACGGTTCACGCATTGGATGCACACCCACCCGAATTGTGTCGCCATTCCCTCTGAAGCAGATGCGGATGCATCTCAACACACCGATGGTGTGGACATGATTCTCGGAATTGAATTCAGCAATTCGGATGGTACCTCCTTCTGGTTCGATGATGCGGAAGGAGTAAGACGACCGCTCAAACCACCGAAGAGAAGTTGGAGAAGGTTCGGGAGACGGGTGCAGAGACCCATCTTGGGTCGCTCCTCAACAGGGCACAGAATCCATGGATTGGAATTGATTGCATATCATCGAACTGGGGTCGGCGTCAATGTTCTGCTCGTCGATAACGACGGTGTGCCTCACGGTTTGAATATCGTCTGACGATAATGAGCAAGCTCCTGGATGCTCCCTTTGATGTCATCCAGTGCGCGATGGCCAGTGGGCTTGTTGAACTGCTTCGCATGGGGATACCAGCGAGTTGAGAGTTCCTTCACACTGGTCACGTCAATGCTGCGGTAGTGACAGAATTCCTGCAAATCGGGCATGTGTGCTCGCAAAAATCGGCGATCTTGACCGATGGTGTTTCCACAAAGGAGTGATTGTCCGGGTTCACAATGTTCGCGGAGGAATTCAAGGGTGCGAATTTCGGCGGTTGCAGTACTCAATTCACTCTCACGAACAGCATCGATTAGGCCATTCTCGGTGTGGTGAGTAACGTTCCACTCATCCATTTTTTCCAACTCATCTTCTGGTTGGAAAATCGCGATATTGGGTCCTTCAGCGATGATATTCAGGTCGTTGTCAGTGACGATTGTGGCAATTTCTATGATTACGTTCTCTTCCGAATCTAGGCCCGTCATCTCAAGGTCAATCCAAATCAGTTTGTCGCTCGTCATGCCCCCACGCGAACGCTTGACATCCATAGCGATTCGCACGAAGCGCGCGCGAGGTCTCATAGATTGGCGAGGTTCGCCAAGAGCCATGGATATGAAGGATGAAGTCGGTTTCATCGAACTTCTTCGTCGAAATCCTGTATACCGTAGACTGTGGATTGGTCTATCTATTTCGATGCTCGGTGAGTGGTTCAACACCGTCGCACTGTTCGTTCTCATCTACACCCTTACTGGGTCAGAACTGGGCATCGGTCTGCTGTTTGTCATCCGCATGTTCTCTCTAGCGGTTCCACAAATCTTCACCGGGATGCTGGCTGATCGATTCAGTCGCAAATGGTTGATGATTTGGGCCAATCTGCTGTCAGCTGGAGCCGTCCTGCTGTTGTTGCTGGTCGATGAGGCGAGTGAGGTCTGGTTGGTCTATGCCGTGTCCAGCGTGCTGATGATGCTGCACGCGGTCTTCATACCCGCAGAGAACGCCTCGATTCCGAATATCACAGAAGAAAATGAACTGTTGACTGCCAATGCGCTGAACAGTGGAACGTGGAGCGCAGCACTGTGTTTAGGTGCGAGCGTCGGTGGTTTTGTCGTCGCAGCCTACGGGGTGGAGGTTGCCTTCGTGGTCAATGCCATCTCCTTCTTGTTTGCAGCATTCATGTACAGCACAATCGAAATTCCACAGGAACCTTACGTTCCGAAACCGGGCGGTTTTTGGGCCAATACGGCAGGCACTATAGCCGATGGATTTCGAATCATCTTCAGCACACCTCCAGTTCGAAGAATCATCACCGCCAAGGCGCTGTGGAGCGTGTTCGGTGGCGGGCTGGTCTACATGCTCGTCCTTGTGGGCGAAGACATCGGTTTGGGGAATTTCGCCGCTGGAATTGGGATTCTGTTCGCTGCTCGAGGATTGGGAACCGGATTGGGTCCAATCCTTGCCCGCTATGCCTTCACTGAACGGAGTCGTTGGCCGTTCTTTCTGGGTTGGCTGGTCAGCGTCTGTGGACTGGCCTATGTGGCCATCGGATGGCTCGAATGGTCACCGTGGATTGCTGTATTGGTCACCTTCGGTCATGCGGCGAGTGGCGCCAATTGGGTGCTCTCAACAGTCCTGTTACAGGAGCGCAGCGAGGATGCTTGGCGAGGACGTGTGTTCAGCACCGATTTCCTACTGATGACCGGCATCAACGGGTTTTCCACCCTCGCTGCAAGTCTCATGCTAGAATATACAGACATTACACTGAGAGAAGGGATTCAGATTTTCGCGGTTCTACAAGTCGTCTCTGGAATCATATGGATTATGCTGATGATGCCTGGTGAGAAACGCTTCGCACAAGCGACTAGTTCATGAAGCGTCTTTGGGGGACCCG
>JAPKFG010000008.1 GCA_028821675.1 Candidatus Poseidoniales archaeon
GATGGAAGTGAAGTTGACGAGTATCAAGCGCAACTCGCTGCGTTGACACAACAGAAATTCTAGATGAGTCATGTCGTAGACATGTCCGGTGTGAAAACATTCAACCGCGTCCCTCGGTTCAGACGGCATGATGGTTACGATGGAATTTGAGATGGTCGGTGGTTTTGACCAGACGAATCTACTGATTTCATTCAGTTTCATACTGTCCCTCATGATCATCAGTCGACTTCGACACATCCTCAACGAAGAGGGAACGTGGGCTGCTGCTGCACTCGGCCTTGGTGTTGCTATAGCGGGCCACTGGTCATGGTTATTGATTCTGTTATCCTTCCTCGGCACGGGCTTCGCAGCGACGCGATGGCGATATGATGAGAAAGTCGAGAAAGGATTTCATGAAGGGGCAGAAGGTGAGCGTGGTTGGACCAATGTTGTGGCCAATGGCGGCGTTCCACTCCTCGTCTCGATCATTGCCGCTGTAACGGGTGATTGGGAAACTATGTTTCCTGTCTTTACAGTCGCTGTCGCTGTGGCTGCATCCGATACCTTTGCCAGTGAATTCGGCGGTTTGGATGAACGCGTTTACATGATTACCACAATGAAGAAATGCGAGCAAGGAATGAATGGCGGATTCAGCCCCACAGGACAACTTGCAGCAATGGTGGGTGCATTGCTGATTGCAGTGGTCGGAATCTGCATGGGAACCCTAGTCGGGGCGGATGCGGTGGCATCGCCAATGGAATTCATCCTCAGCGTCACAATAATTGGTTTCATCGGTTGTCAAATAGATTCCCTTTTCGGAGCCATATTAGAGAACAGGGGCTTGATTGGAAAAGGGACGGTCAACGCGTTGGCGATTGGTTCTGGGGCACTGATTGCAGCCTGTCTTCACCCAATAATCCCACTTTAGGCGGCGGCCCTATGGGCCGCCGGATTCATCTATTGCCTATGTTTGGGTAGACCATGCATCCGACTGGCGAGACTCGACACTCTCGCAAGTTGCTGGTGCTGATTGCAGTCATGCTAGCGATTTCGACTGCCCCCAATGCAAGTTCAGCGAATGCATTTCCAACCGGCCCAGGGCTTGATTGGGAGTTACCCGTTTCTCATGGCCTTTACATCAATGGCACGACAGGAAATGAAAATCTAGCGAGAACGTTGCCCAGTGAGACGGGGCAACCGGATGGAGTTCGTGAATTCGGTGGTACACCCTTCATGCAAAATCTGCTCACCCTGAGCAGCCCTCCTGCAACGGAGGCCTCGCTCTTACAAGGCAACCTAACCGTGCAACTCTATGCAGGATTGTATGCAGAAGGTACGCAGTGCCAGTTTGAGCATTGGCTACCTGGAACTCCGGCTGGAGGTGATACCACATTTTTCGTAACGGTCATGGTTGGCGACAGTCTGGTGCTAGACAATGAAGCGACAGAAGCACAAGTCCTCCAATACGATTGGAATAAGGCACAGGAATTCACGATTCAAGCACCAGTCGATGCGTTGCTGAATTCAAACGATACTATCACCCTCGATGTGTCGGTGATTCACAATTGTCAAGCCGCGAATGGTTACTTGTACTGGGATACATACGACTTGCCGAGTGGATTACAAATCGAAGCGGATATGCTGACTCCTTCACTCAACATATCTGTCAGTTCAAACGGATTGCCTCGAATCGAATTTACGCCGCATTCACCGTTCGGAACGGATGATTATGACGAATTACAAATCGATATCATCGGGCCTTTAGATACGTGGGAACAAGGAGTTCACTATCCGATTCCACCAGAAGAAGATCAATTCCAAGATCGACTAAGGATGGATTCAGAGCACCCACCGCACGGTTCACGACAAACCGATACGGGGAGAATCGCATGGACTTGGATTACCAAGGAACCACTCGACGAAGGGATGTATGTGGTCGATTTATGTGCCTCGTTGTCTGATGGGATTTACACCATTGATTGTCATTTGGTTGGCGTTCTTCGGTTCGAAGTGAAGGAAGCACCTAGCGCCTGGTTAGACTCTGGATGGTTTGCAGCGATGCCAGTCATTTCTGTTCTAGGTTTGTTGGGTTACCTCGTTCAAACAAGGCTACCGCCTTGGCCAGCGATAATTGTCATCTGCCTGCTGGCTGCAACCACGATGACGGCAATGACGGCACTGCCTGACATTGGCCCAGGTGAGCAGCAATCAGAAACCGCAGCACCCAATTTCATTCTGCTGAAACATGGCAATGGAAGTGCCAATCTTGGAGATCTTCTCGATGGTAGAGATGCTCTGATTCTCGGCGTGTTCACGGCTGGGTCTCCGGCTGCGGACCTCCAAATGGAAGATTTCCTCGAAGTGCAGGATAATCTCGGAGATTCTGTCTCCTTCGCCCAACTGATAACTGGCGAGGGGGTGGAAATTTACGATGGTGATTCTCATGCAACCAAACTCAACGGTTCGTGGCCGCTAATGATTGACGAGAGCGACGGAGCGATCGCCCAACAGTTGCCGACTGGAATTGGAGAAGGTGTGATTATCATCGATTCTGCGGGATTTATCGTAGACTGGCACACATCGACAATGAATCCGATCGACATCAAGAAGGCCGTTGAAACAGCTGAATCAGGCGGTGGGAGGACTCCATTTGAATTCCTACAGATGTCCAGCATACTCGTTTTCCTTCCATTGCTTATTCTAGGATTGCCACGAGAGAGAATTGAGGCACCAGAGACGGTGATGATTCCGGCAGCGGGCTGGGTTGGCACAGCGGGTTCCGCTGCAATTGGGTTCGGCCTGTGGGCTCTGCCGGTCGCTATTCTCAGCATCTTTGGCGCCATGCTGTGGCCATGGGTGCAGGCCGCGCTGATTGGATGGTTGATTTGGCAGACGGTGGCTATGCTTATCTGGCAACGATTGCCAGAGGTAGATTGGGTCTCCAATCAGGTTTACAACAAACTTCCTGACGACTATAGAGCGTGGCGCTCACAAGATATGTGGGCGTGGGATTCAAGGATGGGGCATTGGTTTGCTTGGCTGTCATGGTTAGCCATGCCCACACTGATTGGACAAGGTGTAGGATCGCGAATTGCCTCCGGTGGAATTGGGTTCCTGATGGGCCCAATGATACTCATCACATTCATCCTGCTCGCTGGAATCTTCACTCTACTGATTCGTCTCGTCGCAGCTTGGGGTGGACCCATCTCACGTCTTGCTGGGACATTGACCCGACCGGTCGCTGTGCGCAGTTGGGGAGCCATCAACGCAGGCATCGCAATTTGGCTAGCCCTATGGTACGTTTTCGGACCATTATTGGGTTGACTAGAGTTGTGAGACGAGGTCACGGAGGACTTCGGCTGGATTGTTCGCCTTGGTGACACCACTGGCGAGAAGGACTCCCTCGGTGCCGAGTTCTATGGCCTTGGCAACATCAGCACCGTTCTTGACACCTGCACCACAAAGTACGCGGACGTTGGGATTGGCTGCCTTGACCGCCTCCGCGGTACCTGAAACGATGCCTGGGTCCGCTGTGGTCACACTGATGTCGCCACCGATTAGTTCGGGTGGCTCAACGGCGATGAAGGTTGGAGAGAGTGCAGCTAGTGCTTGAGCTTCCTCTATGTTCGCGGCGCACGCGCACACGGGAAAATCGTCGGGCAGTTGGCCCAGCAATGTTTCGACATGTTCGAGGGATACCTTGTGTTCGGCGTGATTGATGATTGAACCTGTGGCCCCATGAGCCATGGCAGTCTCAGGGTGCAACCAGCCAGTGTTGGAACCCCAGCCGATTGGATCCAGATGCTGAGTCCAAACTTCGAGATTGGGTGCTGCCGCTTTTACGGCACTCAAATCGAATGCGGAGACGACTGCGACCATGGTCGCATCCGTGGTTGCATCCACCTCAGCCATGGCTTGAGCCAGTGCGACCGCAGCCTCGCCTTGAGCGGATGCGTAGGTCTTGAAATTGACAACGATGAGAGCGCTCATCGAACTCTGCGAATCGACGGGGGGTGTTCAATCTGCCGTCGGGAAGACGCCGCCATTCTGCGCATGTCCACTAGGTACGATTGCACCATGATCGACGACGACATTCTGTAGATTGCAATCCTCGCCAATCTGAGCGTTGTGCCCAATCATGCAACCAGAGATTTGGCATCCTGATTCGACATTGACATTCATAAGTAAGGCGCTACTTACAACTGTACTGCCCCCTGCAACTTGGGTCCCGGAATCCAATGCGCTTTCAGATATCGATACATCCGATGCGACCGAGACTGAAGTCCCGAACCAGTTTCCGCCTTCTGCCGAATCACCTGAGACCCAGGCTTCGTTTCGAATCGAGGTCTGCATGGCCTCAATGTACGATGCTGGGGTTCCAGCATCAACGAAGTGGCCATCAAATGGGAAGCCCGAAAGTTCGCCTTCCTCAGCGAGAACCGGGAAAATCACGCGCTCCATGCTGAACGCACCTTCGGGCATTCGATCGAAAACCTCTGGTTCCAATAGATAGGTTCCTGCGTTGATGAGATTGGAATAGGCCTCCTCCCTAGGTGGCTTCTCTTGGAATCGACGGATTCGAGTACTTTCAGAATCATAGTCAGCGACGCCGAAGCGGCTTGGATCTTCAACTTCCCACAATGAAATCGATGCGAGAGTTTCTGCTTCCTTGTGTGCTGCAAGCATCTCATCCACACGCAAACTGGTGAGAAGATCACCATTGATGACGCAGCATGTACCTTCACCAAGATGCGTACGACAGTTGGCGATTGCACCGCCGGTTCCCAGAGGTTCTGTTTCTTCGACGATGACAATCTCGTAAGGCAGGTCGAGACCAGAGAAGTGTGTGCGCATCTGTTCGATTCCGTAGCCAGCTGCGATGAGGACCTTGTCGACCATCCCCTCGGGTAGAATGTTAACGACGTGTTCAATCATCGTTCTGTCGAGGATTGGAATCAAGGGTTTGGGCGCATGGAGCGTCCACGGACGCAAACGTGTGCCGAAGCCGCCGGCCAATACGATGACGTTCATCGCTCTCGCGAGTCGTACCCCCCTCATGTGCCTTGCTCACCGCGGACAGGTCTCACGCGCGCGTGGCGGAGCGTTCAAAGAGCGGCTTCAGGTCGAATGTGATTGAGGGTCGCCGGTGAACATCCACGAGTATCAGGGAAAGCAACTGTTCCGAGATGCGGGGCTTTCTGTCCAGGATGGGATGCACTGCACAAGTGTAGAACAGGCACTGGCCGCATACGATGCCTTGGGTGGCGATGTCGTCGCTGTCAAGAGCCAGATTCATGCTGGGGGGCGAGGTAAAGGCAGCCTCTATGACACAGATAATGGCGACTTGGTAATGGAAGGTGGTGTCAAGATTGCCTTCAGTAGAGAAGATGTAGAGAACTATGCCCGTAACATCCTAGGAAATATCCTCGTCACAAAGCAAACTGGAGTCGATGGGAAGATTGTGAACAATCTGTATGTCGAAGGCGGTTGTAAAATCGCTCATGAATACTATCTCGCCATTCTAATCGATCGAGAAGAAAAGATGCCGCTCATTATGGCCTCCTGCGAAGGCGGTATGGACATCGAAGAGGTGGCTGAGAAAACGCCTGAGGCAATCTTCAGGATCCATGTCGACCCCTCGGATGGATTGCTGCTTGAACAGGCGGAGGGACTCGCAAATTCACTGGGTCTTTCCGGTGCCGCCACCGATTCATTTGTTGAGAACATCACGGGTTTGTTCAATTTCTTCGTCTCAAACGACTGCGCAATGGTTGAAATCAATCCAATGGTTCGAACTGAGGACAACCGAATCGTGCTGTTGGATGCCAAAGTTGGATTTGATGACAATGCATTGTTCCGTCATCCTGAAATTGTCAAGTTGCGCGACATCTCGGAGGAAGAACCTACGGAAGTGCGGGCCAAGGCTGCCGGATTGTCTTATGTCAAACTGGATGGAAACATCGGTTGCTTGGTCAATGGAGCTGGGCTGGCGATGGCTACCATGGATGTCATCAAATTGTATGGTGGTGAACCTGCAAATTTCCTCGATGTCGGCGGTGGCGCCAATGAAGAACAGGTGACAACCGCGTTTGGCATCATCATGGAGGATCCAAACGTCAAGGGGATTCTTGTCAACATCTTTGGTGGTATCATGCGTTGTGACATCATCGCACGCGGCGTAATTGCCGCGACCCAAGCATTGTCTCTAGAAGATCCACTTGTGGTTCGATTGGTTGGCACCAACTTCGAAGAAGGTCGGCGTATTCTGGCTGAGAGTGGGCTCAATATCCACACTGCAGAAACCTTGGCTGAAGGGGCGCAGAAGATTGTCGAACTTGTCGGAGGTGAGCAGTGATGGGAATTTGGATTGGCGAAGATGCCAAGGTCCTCGTGCAAGGCATTACCGGAAACCAAGGCACATTCCACGCCACCAAGATGGTCGAATACGGCACAGACATCGTCGGAGGAGTCACACCCAGAAAAGGTGGACAAACCGTGGATTTGGGTAGTATTCAGGCTCCAGTATGGGATACCATGGTGGAAGCCATTGAAGCCACAGATGCAGATGCCAGTGTCATCTATGTTCCACCGAGATTCGCAGGGGCAGCAATCATCGAAGCTGCAGATGCTTTCACTCAAGTTCGTGGAAATGGTGTGATTGTCTGTATCACTGAAGGGGTCCCGACCCTAGACATGGTCAAGGCAGTAGACCATGTGTCATCCATCGATGGAATTCGTCTAATCGGACCCAACTGCCCTGGGATTATCACACCGGGAGAAAACGGTGGCTCAAAGATTGGCATTATGCCAGGGCATATTCACGCCAAAGGAAGAATCGGAGTCATCTCCAAGTCGGGCACGCTTACTTACGAGGCTGTTGCACAGACGATGAGTATTGATGAGGGACAGAGTACCTGTATCGGAATCGGAGGGGATCCCGTCAACGGTACGGGTTTCATAGATTGTCTATCCGCATTTGAGGATGATGAGCAGACCGTGGCTGTCGTGATGATTGGAGAAATTGGCGGCACCGCCGAGGAAGAAGCCGCAGCATGGGTCGCTGAGAACATGAGTAAACCCGTGGTTGGCTTTGTTGCTGGAATGACTGCCCCTCCCGGAAAGAGAATGGGGCATGCTGGCGCCATCATCAGTGGTGGCAAGGGCACAGCAGCCGAGAAGGTCGCGGCAATGGAAGCCGCTGGAATCCGCTGTGCAAACGACCCTTCCGAAATTGGTGCAGTTCTGCTAGAAAGTCTGAAGGCCGCTGGTCTACGTTGATTGAACATGGACTTGACCGCACTGGCGCCCATCATCGTCGTGCTCTGTCTGGGCGCCATTTCACCCGGTCCCTCTTTGGCCGTTCTACTCCGCAATACAATGGAAGGGGGGAAAGCACGAGGCGTCGCTTGTGGTTTTGGGCACGGCATCGGCTTTGGAATCTATGCGTTCATCGCCATTACAGGTATCGCTCAACTGAAAGCAAGTGCCAGCGGAACTGCTGAAATCTTGGAGATTATCGGCGGACTCTTTCTACTGCTTCTAGCAGGGCTGATGTTTCGAGAATCAAGTGATGAGGTTGAACATCATTCATCGGGACGCAGAGGGTTCACCGAAGGTTTCCTCATCGCCTTCCTCAACCCAAAAATTCTCGCCTTTCTTCTCGCTGTTTTCAGTCAGTTCGTTCAACCTGACTTCACTTGGGGTGAACGAGCGATTGTTGCGTGTATCGCCATGTTCATCGACGGTGGGTGGTACATTCTTGTCGCACTCATCATCTCAGGTACGCCTCTGTTAGGAAAACTTGAGGAGAATTCCCGAAAAGTCGAATTGACGATGGGATGTCTATTGGCAGGATTGGGTGTTTGGATCCTGTTGTAATCAACGTGGTGGGCCCTTTCGCTTGGGTGGGCCACCAGGGGCCTTACCCGGAGGACCGCCACCGGGACCCTTGCTAGGAGGGCCACCACCCGGCCCACGACTTGGAGGACCGCCACCGGGACCCTTGCTAGGAGGGCCACCACCCGGCCCACGACTTGGAGGACCGCCACCGGGACCACGACTTGGAGGGCCACCACCGGGACCCTTGCTAGGAGGGCCGCCGCCTGAACCTCGAGATGGACCTCTAGGCGGCCCACCACTTGGACTTCGAGATGGACCACTTGGAGGTCCGCCGGGTCCGCCGCCCGATCCTCGTGTTGGAGGGCTTCCGGAATCACGTGAAGGTGGGCCCCCTGAACCCCTAGATGGAACGGGTTGATCATCAAAATCATCGTCAATGAATTGGGCGCCACAACTGGGGCAACTGGAATCTGATTCTCGAATTGGATAATGGCCACAATCATCGCAATCGAAGAGGTCGTCATCATCATCATCATCTACAGCCCCATCATCGGTGGCTGATGCATCACCCCAAACGAGTTCGATGGTTCCATCCAAGGAGCGGAATAGTGCGATTTCGATGCCGATGTCAAAGCCCTTGAGCGCCAACTCGGTAGAAATTGCATGCTCAAATGCATTTGAGAGGTCTGGAGGAGTGTCGAGTACACGACCGTCGTCGATGTAGGTGACATTGACTTGAACTGTATCATCTTCAGTCATTGCAACCTGAGGAGATTCAACCGCTACACCTCGCTTTCTAGCCACGCGGCGGGAAGCAACCTCAGCCATCCTTCGAAGAAGCGAAGGAGAAGGTTGGTTGGATTTGGCTCGCTTCTTCTCCATACCAACATCCTGACCATCGTCGAGGAATCTTGCTGCACCCGTTGAGGATGCCAAGTGTTCAGGAACTTCGCCACCTGCCAGTCCAGCTAGAACGCCACTGGCCGTTTTCTGATTCATGTTAAGCCACTCATTTCGGGCTCCCGCCTTCTCTGCTCTCTCCGATTCAACGATTTGATCAACCACCTGATCAGTTAACGAGGTAGGTTGATCGGATGATGTCGGTTGTTGATCCTGATCACCAGTCATCTTACCGGCGATTTGGTTGAGGAAATCCGAGGGGGTTGCGCCGGCAGCGGAGCCACCAGCAGCATCTGTTGCCTGCATATCATGGGTTGCCTGAATGGCCTGGGAACTCACGACTCCGAAGTTTCGGCCAGATTTGGATGGGTCTTGACGGGCACCACATTCAGGACAGAAAAGTGAATCATCAGGAATTTCTTCCGAGCACACCTGACAGTCCACGGTTCCACCCCTTCGGGTGGAAGCGCGGTGCCCCCGTTAGAAAAGGTTGCCTAGAACAGAGGTGCCCACAGGGTCAAGAACGCTTGCCCTGTAGACCCCTATGAGGAGAAGGAATGGCTAGTTTGATTCATCCTGAGATAGATTCCTTGCTTGAACGTACTTCGCGCTCTTTCTTCATCACCTTGCGAGCTTTGCCACCAAAAATCCGTGGGCAAGTCGGTTTGCTATATCTTCTCGCAAGGGTTGCAGATACGATTGCCGATTCCAAACAAGGAGAGACCAATCTGTTATTGGAGACACTTGAACAGTACAATGAACGAGCCCAAGGTCATTCGGAATCACTTCCTGACTTGGATGATTTGGCTGAAATTCAAGAAAATAGTTCGGAGGCTGAATTGCTGCGAAATGTCACCTCAGTTGTCGCATGCTTAGATAATTTCTCAGAAGTGGATCGAAGTCGAATTCGAAAATGCCTAGACATCATTGTCAGCGGTCAATCTCTGGATATACAACGATTTGGAATTGCAAACGAAGGGGGGTTGATTTCCCCTCTTGAGCACGAAGATGAACTGGATGATTACGCATATCGAGTGGCGGGAAGTGTAGGTGAATTCTGGACGGCTATGACACTTGCACATCTGTTCAACGCGAATGCGGATAAAGAAGCAAAATTATTTGCGTACGGTGTTCGATTTGGAAAGGCACTTCAACTCACCAATATTCTCCGAGATATCCCCGAAGATTTACGCTTGGGACGTTGCTATATACCGAGAGAATCACTAGCTGAAATTGGATTGGAACCCAGCGACTTGCTGGAGGCAGGAAATATGGATAGATTCAGGCCGGTTTACAATCGATATATCGACTTGGCTTCGGCGCATATGGACGCAGCAGTCGAATACATCGGAATGTTGCCCTACAGCCAATTCAGACTCAGGGGGGCGTGCATGTTACCGGTACTCATCGGTCAAAGAACCCTAACGTTGCTTCGCAATCAGAACGTCCTCGATGTGGAAAATCGAGTCAAAGTATTGCGGCCTGAAATCGAGTGGTTGGTAAAGAAAACAAAACGTTCATTGTTGATCCCTGGAAGTGGGCAACGATTTATGAAATCAAATCGAAATAGCTGAAAATATCGTTAACGAGTGAGTATATTGTAAAAGGTCCCCAAAGGGGACCAATGTGCAGTTGAGGGGTGAATTCAATAAGGTCCGAGCCTACCCTACACTGACGCGTATGCCAGATACAGTGAATGGTCACTCTCCGGAATTCCTAGATGAGTTCATTCTCATCGAGGATGAGCCTATTCGCAAGGGGGAAGAAGGTACAGCAGTCAATCCTCGCTTGGAACAGATTCGTGCAGCGGTCGTCCTGACCAAGGAAGCGGTGCGTGCTGCCAGTATCACAGCTCTGGAACTTGCGACCGAATCGGCACACTTCATGGGTGTAGTCAGCCGTGGCGGAGAGTTGATCAATCCATTCGAACACATCCAAGCACCAGTTTGGGAGGAAGACAACGTCCCTCAGAAGATGTTGGATGCAGCCTATGCTTACTGTGAGGAATTGACACGACGTGAGGCAGGTAATTTCTATCACTCGTTCAAGTATCTGCCCGAAGGGCAACGAAAGGCAATCTGCGCGTACTACGCGTTCTGCCGGCGTGCTGATGACATCGCCGACGGCGATTATGTCGACATCTTCCCCGGAGCATTGGGAGCCAAGGACCCAGAGGCGATTGCTTACCGTCGAGAACTTGAGGAACTCGCCGCGACCATACCCGTGATTGAGCGAACTGAATTTGAGGATAAGTTGGCTCAACTATTTTTCTTCCGAAAGAAACTCTCGACAGCGTACAACCGCATGTCCAGCACCGACCCGATTTTCATGGCGCTGAAACACACCGTGTTGACATATGGAATCCACAGAGAATACATGGATGACCTGATTAGTGGAATGGAGGATGATCTCTACACTAACCGTTACCAAACTTTTGAGGAGTTGTACTCCTATTGCTACAGAGTCGCTTCGACAGTTGGGCTGGTCTGCATCGACATCTATGGGCATGAATCCACGGCAGCCGCCCGAGAGTTCGCCGAATCATGGGGCATCTTCATGCAATTGACGAACATCATTCGAGATGTCGAAGAAGATGCAGAGAGGGACCGAATCTATCTGCCCCTTGAGGATTTAGAACGATTTGGCATCACTGAGGCGGACATGATGTCCGGACGCCGCTTACTGGACCATCCTGGTTGGAAGCCGTTCGTTAAGGAATACTGTTCCAGAGTCAAGGCCTACCGAGACAAGGCGTTCAAACTATTGCCACTACTACCCAAGCAGAGCCGTTACAGTCCAGCCGCCATGATGGCATTCTACAGCAGCATCCTGCGTCGCATCGAAAGATCCAACGGAGATGTGTTCACTGAACGAGTCAAATTGAGCAAGGCCGAGAAGTTGACCGTTGCCGCAGGTGTATACCTGCGACACCGCTTCTTCTCCTTCTGAACAAGCAAAAACGCGGGCTCACCTATGGTGAGCCACGCAACCGGTTAAGAATGACAACAGAGGCGAGAAAACAAGGAGGGTAGAGAAATGCGTGTAGCCGTGCTGTTGGAAGATCGCTGTCAACCGAAGAAATGCAACGCTGAATGCGAAGCGTTCTGCCCACCAAATCGCAATGGAATAGAATGTATCGTGATGAACGATGGTTCAGGAAAACCCATTATCTCTGAACCTCTCTGTATTGGGTGTGGAATCTGTATCAACAAATGTCCCTTTGATGCCCTGATTATTACCAATCTTCCCCAGGAACTAGAGAGCGATATGACACATCGCTACTCAGAGAATGGATTCAGACTCTTCCGGCTTCCCGTTCCTCGTGAGGAACAAGTGGTAGGAATCCTCGGAGCCAACGGAATGGGCAAATCTACGGCCATCAATCTGCTGTCTGGAACCCTCAGACCCAACCTCGGAGATTGGTTGGCAGGTGAGCGGCCTTGGGAAGATGTGCTCGAATCATTTCCGAGAGGCGAGTTGCGCGATTTCATGACCAGTGTCTCAGAAGAGGGGGTGAGGATTGCTGTCAAACCACAATACGTCGACAAGATTCCCAGAGCATTCGATGGTGAGGTCAGTGCTCTTCTGGAACGAATCGACCAACGTGGAGTAATCACTGAAGTCAGTGAAGCCTTAGCTATTGATCATCTCTTCGAACGAAAACTACCGGAACTATCCGGTGGTGAACTGCAGCGGGTAGCCATAGCAGCGACCTTGCTGAAAGATGCGGATGTCTACTTCTTTGACGAGCCTTCGTCCTATCTGGATATCTACGAGCGTATGCGTGTTGTGAAAATTATTCAGGAACTATCAGAGTCAGGTAAACGTGTCATCGTCATCGAGCATGACTTGGCGATTCTAGATGTACTTTGTGACCTCATCCATGTGGTCTATGGAGAACGAGCGGCCTACGGAATTTTCACACCACCCCGCTCAGCAAGAACAGCGATTAACGCCTATCTTGATGGTCATCTCGAGCAAGAGAACATCAGAATTCGAGACAAACCGATTCAATTCCTACGTGGACGGGTGCGCAGTCAAGAAATTGGCGACCCAATCCTAGAATGGGGCGACATGGAGAAAACGCAAGGAACATTCCATCTGAAGACAGAGACGGGTAAAGTTCACAGCTCCGAGGTTGTCGGAGTTGTCGGACCCAATGCAACCGGCAAGACGACCATGGTACGAATGATCGCGGGGGAGTTGGAGATAGATGCGGGTTGGTGTACGATGGAAGCCAAAGTTTCCTACAAACCTCAGCATGTAAAACCCGAGTTCGCGGGAACTGTACAACTCTGGTTGGATAGTGAATTGGGAATGAAATGGCGTCAAGGTGAATTTCACACAACTGTCATTCGCCCACTACAAGTCCACACATTGCTGGAACAAGATGCCCGGAAATTGTCGGGAGGAGAATTGCAAGCGGTCAGCATCGCTATCTGTTTAGGCCGAGAAGCAGATCTCTATCTTCTAGATGAGCCCAGTGCCCACCTAGATGCCAATGCTAGAATGGAAGCCGCCAAAGCGATTCGAAAAACCATGGAAGTGAATGAAAAGGCAGCCATGGTCATCGACCACGACATCTATTTCATCGATATTGTGAGTGATTCCTTACTTGTCTTTGAAGGTGAGGGGGGGGCCAACGGATTGGCTGTAGGGCCTCTGCCTCTGCGCAAAGGAATGAATCGATTCCTAGAGCAAGTCGAAATCACATTCAGACGGGATCATGACAGTCACCGTCCAAGGATTAACAAGATCAATAGTCGCAAAGACCGCGAGCAGAAAGCGAGTGGTGAGTATTTCTACGTAGGTTGAGACATATGCCGGTAATTCCACAATCGACAGGCGTACACGCTCGTAGTAGACGTCGTCTAAGCGCATCATCATTGGTCACATGGGAACGGTGCAAACGAGATTGGTTTCTTACTCGTCGGCTCGGCATTCGAGTCGCCACCCATCCCGAGATGTTGTTGGGGCACATTGTCGAAGATGCAGTGACGGCCATTTGGATGGAACGCCCACACCCAACCGATGGCATGGCAAAAGGAGCCGCTACATGGGCTCCAGGGCATGAAGGAGATACAATGGAGATTGATTCTCTGGACACCCTCAAGGATTGGTTACGTTCACTGATGCGACCAATAGTGGACCGAATGATTGGGGAATTGAATGCTGCTTGGTCCATTTGTCTATGGAAGGCGGATGGACGTTCCGCAAGTGAGGTCAAACGCGAGAAATTGAATTCGATGATTAAGAATGCCATCAAGTTGCAAATAGCCGAAGCCACAGCATGTCTAGAGGCGAATGGCGGTCCACACTTAGAGGCATTTCGAGCCGATGGCGACCCGTTCGGCACCCCTGCGCCATGCTGGGGAGATGACAAAGGTACAGGATGGAAATCTGCCAAAGAGGCTTGCACATGGTGGGAAGCGTGGGAGATTTCCAGACCTTGGGTAAAGGACCCTCGAATCCTCGTTGCTCAACGTCTATTCCATGAAGAGGGATGGGCTGCAGGTGAACTCGATGTGGCGCATCGGTGGCGAGGTAATATTCACATCATCGATATCAAGGCAAATCGTGGAAATGGGCGTGACCACTCTGGTGTAGCCCATCAACTTCGGTTCTACCAATGGTTATGGCACCAAACCAGAGGGCATCCAAAAAAGCCGGCCAACAGCGTTGAAGAAGGAGAAGTGGTTGAAGCAAACTCATGGCACCTCGCAGATGGATATGTTCACAAAGCAGATCTCATCGAAGATCTTGAATCTGAAACAAATCGCCTTCGAACGATTCAAAATGAAATGGCGATGACTACCTTGGATGATTTGAATCTCAACGCGACCGAACCTTCAACGAATGGAAATCTTGGCTGCGAAATTTGCCATGCTCTGCAAACCTGTGATTATCCCCGGGGAGGAAGAGAACAACCGCTCCATTCCCTCATCCCTGATGTTGAAATAAAACCCGCTGATTCACCTTACGCGGCCATAGCGGATTTACCAAGTCGTGTGACTGTGAAAGGCACCTTGCATGGACATTGGGGGCCGATGGCTAATCATTACGGAGACCATGTGGTTGGTGCGGCGATTACTGCAGGAGACAAAACCGCGGTCATCGAAGAGATGGGAGTGAAGCAGTTTCCACAACTGCATGATTTCGAAGGTGAAGTTGTTGTCGTCAATGCCGCCCCTGGACAATGGCGAGGGATGATTCGACTCTATCTCGATGCAGAGAGCCAGATTCTCTCAATGGATGAAGCTGGAGATATGGAGGTTAATCGGATTGGACTCATCCCGACCCGCGCCAATGTCTCAGGTGTTGTCATTAGTCGGGGCAGCAACAGTGGAACCAATGCCAAAGGCAAGGATTGGTCCATGTCGACAGCGCACATCTGGGATGGAACCGCGTTGACCGAAGTGGTCGCTTTTGGCCGTGGTCGAAGTGATTCATTCGACAAACTAAGAGTTGGAGACCGAATTCTACTGATGGCAGCCGAAATCGGTTGGCGGGAGGGAACGCCGCAATTGCGAATTGACCCCCGAAATACACGAATGACGGTCGAAACTAGTCCGCCGGACAATTCCACTGATTCGGAGTGAATCAAACGAGGCCGCATGGTTCAAAGACGGTGAAGTACAGGACAGAGTCGTGCCCGTCCAAATCGTTGATGATGATGACCTGTTGGTCAGCAAGTTCGAGAAACTCTCGGCGACCAACATCAATGATTGGAACGCATGCATGCGCCACTGGTGGTACCGTCGGGTCGAGTATCTGAAAGGCCCGCAGGTCCCACCCATGATGCGTGGTAACATTGTCGAGGCAACCGTCTGTGCAGTGATGCGGGAGACGCCTGCACTCATCTCAGCTGAAGACCCGCCGGAAATTCTGGCTTCACCACTCGATGTAGAAGGTGTGCCAGATCGTGCAGCCACATCAGGGTGGCCAGCACAGAATATTTCACCTATACCCACTGATTTGTGGCCCACTGATAGTGATACATTTCTAGAATGGGCCTTCGCGCGCGTAGAGGTTCACCTGCCGGTTCAGAAAGCGGCAGAAATCGAGAAGTTCCTCGATGAACCACAGCGAATTGGCTCGGCTGACCAACTTGACGATGAAAACATGCGACAGATGTGTCGCTCTGCAATCGAATTGCATCTTGACGAAGTCGAGCGTTGCATTGCATCGAACGGAGGGCCAAACCTTGACGCGTGGCGGCGTGGAGATAATCGCCCAGAGTGGCCCGCGCCGGATGGATTTCCTCCAGAATGGAAGGCGTCACATCCCGTGGCACAAGAATCTGGTTCGGTTACACTCCTTGAGGCATGGGAAATCGCAAGACCTTGGTTTGTCGACCCGGAGGCTGCGACGTTCTCACTTGGAACCACCCATCCTGAGCATTGGTTCTGGGGAGAGTACGATCTTGTCTATCGCTGGACAGGGGTGCCGGCCATCGTTGATCTGAAGGCCAGTATGGGAAATCATGACCGTTCGCACAGTTACATCAACCAGATGCGCACCTATGCATGGTTGTGGTGGGAGACTCACGAACGCAACGAGATTGTCGATGATTTGAGAATCTGGTATCTCGGAGCATCAGCAGTGAAAATTGTAGAGGCTCCTGATGAGGATGAATTGCAGCAAATTGCTGAACAGATGCGAGAATTGTATCGAGTGACATACAAGGAACGCAGTGACAATATCGAAGATTATCCTATGGAACCTGCGCCATTAAGGCTGTTTGAACCCGGAGGTGTTCCAGCAGAACCTGCGGTCGATAAAAATCCGTTGGCACGTTGCGAACAGTGTAACTATCAATCGATATGCCCCTCCATGGGACTTGCAGAAACCCTGCCCAGTCAATCGACTGTGACAATCGATCGAATTGAACGACTCATCACTCCAGCTGTCGAATTACAAACAAGAGTGGACATCTGTGGGGAGGTTGCAGGTTTGTCAGGCCCGAATATTACTGAGGACGGGCTGGATGTCTCTTTCATTCTGGTACAAGGTGTCGATCGAATCAAGGTCAGTAACACCTTCATGTGGAAGCCACGGGATATTTCACGAAGAATTACCAACGGGGCGACAATTCGAATTCGAGGTGCGCAACCTACAGAATGGAATTTTGTCCCTGAGATCAAAATCGACAAAGACAGTGCCATCGACATCATCGAACCCCTCGATGCAGATGGAGAAGAAATCACAGACTTGGTTACCGGCGCTAGCGTAGTTGGTCGCGTGATGACGATTCGTGATGGGACTTGGGTGAAGAATCGGTCTGGAAGTGGCAAGCCGAAATGGCGTTTCACGATGCATGATGCCACGGGACGAATCGATGTGGTTTGCTATGCCTTCACGGTTCCACCAACCGCTCGGTCTGTTCGCCCTGGTGATGAAATCGCCATTCTAAATGGGGTCTACTCCGAATTCTTCGGGCGTCCAGAAATAAAGTTCCAAAAGAACACGCGACTGGTGATTCTCAAGAAAGCCGAAGGTTAACCGCCACTTGAGACGATAATCAGTTCAATCTCAATATTCCCTGTAATGGTCGATGTATGTGGGACAATCTGTTCGTCCACGATGGTCAGCACGGTGGACGGTGGAATCTCCATTCCCTCCAGTACCGAAGATATGGTCACGGGTTCATCGAATATCAGCGCGGTTCGCTTACCCTCGTGAGTTACGCCGACCTCCATGGCCTCGGCTAAAGCATCAGCCTCAAGAGGTTGATGGCGCCGAGAGAGAGATTTGAACTCCCGCGTCACGAGGACAGTGGATTTCGAATCCACCGCGATACCGGGCTATGCGATCTCGGCTGTGGCCCTTCGACCATCGCTTTTGACATAAGCCTGACTAGTCTCAAGCGTAGAATCCGGAACCAGATTCATCATCGGACAAATCAATTCCTGCAATCTCTTTGCCTTCCATCATCGATAGAAGTCTGGCCGCAGTCTCACGGGTATTGTCAATAGGCAAATCAAGGCCCAAATCGAAATCGGTACTGATTCGTTGCGACAAGCGGTCCGCGGTAACGACATCAATACTGGTACCAATCGTTTCTGCTGAATAGGCGGCACTGGAAACATCATGCATCGGTGAGAGGGAAACAAGCAGTCCTGCTAGACCCAGCATTCCACCTGATGGTTGCTCTGTACTCACGGAAATGCCTCGTTCATTCAAGGAAGATTGGATTGCTTTCGACGAACAGGTGAGGTGGATGTTGTCATCACCGGGTTTGGCACTCAGGCCAGCAAGAACAAGGAGTAATTGCGTTTTAGATGCTGCTGCAAGTTCAAGAATCGTAACCGCCAACTCATGTTGGCCCCGAGGCGTCATCGGTTGACCATTGCCTGTGATTGTGATGACTGTCTGTCCATTGTCCAATGACACAGAGTGAATAGAAAGGTGCGGAGGAGTAAGCAGGCCATCCTCTAGAATCGAATGAGGAGGTAGATCCGGATGGAGGATGCGTGCAATCATCGATGATTCATGCTGTTCGTTGAGGGTGTCTAACACCAACTTCCCCACATTTCCGACACCAGGAACCGCCGCGATGATTAACTGATGTTCTGGGAGAGATTTGTCCCCAGTCCAATGAATCGTAGTACTCATTCCTCCTCATCCTCCGGAGAGGGAAGATTGGCTGCCCATTGTTTGGATTCAACGTCCTTGAGTTTACGGCGAAGGTCAGCACGCGCATCTTCGGGGGAGAATCGCATCGGCCCTGCCGCTTGGGCTTGACCCCCACATTTTTCACAAGTCTCAGAAAATCCGTACGCACTACAGGCGGTGCATTTCTGCAAGCGGGTCCGAGCCATGGTTCATGCCCTCATGGTGCAGCCTTTGAACCTCTCTCTCTGAGAGAGGGTCAGCGACGCAAGATTTCAACCGCACCGATTTCAGCGCCGATGTTCTCAGCAATGGCGGCTTCGACAAGTTCCCAGTGAGATTCGGCAACCTCCCAATCAGGAGCTTGGAGTTCAATGCGATATTCGGGTGCACCGTCATAGTAAGCTGCAATCTCGACTTCGGCGGATTTGGATGAACACTTTTCAACGGCGGTCAATGCCTTTCGAATGGCTTCAATTCCTTCACTGCCGTGAATCTGAATATTAGCAATCGCACGAATATTGACGAACTCAGGAATGATGTTCTCAATGGCAATCTCGATGAACACGGTTGTCCAATCACCCTCAAATCCTTCGTTGGCAAGAGCGTTGTTTTCAATGGCTGTCTCTTCAAAGGCAGTGTACAACCCACCGAACGTTTCAATCAATTCGGTGTTCATCGATGTGACCTTGGCCTCATCCCAACCAGAGCGCTCGCCAACGATTCGCAATAATTGACCAGCGCGTTGTTTGTTCTTCCAGCGCTGTAGTGTGTCCCTTCGACGCTCATCACTAACCGATTTGATGCTAAGTTCTACACTCTTCTTGTCCCTACGGACTTTCAGTGCCTTGGCAACAACACGCTGTCCTTCACGAACGTGAGATTTGATGTTCTTGACCCAACCAGAAGCAATCTCGCCGATGAAAATGAAGCCATCTCTTCCGGGGTATCCATCGAGTTCGACGTAAATGCCATTCTGTTTGACAGTTGTAATGGTACAGACGAGGAATTCGCCGAGGTCTGGCCAACCGGCTTCTTCTTCCGTCATTCCCCTAGACCCCCGTTCACTCGAGGATCTCAGCGACGGTTGCGCCTGTCAATTGCGCTTTACCACCCGCAGGGCGGGCAAGAACTGAACCACATACGCTGCAATTAATCAGCGTGGTGGCTCGTTCGAAGATAATCTGTTCATTGCCACAATCACGGCAATGTACACGAAGGAAATTACTGGTTGCCATCTGTTTTCACCTAGAATCACTTGTCAACGAGTTCGAATTTCTTTGCTCTCTTGCATGGGGGAGTGTGTGCCTTTCCAGTTTCGGTGCACCGATAGAGGATGTTGACCCTCTTTGTCGGCTTTTCACGACCTTCCGGCTTTGGCCGAGGGAAACCACGGTATCCCGCAGTCACTCGACGGAATCGGCGTTGACCCCACTTCAGTTCACTCGCACGGCGCTTCTTGACACGCTCAATGGTGTGCATGGTATGGCGTCCAGCCTTAGGGCTGTAGCGCTTAACCTGTCGTGGCATCTTGACCATTGTTGAGCCTCCTCACCGTGTGGGTGCGAGCCTGCGACCATCGGCCCGTATATGAGGGTGTCGCGCGCGAAGGGCATTGAAATCGAGTGACTGCGCGGCAAGGCAGTGAAGTTGATGAACCCCTGCCGAGGTCGCTATACTGATGTCAAGCCTTGCAGACCCATGGATTGGCTTCTGGCTACCATTGGCGTTGCTTTGTCTGGCAACTGGATTCTGGTTGACTGATCGAAAAGATTCGCGCAAGCGTCTTTCCGGGCCGATTTTCTTTGTGTCGGTCGTATTGATTGTGGCGTTCGGGTCGAAAACTCGCGGTGGAGATTCGTCTGAAACCGCATTGTTAGCTGTTCTGCTTCACATGTTGGGGCCCGTCGCATTGATGGCGATTGGTTCACTGGTTGCCACGTTCTCTGGACCTTCTCCTGTGGGGCCTCTTCCCCGTGGATTGCGCCCCCTAGGCTTCCTGATGGCAATGGGTGGGCTCTTCTGGATTGGGTGGATGCTCATCTCTGAACCGCCCGATGCGATTGCCAATGGTATTGGAGAAACAATCTGGGGGGCTTGGGTCGAAGTTTTCCTCAGCATCTTGATTCTGATTGCAACATTGGCAGGATCGTTCTGTGTCATGATGGGAGATGAGCGACATAAGGAAGCCCTGACTTTGGCGGGATTGACCATTGCAGGTGGAGTCATGTTCAATGAAATAATGCATAATGGTTCAGAAGGTCTCTTAGCTGCTGGATGGCACCAAATTCATTGGGAAGAGATGATGTTTCTTATCGGGGGGTTGCTTGGAACGCTAACCGCTGTATTGGCTTTCATTGCGCTGGTCTATATGGCGGAAAAGCGAGCACCAGACCCGGATGTGATCGCACCGCTCTCTGAAGAGGAAAAAGCAGTTGTGGACGCGGTTCTAAGATTGCATCTCGAAGTGGAGGAATCCGAATGAGGAATGAAGAGAGAGAATCTTGGTGGGGGCCAGTCGCGCTCTTGATGTTCCTCATCGCTTTCAGCATGAATCTCCTCGTCTGGCAACTATCGGGTGGGACCGAATTCTCATTGATTGTCGAACGGATGATTTTAGGATTCACCTTGGCATTCGGACTCACCAGTTTTGCACTACTGCTAATCAGTCTTGGCGCGGTTCACCGTCACGTTCGTTGGCAAGAACAGGTGATGGGTCTATTATTACTGACTGGACTCGGTTTGTCATTGACAAATTGGCAAATGGATGGATCCTTTGCGGCGATGCGGAACGAAGGTGTGATTCTGTTGTCTGGCATCACCGCGATGCTGGCCGCGTTGGGCCTCGTCTTTGGACTCCTGCTAGCTCTGGTCACGGGAAGAGAACACGTCCCTGACCCGTTGTTACAGATGGAGTCAACCCATGGTGACGTCTCAATTGAACTAGAGGACTGAACTCCTACGCCCGTAGGGCGTGAGGTAACCCTGATATAGAGAGGGTCGGTCGCCGGCTCGCTGAGGTGTTGAGATGAGCAAGGGTACTCCAAGCATGGGCAAGCGCCAGAAGTCCACTCACATCCGCTGCCGTCGATGCGGTCGCCACAGTTATCACAAGCAAAAGCGCCAGTGCGCATCCTGTGGATACAATGTCACCTCAACCATGCGAGGATATCGCTGGAACAAGCGAAATCGAAGTATGTATCAAAAGAAGTAATTTTGGAATGGAGAGCAAAGCGGGGCCGTCAAACTCTAAAGCCCCCTCACATGACGACTGAATGGGTTGCACTATGTGTGGTATCATTGGCGTCGTTGCCCAAGTTGGCCAACCTGTCGCACCGATCATCTACGACGGTTTGACCGTTCTACAGCATCGAGGTCAAGATGCGGCCGGAATCGTCACTTGCAATGAGGAACATCTCTTCCAAAGAAAGGCAAATGGACTAGTCCGAGATGTATTCAAGCAGCGGCACATGAGCACGCTGATTGGACACATGGGTGTCGGCCACGTCCGTTATCCGACAGCGGGAACTGCCTCTTGTGCCGAAGCACAGCCATTCTACACGAATTCCCCGCATGGAATTTCCCTGGCACACAATGGAAATCTGACAAATGCTGATGAATTGAGAGAGCAACTGTACAGGGAGGATCTACGGCACGTCAATACTAGCAGCGACTCCGAAGTTCTGATGAATATCTTCGCTCACGAACTCTTCGAACGTGGAAAGATGTACATTGATGAAGAGTTACGATTGAATGTGGAGGATGTTTTCTATGCCGTCTCCAGGGTCCACGAACGCTGTCGTGGCGGATATGCAATTATCTCGATGATTACTGGTTATGGGGTCCTCGGATTCCGAGACCCTTGGGGGATTCGCCCACTCATCCTTGGTCGAAGGGATGGCTCAGATGAAGGTGATGAATGGGTACTGGCCTCAGAATCAGTTGCCTTGATTGCCCTCGGTTGTGAAGTTATTCGTGACGTTGAACCTGGAGAAGCGGTCTTCATCACTGCGGATGGAAAATTATACGAAAGACAATGTTCAGACGAGGTGACCTACTCCCCCTGTATCTTTGAGCACGTTTACTTCGCTCGACCCGACTCCGTTATCGATGGTATCAGTGTGCACCGAGCTCGATTGAAGATGGGACGAAAGTTGGCCGCCAGAATTCCAATTGAACACCCCGATGCAGAAATTGACGTTGTCATCCCCGTTCCAGACAGTGGTAGAATAGCAGCCATGGAACTGGCCGAGGACCTCGGGGTTTCATTCCGGGAAGGATTTGTCAAGAATCGTTACGTAGGTCGCACTTTCCTCATGCCTGGGCAAGCCATGCGGAAGGATAGCGTTCGCAAGAAACTCAATCCAATTCCCTACGAATTTGAAGGTAAGAATGTACTACTAGTGGATGACAGTATCGTCAGAGGAAATACTAGTGCAAAGATTGTCGAAATGGCAAGAATGGCTGGCGCCAAGAGAGTATACTTCGCCAGTGCAGCCCCACCGGTCATTCATCCTAATGTGTATGGAATCGATATGCCCGCAAAGGGGGAATATATCGCGCACGGGAAAACACAAGAAGAAGTCAGTCAAGCGATTGGTGCGGATTGGCTCATGTATCAGAAACTCGAAGATTTGATTGATGCCTGTCAAGGCGGAACGTGTGGAGTCGTGAATTTCGATACCTCGTGTTTCAATGGCGTGTACGTTACTGGAGACATCGATGAAACCTACCTTGAGAAACTTGAGGAGGTTCGAAATGATGCGGCCAAGGCAGCACAAATCAAGAATGATGAGATTATTGAGATCCACAACGAACCCTGAGGTGATTGGATGGGCCAATGGATGGTCAGGATGGGCGAATCAATGCTCAAATCCAAACCGGTTCGAAAGCATTTCACTCGAACACTGAGAAAGACGCTCATTGCACAGGGTCACATTAGAGGCGCCGAGATCAAAATTCGCGTTGAAGGTGGGCTCATGTTTGTCAGTGGGGAAGAAGATGCGGAGATTGTCGACGCGTTGAAGCACACATTCGGCGTCAATGCGGTAGACCCATTCACTGAAGTTGAGGCTACACCAGAAGACGTGGCCACTGCCGCATTGGATTACAATCCAGAACCGCAGGGCACGTTTGCTGTTCAATGCAAGAGGCATGGAGTCAAAGGAAAATGGACCAGCCAACAATTCGCCGGAGCTGTTGGCGCTGCCGTGCTTGATCAGGTGGATTTAACCGTCAATTTGGGTGACCCAGAATGGGCCATTCGCGTTGCTTTATTCCCAGATAAGGTCCGTCTACTTGGAACTCGATTCATGGGCCCGGGTGGTCTTCCCTCTGGCGTGCAAGGGTTAGTAATGGCACATCTTGAATCAGAAAAAGATGTACTGTGTGCTTGGTTGATGATGCATCGGGGCTGCCGAATTAAACCGCTCAACGGTTCAGTTGATTCACTAAAGGAGTGGGACCCTGCCTTGGTATCAGAAAAATATGCAGAAGAATTTGTGACAGGCCCGGGTCGGGAAAAAGACCCCGTGCCTTGGGGCATCGTTGGCCATCATCTCCCAGAGGCACCGACCACCATTGACGAGGGTGAATCGGTGCGAACCCCTCAGGTACATCTTGAACCACTAATGGGATGGTCGGAACAAGAAATTGAGGACCTTAGAAACAGAGTTTTCGGCTGATGCCTTGCAGCGGCAATCTCAAGACAGAGTGGGCAGGTCAACAATCATGCCGATGGTCATCGACCCAATTGCTGAAATCAAGTGCGATGCCATCGTTCGTGCAATAGATGTCGCCCCGGATGGCAAATGGATGGCATGGGGCAGTGATGACGGGATTGTTCGAATTCTCGATGTCACCGATACACCAACCTCATTGGAACCATTCAACGTCGACGACGCAGTGACCCATATTCGCATCGCCAGCGGTGATGTGATTGTGGTGGGGACACATACAAGCAATCTACATGGACATGAGCGTCTTGGTGGACATCGTTGGACGCATGCAATTGGAGGCGGTTGTGATCATCTCAGATTGTCCGGCGATGGTACTATAATCGCGAGCATCGATGGTGGGCGACATCTGCACATATTGACAGAGAATGGAGTCAAGAGAGGGCGATTCACTGCAGGTGAACTGATTTCCATCTCCGTCGCTCGCGATGGAACAGGTGTGGCTGTGGCCGATGATGAGGGATATGTTCACGTCCTTGATTCAAATGGAAACAAGCGTTGGAGTCGTGCCCCTGTAGCAGATACCGGAGAAACTGTTTCTGCAATGTGTTTCTTACATGATGGCTCGCTCGTGCTCTGTCGAGAAGTTCTCGGCATCACACCTTCAGAGGTGCCTCAAATAGCACTCGAACGATGGTCTTCAACCGGAGAGATGTTGCATTCTGAAGAAATCGATTCACGAAGTGTCTGTCTGATTCCGGATGGGATTGGAGCCTTGTCTGGTCAATTCGATGGAACGGTGTTGAAATTGAATGATGATTTGACATCTACACGAATCTGGAAATCAATGTACACAATCAACGATCTTCAAAAGCATGGAAATGATTTGTTGGTCGCATCATGGTTCTATCTTCACCGAATCGGAGAGGATGGCGAAGAGGTTTGGAGATGCGAACACACCGGCTTGGTTCAATCGATAATCTCAAGCCAGGATGGAAAGAGAATCGCCTTGAGTGGAGACAATCAGAACCACTACACGCGAGAGAATAGAATTCTATGGATTGACCCCGAGGCAACACCCTATGCATTGTCCAATGACGCAGAAATAGATGATGATCTGCGGGAATTCTCCGATGGAGCAGAACTCAACGCACCGACGGCAGCGCCCGATGACGACTTGTATGCAGATGATGGAGAAGACATAGCTTCCCTGTTAACAGAAGAGGAACAGAAACAACTCAATGCAGGCCCAAGTAGGATTGATGATTCAGAACTGTTTGCAATGCTCGATGATGAAATCGAGCAATTGGCACAATTCCAAGAAGACGAGCCCGATCTGATGGTGGGACTTTCGGATGAGAATTTTATTTCACATGTGCCTCCCACATCCGATGCCGGAAACGATCTGATTGTCAATGCCAGTCAAGATGGGACTGCCACCGCGCTTCTGGATGGATCAGGGACCTCACCGGGCAGCCAAGGTATTGAACAATGGATTTGGAGAGATGGTAACTCAAAACAAATTGGCAAGACTGCGATGATCAATGTGCGATTGCCGATTGGAAATCACACCTTCACACTGACTGTCATCGACCCCTCCAGAGAGAGCAGTACCGACACAGTCACCGTTCAAGTGCAAGGAGAAGTGCGCGAGGACACCTATGATTTACTCGACGATTAATCCAAAATCTCTGAGAAGAAGTCTTCGACTCGACGAATCTCTTCCATGCAGACCTCATGGAACATCGGATAGTTCTCAAAATCCACCGGCCATCCATTGTCACTGAGAAATTCAGCTGTACGCTGAGCGGATGATAGGGGAACCACATCATCTCTTGAACCGTGACAAATCAGCACAGGGGTGGTTCGATTGGAATCATGACAAGCCTCCATGTGGACTTTGTGGAAAATCAGGTATCCTGACAGACAGGCCATTCCGGCAATCCGTTCTGGGAAACGACAACCGAGATAGAGCGACATGGCGCCGCCTTGACTGAAGCCAATGAGAGCAATTCGATTGTAAGGAATACCACGAGAGTGTTCTTCTTCCATCAATGAGGCAATCAATTCGGCGGATTCTTGAGCCTCGACTGGGCATTCACGTTCACTTTCTCCAGCCCCTGCCCCTAAAAATCGAATATCGAACCAAGACGGCATGCGCAAACCATTGTTGAGAGTCACTCGACGCATCGGGGCGTTTGGAAAAATCCAGCGTGTTCCGGGGCGAGAAATGAGTCTGGGCATATCGGCGAAATCGTTTGCGCTTGCGCCAAGGCCATGCATCCAGATTATCGATGCATCATGGGTAGATGTGGGCTCGACCACGATAGGGTCGATCACGATATCATCTCACAGATTTGAAAGGGCGTCTGCCAATGCTGGAAGGGCTTCTTCCCACGTCGCAACGATTCCGTAATCTGCAACACCGAATATCGGTGCGTCAGGATCCTTGTTGATGGCGACGATGTACTTTGAAGAGCGCATGCCAGCAAGATGTTGAATGGCCCCAGATATTCCTACGGCGATGTACAGACTTGGATTGACGGTCTTCCCAGTTTGTCCAACCTGCATACTGTGAGACATCCCCCATTCATCTACCACTGCACGTGATGCACCGACTGCAGCGCCCAGTTGGTCTGCAATGGCCTCAAGGTGACTGAAGTTCTCGATGCTACCCATACCACGACCACCAGAGATGATGATGTCCGCATCTGCGACATCCAAACGCTCGCTGGCCTTGGCTATTGCTTCCTTGACGGAAGTGGCAACATCTGCACTCTGGTTGACGGTACTGACCGCGGCACTGCCACCGCCATCAACGGGAGCAAATGTGTTCGGACGAAGGGTGAGGATGGTGTCATCCGAGATGGTGATGGATTCCACGGCTTTGCCTGAATATATTGATCGGGACACCGAATTGCCCGAGATGCTAGTGACATCTTGAACCACTGCAATGCCCTTGGCTGCTGCCATACGAGCGGCAATCTCACGCCCATTGGCTGTCGAGGCGGCAATAATCCGACCCTCGGCGACTGAGCCTAGGGCTGATGCCCATGCACCTCCATCAAACGAAGAGAAGCAATCGCCTTCGACTGAGATGACCTTGGCCACACCCGATAGGGTGGCGGCCTCTGAGGCACCAATGCCACCAGGGCAAAGGACGGTTGCATCCCCGCCTGCAGCACCCACCAATTGTGCGGTGACTGAGTGTAGACTGTTTCCTGAAATTTCTGCAATTACTGTAACCATCTTCAAACCCCCTCAAATCACCTTGGCTTCATCGCGCAATTTACTGACCACAGAGGCAACGCTTTCAGCGCCCTCAAATTTCTGTCCCGCTGGTTTTTCAGCGGGTGGAGATTGATTGTCCAGAGTCACAGAAGAAGAACCGATATCAACACCCAAATCGCTTACAGACATGGCTTCAATAGTTTTCTTTTTGGCCATCATTATTCCCTTTACATTTGGACGGCGCAATTCTGTGCTCATCTTATCGAAGGCCAGGACACATGGTGCGGATACAGCCACACGCTCCATCCCATTGGCACTTGGACGGAGGGCGAGGAATCCAGAGGAATCGCCAGACAGTTCACTGACCATGGTGACACAAGCGGCACCGAGTTTTTCAGCAACACTAGGTCCAATGGAACCGGCATTTGTGTCGGCAGCTTGTTTGCCACAAAAGACGACGGTTGCACCGGTCTTCTGTACGGCGGCTGTAAGAATCGAAGAGACTTGATTTGAATCGAGGGTCGTCAGATCGTCAACAACAATGTGCATGAGTTCAGTGACACCAACTGCGGCGGCATCTGTGAGCATTTTCTTAGCACGTTCCGGGCCGCAAGTAATGGCTGTAATCGAGCCGCCAAGAGCCAATGCCGCCTCAAGTGCGTATTCGTCATAAGGGCTCATCGACCACTTGTTGACTGAACCCTCGTCGAGACGCCCGCCACTGACGACAATCTTCGCATTAGAATCGGGAACTTGTTTCAATAATACTGCAATGTCTGCCATTCATTCATCACCTACGGTGATGCGGCACCCAAGGTTCCTCTATGAACGATTCGCAGAGATATTCCGACGATTCAGTCGATCCAGGCATAGGTCCTTGCGCCTTCAAGAACACCTTCTTCTCCAACCTCAACCAAGGCAAATTCACCTCGTGGTTTGAGAACACTCCCAGTGTGAATACCTTTGTGCAACTCTTCGTAAGTGATTTGATCAATCGCCATACGTCCTGCCATTCTCTCGAATAAGTTCCATCCCGATACAATCTCTCGCCAGCGTTTGTTGACAATTCCCTCAAACACCTTAGCCTTGGCACCAGAGCCGTAACCACAGAGTCCGAATAGTTTGTCATCGAGTGGGCTATTGGATTCGTAATCCGATTCAAAGGTGGACATCAAAGCCAAGAAGATGGATCCGGTATACTGGTTTCCAATGAGCGAACTGGCCCTTTGACCTTTCTCGATTCGATCAGAATGAAATTCACGATAAGCGACCGTCTTTGAAATGGCACGACGATAAACATCGAGAGCTTTTTCATGTTCGACTTGACCTTCAGGTGTATCATCAAAATCGCCAATACTAGGAGGTAGGCCAATCTCTGATTCTACCTCATCCCAAGAGGGGCTTCCACTGCGCTCATATGCGAATACAGCTGGGAACATTCGCTTGGCTTGGAATGCGTAAGGAAGGTGCATGATAATGCGAGCCCAATCTTCAGTCAGGACGGTGTTATCCTCAGGATTCCATCGACCATCTGCCACAGCCTTGGCTCGAAAATCTCGGAATGCTTCTTCGACGGCCTCTTGATAGCACTTGTTGCTGAACTGACCATCGAATACCGGTTCATCACGGTGAACCTGGACCGTCTCTATGCCATGACTAAAGATGCCAAGGCGACGAACTGTAGATTCAGGTAGATGGCGAACCATTCGCTCGACCATCCCCTCTTTGATTGAGGCCCCTGTCTCTCGAGCCAATTGAACAACGTGGGAAATCACCGATTTGATAGAAACCTCACGACGGGGTTTGAAGAAATCATGAACTGGAGAAGTCGACACGCCCCATCTATCTGGAATCGAGATGAGTCGTGGATTGTGGCGAATCAGTAGAGCACCACCTCCGGCACCTTGCGTATACTCCCCTGGAGATTCCAAGTCGTATTTCGCATTGTCACTAAAAACGACAATGCCAATTCGATTATCGGATTCGCCCCCGCGAGCGACCCAATCGAGGGTGTTGTGTAGGGCATCTACAGCGCCAATGCAAGCAAAGGTCATGTCGACAACATCGCAGTTGCGAAAGCAGTTCTTTCCAAATCGGCTACTGTATCGTTGATTTAGCATATCGAGAATGTAGGTTGCGGTTGGTTTAGCGCCATCCAGAGCACTTTCTGTTCCGAGGTACATACGACCAATTTGAGATGGTTCGATGCCGTTTCGATCTATGAGTCGAGTCACAGCATTGGCGCCCATTGTTGCTGTATCTTCGTGGACGTCGGGGATGGCCATGGCTGAGAGGCCCAGCCCCTTGTTGAGCTTCCCATAATCCGCATCGCGCATTTTGGCAAAATCCTTCATGTCCAAGTATAACTTGGGAAAATGGATGGCAATATCGTCGATTCCAACTTCAGACATGGGGATGACCTCGTGCTATCGTACTCCGGGGCGGCCCAATTAACTCCTTCAATGATGCCCCTACAAATTTCATGATTATTGCATTCATCAACCAAACATACACGTCCGGGACGTATCAAGGCATGGCCGAACTGTGTCAAATGTTAGTGATGACTTACTCACCGGTAATCTCATTCACAGATTCAAGCAACTGTGGATTGGACTCAAAGTGAGCTCGCATGGATTCCAAACCAGAAGATACAGCGTCGGCAATTGCGAATTTTGCATCCAATGGATGAATCGCACCGGATTGAACTGCGGTCACAAAAGTTTCGAGGTCGTCGTAAGTACTGGGCTCACCATATTCGGGTTTGGGGGTGACCGTGATTTGACCTTGTTCTGGTAAGACGATGTATTGGAGCAATTCGTAAATTGGGCTGTCATCCTTCTCGACATCTAGGTAGGCCTTTCGCATCTTCTTGCGGAGTTGTTCGGGTGTGTCGTGCAACAGGATGGCACCTGAAGGGTCCGACTTGCTCATCTTATGATCAAACGAATCCATGCGCTCCCCCGCACTCTTCAAACCGGATATGATGGGGGTGTGGATACAAGTCGCCTTGGTCCAACCCCAGTGATCTGCTACTTCACGCATGTACATGTGTGCCTTGCGCTGATCCATGCCGCCGATGGCCAAATCGATGTTCATCTCAAAGATGTCAGCAGCCTGCATGGCGGGATAGAAAAATTTCGACAGGTCACCATCCCCACTGTCCTCATCTCGACCCATGATACTGAATGTCCGACGAACTCGAGCCAGACTCATGTTCTTGGAGCAGCGTAGCACACGTGCCCAGTAATCTCCACTATCCATAATCTCAGAAGCGTAACCAAAGCGCAATTGCCCGGGCCCGTCTCCTTCTTCAGGGTGATTGAGAAGGGAACGGAATACTTCTTCCATATACTTCGCAGTCGTGTGAATTTTGTCCATATCTCCGCCGAATTTATCATTCACCCAAGCGTGCCAATCCGCCATGAATATGAGGACATTGACATCCGCATCGAGCATTCGTCGCAGGTTGGTGGCCAAGACTTTCCAGCCGACGTGTGCTTTGCCACTCGGCTCAAAACCAACGTAGGCACGAATGGTGCCACCATCCGCAATCCGTGCCTCAAGATGTTCGATTCCAACAACTTCAGCAGCAGCCCCTGTAATCAGGGAGATTCTAGTTGATGAATCCATTGAAATCGCCTATAGAGTGTGTTATTATTAGCCAAGTAGTTTACT
>JAPKFG010000009.1 GCA_028821675.1 Candidatus Poseidoniales archaeon
GAGGTCTGATGCTCCCAAAGCATCGAGCATAGCCAAGCTAACCCACGGGTCCAGTGATGCTCGGGCGTCACTCAACGGACATGAACATTCTCATGCGCGTTTCCAACGATTCGGGGCCACTCTGAGCAGTTCACCTTCTGCTGATGCCTCCTCGGCGAACGCTTCGGCGTCGAGTGGGGAATTCAGTGTACTCAGAGCCTTTTTCAGAGAATCTAGGGTGATGAATCCATCTTCATCGGTGGCCCTAGAAAGAATGGTGTAACCGTCGACTGGTTCGGACCCTGAGACATCTCGAGGTTGTTTTTGTATCCAGGTCGACAGTTGGTCACGAATCTCAGGTGGAACGTTGGCCACTGAAACGGCATCGCTTGCTTCGTTAGCATCCATATGTCGAGACAGAATCTTGGATTCGGGATGATTACAATGAGGACAACGCAAATCTTTCCCACGTCTTGGTTTGCCAAATGCCCGTTCACAGGATTGGCACATCAACACGAGCCATGATGGTTCCATAAAATGACACAGAATGTGGCGGTTGTTGAAGACTGCGTTCAAAATCCAAAGTCGCTCTTTCCACTTCCACCCAAGCCGCTCGGGCCACCAAGGCTTCCACCGATACTAGATACGCCCAAATTTCGGGATCTGGTCGGACCACTTGAACCACCGAGAGTGAGACTGTTGGGTAGAATCAATGCCGCCAGCACGACACCGTGGAATCCATCCTGTGCCTCAATCTCATCAACGGCGCATTCGAACATGGCGCGACCGTCGTCATCTTTGCGCAATTCTAAGTCGCGGTTGCCTAGTTTACGCTGTAGATTACGACGGAGTTCAGCCTCACATTCCTCCATCGAACCTTGATGAGACATGGTCGAAACAATGGCACACTCATCTCCCTCTGGGGTTGTACAGAATGCCCATGCGACCCCGGCAGATGCGATGCCGGTGCTATGTACGGTTGCTTTGGACAAGTGGCACTCAACCAAGGTACCCATAGGCAGATCTTGGGGCGAACCCGGTTCAAATCCCATCGGCAACATTGCACCTTCTCCGCGGATCAATCGTGCATCTCCAAGGCCAAGTTCAACCAGAGCCTGATCCATAGCGTGTTCATCGTTTTCACCGAAAGGTGCCACAGCGGTCATCAGCCATCCAACCAAGCCACCTCCTCCACGTGGAGCCGTTGACTTGCGTCGATTGCGCGAGCCTGATGAGGTTCCGATGTTGAAGTCCATGGCGCTCGGAGGAGCGTTCAGTTCATCAAAGGCAGGGTAGACGGGCTAGCATGGGGAACCCACGAGCCAAGGTCCTAGGTCTCACATTTGCCATGCTTGCATTTGCCTCAATATTGCTGATTGTGAATGAAGGCACGGTGGGGGCCAATGCTTGGGCATTGTTGGCACTGTCCGGCGTATTTGCAGCCGGTGCTGTCATGGCATTCTTTCAGCAAGAGGAGGGTTTCTCCCATTCAGGAAGTGAAACCAGTCAACAGGTCAGAGAACAGCAAACTGAAGCCCAAACACTGCCGGACCCGGCTGAGGCTGGATTCGATGTTCCAGTACTCTAAATCAAACGAATGGTTTCCAAATTCTTGGGGGCGTATGTGCGTACGCGATACGTGCTAGCAAGATCCTTGCGGAATTCGGCACAGGTGTGGGGGTCACCATGATGGCAGATGATGGTCTTGGGTTTCGGATTCATCGCCTTGACATAGTCCATCAATTGTCGACGGTCACTATGTCCACTGAAACCATCGATGGTGACCAGATCGCATCCGATGGAAACCATGTGTGTCTGCCCGCCATCATTGATGGGGACTTCAGCAAATCCTTTCTGAAGACGTCGTCCCAAGGTCCCATCTGCTTGATATCCGACAAAGCACAATGTATGATTAGGTTCAGGGGCCCAGTTCTTGAAGTACTCTACAATGGGGCCGCCAGTCATCATTCCTGATGTGGCCAACACAATACATGGATTCGGATCAATCAGGATGCTCTCGCGTTGTTCACGACCACTCACCTTGCGGAACCACTTAGAATTGAAGGGATTTTCATCCCCACCTTTGAGGACCTGCTTTCGAAGATCACGGTTGAGGGCATCAGGATGGCTTGCGTGGATGGCTGTAGCTTCAGTAATCATTCCATCCAGCCAGACGGTCACAGGTTCACATTCACCTGACTTGAAGAGTTGGTCAATTGCAATCATAACTTCCTGTGAACGCCCAACGGCAAATACGGGGCAGAAAATCTTGCCCTTTCGACCCAAAGCCCTTCGAATCAAATCTTGCAATTCTTGCGTGGCCTCCTGACGTGACGGTTGGAAATCCTTGGCCCCACCATAAGTCGATTCTATGATGAGTGTTTCAACTCGGGGGAAACGAACAGCTGCAGCATCGTACAACCACGATTTTTCATATTTGATGTCTCCACTGAAGACTATGTTGTGCTTGCCTTCGCCTATGTGCATATGCAGAGAAGATGAACCGAGAATATGGCCTGCATTGTACATGGTGAGTTTGATGTCTGGGGCGATGTCGATGGTCTTGCCCCATTCAACATCGACGACGTGTTTGATCATCTCTTGAACATCACCCAACCCATAGGGGGGAGGATGGCCTTCAGCAGCGGCGACCTTGATGTAATCACTTTGCAAAAGCACCATCAAATCCCGCGTCGGGGGTGTGCAGTAGATGGGACCGCGGTATCCATACTTGTACATCACAGGCAATTGGCCGATGTGATCAATGTGTGCGTGCGTGATGACGATTGCATCGAGATTCTCTAATGGCAGCAATTCTGGTGCATTGAAGAATGGGGCGATTTCACTGAGGTTGTTCGTCGGTTTGGCCCCCACATCAACGACGACTTTGGATTCGTTGGTCGTGACCAGATGCATGGCCCGTCCAACTTCACGGTATGAACCAAGGGCTGTAAGTCGGCACCAAACCTCACCTGGGCGTTGTGGACGGTAAATTCTAGTGCCGAATTTTCGCAGCAAGGCCTTGCGATCATCAGCATTCTCCTGGCGATATTTACGGATGTTGTGCATGGTCCTGCTTTCGACGGCGGCATAGCGTTCTGTGCGGATAATCCATCCAATCTCATCGCGGATACCACGAATCGTTGCCCCTTTCGATCCAACAGCGACTCCGGGGTCATCACAAACAATGATGCATTCGCTGATGGCACCATCGAAATAGACTCGCTTGAGACCCGCTTCATCTGGTAGCATTTCGATGATTTTGGCTTCGGCTTCCTTGGCATCCATTAGAATATCCGCAGAGGGTCTAATTTCAATTCGGCGTTTAATGGCCTTGGCAATCTTACTAGCCAGACTATCTTGGCCTGAGAATGCTGCAGGTTCAGATGTGATGATGGCGATGCTTGCCGCTTCAAGATCCACGTCATAATCGATACCCGAAGGCACCATACTTTCAATTTTCTTTTTCACTTGTTGGAATGTTAGACGCATGTCTTAACCTCCTTTCGGCCCGGAATACACACTGCATCACAATCCCATCTACCGATGGGTGCGAGGACGGCGCGTGCGCCGGGAAGGGTTAGCACTCTTCGAGAAGTGCGGATAGTTGTGCTTCGGTGAGCAGACAGAATCCTGCTTTCTTGGTGATGACAGCCAAATCCATGCCGTTACCGCTAGCAGCATCACGCTGTGCGCTTGCAAGAAGTGCTTTAGCGGCCACTTTGAGGGCTTCTTTTTCCGTCATTCCGGATTTGAATTGATCTTCCAAGACACCATACATGTAAGGGGAACCAGAGCCGGTTGCGCAGTATTCATCAGGAATGGAACCGCCAGCCGAGTCAATCGAATAGACGCTACCACCTGTATCATCCACACCGGCGATGAGCAACTGAACCCAGTGAGGGCGGCCAACGAGAATATTGGCGGTCATCGTCGCAGCACCCTTGACAGTCATCTGCTGGCCACGCTTGAGTTCAAACAGACTCATTTCTGCCTTAAGTGTTCGAGAAAGGGATTGGGCGTGACCAACAAGGCCAGCCGTAGTCAATGCGAGGTTGTCAGCAATTTTGAACAACTTCTGAACACTCTTGTTGGCAACGAAGTGGCCCATAGTCGCTCGGTGGTCCGCGCCGACGACGACTCCGCCGTCGAAACAGATTCCTAGTGTACTCGTTCCAGTCTTAACTACAGCCATCTCCGCATCCATATCAATATCCTCCAAGAACCCGCGCAGATACGCTTCGGGGATGATGTGTCGAGAAGAGGGTCCCTTTTGAATCCCTCGTCTGACGTCCCCTTGGTCGCACCTCGGACCGTCTGGGGTCGTGGCGGTTCTTGAACCTATGAAGTCAAATGGGTCCGAGGATTGAAGGATTGTCACCGTTCGGAGGTATCCATGGAGGAGGGAGACGCACCCCGATGGATGGATATGCCATCAATCGCTGAATCACAACCTGAACCGGTCGCTCCAGCCCAAGCCTACCACGATTTGGGCGACCTCTATCCCGATGCACCAGTTCCTTCTATGCGAGGGGAGGCCATCATTCATCGCGCAGTTCTACAAGATTCATCTGGCATTGAAACGCTATTTGATTGGGTGGCAGCTGGAGATGTGGCGATTGTCGAGTTGAAACGCCTCATTCATAGGGATGTGGAGTTTGCCAATTGTGTTACTCGATTGCAGGAATTGATCGAGGGTGATCTTGGTGGTACCCTGATTCAGGTGGGTGATGATCGGCTCATATTGCTCCCTGCAGATTTTGCTACTCTCAAAGGTGTGGAAAACGAAGTGTTCGCACCAGACGCATAGATTCAAACCCCAAGAGGAGGACAGTTTTCCATGGAGAGTACAATCGAGGTTTCCTGCATCATCTGCGGGTACGATGAAGGATTATCCATGCTTGCACATACTGAAGAAATTGCCTATTTCGGCGAACATACCCAAATCACACTCACATGTCCAGGATGTGGATGGCGTCAAACCGATTTTATCCCAGCAGAGGCTAGAGAAGGATCTTGTCAAACATATCTAATTGATTCAATCGAGGATTTGAAGGTCCGTGTCATTCGTGGTTCAGCCTGTACCGTCCGTTTGTTGGAATTGGATTTAGAGGTCAGACCAGGGTCACATTCGACGGGGTATGTATCCAATATCGAAGGAGTTCTCAATCGATTTCAGGATGTGATTGACATGGTCGATCGTCAGGCGGCTATCGAGGCCAATGAAGAGGACATTGTTGGACTGGCAAAATTGACGCAAGCCATGATCGAGATTCGAGAAGGGCAAAGGGAAGCGACGCTTCAGTTTCTGGACCCCCATGGGCACTCGATGATTCTCACCGAAAATGTGCAGACGCGCCCGCTCACTCAAGGGGAGATTGAGGATTTGCCCGTAGGTCCCGCAGCGGGATTGATGGAGGCGGGCGCATCACAGTCGCGCACAGGCTCGGGGACAGAATAAAGCGCCCTCGTAATTACCGTCAAACATGGTGGAATGGGAATACAAAATTGTCACTGGGAAACTCATCGATATCACCGATATACAACTGAATAAGCTGGGTGCAGACGGTTGGGAAGCGGTTGGATGTGGCATAGCCGGCCGTGAACTCGGACCGGACAAAATGATGGTTTTGTTCAAGCGCCAGAAATGATAGCAGGGGTACCCTCGTTATACCCGTCAATTCCCAGTATATTCTGTAACGCGAATCCCCATCCCACCACGCTTTGCAGGGCGTTGCATGATGCGGTCCAACTTCTTGTGGAACTCCACCTCAAGATCAACATGCATCGCCAACGCGTTTCCAAGCATCAGGATGAAAACGTCCGCCAATTCTTCAGCTGCCTCTTCCTTGGGTTTACCTTTGGTGATGGCTGCGGATAATTCCCCTAATTCTTCGATGACCAGAGCCAACCGATAACCCATATCATGTCCATTGTTCTCGGGGCTGGCAAAATCATGCTTGTGATGGAATTGTGCGACTCGCCCCATCATCGTCTGCCAAGAACCATCAGGCTGTTGTGCAGCCTCAATCTCCACCCATTCATCCACGCTTACCGGCCTTGTCATATCGAGAGGACTGACACAGAGGCCGATGAACCTACTGTGAGGCTGCAATCGCCATGATTGCGCCCCAAACACGCGCGCGCATGGATGCTGCTAGGTTTTCGACAGCGTGATGATTTACTGGAGCAAGGGCATCTTCTGGATCTTTTCCGGCCGCCCAATTGCTCGATAGAAGCAGGCCTACGTGGGATTGAGGCTTTTCCGACAAGCATCGTGCCTCTCCTCCAATCGTCATGTTGGCACAAGTCGCGCCTAAACGATGGAAAGCTTCGACGTCTGCCCGGCTCTCAAATTGTGGACCACTGGCTTGAGCAACCACCTGCTTGTAGGCATTGGCTCCAGCTCCCTCTTGCGATTTGAGTGCCTCGGCGGCGATGACGGACAATGTGCGGTCAAACATTTCTGTACGATTGGCATGAACGGCTGAGTCATCATGGAATGTCCAAACCGTTCCGGAGATGTCGAGTAAATCGTCAGCTACGCCGACCACACCAGGTGGGAAATCGGAGTCCATCGAACCAACACTCCAAACGCTGACCACCACAGAGGGTTCGAATGATGTCGCCGCATGGACATTGGCCCGATGCTCAATGCTGTGAGGTGGATTCACGCTTCCATCTGGATTGTGATGTCGGTAAATGAACAAGATTTCGTGTCCCGCCACTCTGACGAGAGTACACGGAACTTCCCCCCATGGGGTATCGGAACGAAACGTCTCAACAGTGGCTCCTTCAGTCGATGTGGCCAACTCGGTCATCCCGGTGCCACAAAGGACTGCGATGCGGGCCATTCGGCCTCACCTACTCCTGCAAGCGGGCGATTAACTCGGCTTTCTTGCCTGATACTGGCTTGCCAGCGGCCTTCAGAAGTTCCTTCAGTTCAGCGACCTTCAAAGATGCGTAATCAGGTGCATCACCGGTAGATTCAGCGGCTTCTTCTTGCACTTCCTCAACCGCCTCTTCATCCTCATCGGATCCGTCTTCCGTTTCATCTGCATCATCTGCGGAGGCTTCGGCTGCTGCGAGAACATCGGGAGCATCATCATCAGAATCGTCATCTTCCATGGCGGCAGCCAATGCGGCTTTCTTCGCAGCCGACGCCTTGGACTCATTATCTAGGATATCATCGAGTGTCGGTCCATCTTGAACAATAACACCTTCTTGGACCAGTTGGCTCTTCCGAATAAAGACTATTTTCACAGATGCAATCTTGCGTGCGGCCTTCTCAACCGATTGTTCAAGTTCACCAGATAGGATCTGCTTCTGTAGTGCAATCCAAGTGTTTCTGGCCGCTGCTTGAAGAATGACATCGCGACATGCGTCTCGAATTCCTTTCTTCTGGCTGGTCTTAACTCGGCCCTGAGTAATCAAGAACGGTTTGATTCGGACATAATATCCATCTTCAGTTATTGCATCGATGACATCATCGACTTTACCCCGATATCGACGAACCTGACGTCGCACGTGATCCTTGAGGACTTCATGCCCTACAAATTCAGTGATTGCATCTTGACCAATGATTTCAGTGACGCGGAACTTGAGTTTGACATGCATCTTGCTGAAGTCACCATCGACTTCTTGCTGTGTGATTTCATACATGCGACCAATCAGGAGTTCGTCTTCTTCGCCGAGGGTTTCACCGATGACCTTGAAATGCCAAGGTTGTCGAGGGGCCCGGATGGTGAACCATCGCTTGGCCTTCCATTTGTCTTTCTGTTTTCGAGCTGCTGCTCGTGATGATGCACCCTTTGTAGCCATTATTGTTCATCTCCTGATTATCGCGGGGGCTACCCCACTAGCGAGCCGCCGACCTGCCACGAGTATTTGAACGCCATGCTTGGACCCCGTAGGGGTCATAGGCTGGGTTCGCCACGGAAGGATTGTGTCTGTGCACAATGTCACATGGTATGCCACAGCCAGTGGTGTCGCTTCCACGGAGGCCATTGTGGCTGCTCTGAACTGGCTTACCGGTGGGGAAGCGGAAATTTCTCGTGAGAAAGTAAAATCCTATCATGGTGTACGGATGACTATGTTGCGGGTACAAATCCATCGAAAAAAGGCGGCCAGAGAAAGTATCGCCCACCTGGGGCCACAATTTTTGGGCCAAATTGCACAATCCGACAATCTAGTCGATCGAATTGATGACGAGAATATTCTCCATATACGTTTGAGTTTATCTTCACTAGTTCGTGGCTCTATAGAATTATCCGAAGGCTCGGAAGAACAAGTCAAAGGACGAATTAAACTGGAAGTGTATCCAGGACAAGATTCACTTGATAATGCTAGAGAAATGTTGGAAGCATCTGCTAACCGGGCAACTAAATTGGGGTTACCCATCCACATCGAATGACTCAAAATGATTCGATTCAGTACGTTTCGATTCCAAGGATTCATATTGGTATGGCCATCCACACGCTACCATGACCCATGTCGTTACATCAGCCTGCGTCGACCACAAGTACCAAGATTGTGTAGCAGTTTGTCCTGTTGAGGCTTTCAAGGAAATGCCAACTTACTTGGTGATCGACCCCGATGAATGCATTGATTGCGGGGCATGTATTGCTGAATGTCCGGTTGAAGCCATTTTCGCAGACACTGACGTTCCCGCCGATCAAGAGGAATGGGTTGAGCGAAATGAGAAAGAATGCCTAGATGCGCCAATCGCTGAAGGTGATTCACCCATTCTAGCGGACGACTAGGTCTCTGACGAAGGTTCTAATGTGCGTTATCAGTCCACGGATTGAATCGTATGTCCATCGACCTTACCCATATGCGCAAGGGCACTGAATTACTCAAGCGGGGCTTTGCGAAAATGCAGGAAGGGGGCGTCATCATGGATGTCGTCACACCTGAGCAGGCACACATCGCTGAGGATGCAGGTGCGACCAGTGTCATGGCTCTAGAGCGAGTCCCTGCCGATATTCGTGCAGATGGTGGCGTCGCGCGGATGAGTCACCCTGATCTCATCAATGGGATTATCGAGACGACGACGATTCCAGTTATGGCAAAGGCACGTATTGGACATGACGAAGAGGCACGCGTACTGGAGGCGCTCGGTGTGGATATGGTCGATGAATCCGAGGTGTTGACTCCAGCAGATCCATTCTATCACATCGCAAAGAATGAATTTACGATTCCATTCGTTTGTGGTTGTACAAACCTAGGTGAGGCCGTTCGCCGAGTTGTCGAAGGAGCCGCAATGATACGAACAAAAGGCGAAGCTGGGACGGGGAATGTAGTCGCTGCAGTACAACACGCCCGTGTTGTTGCGGCAGAGATTGACCTAGTTCAGAGATCTACATCACAAGAATTTGAGACGATTGCAGCGACCATCAGCAATGGTTTCCGACGATTGGAGGCAGCATCCGAGCACACGCTGAATATTGTCGACACGCCATTTGGTTCACTCAATGATGTTCACACCAGTGTGCTTGAGGTTCTCGGCGAGGTTCGAGAAATGGGACGGCTGCCAGTGGTCACATTCTCTGCGGGGGGAATCGCAACCCCAGCTGATGCGGCCCTACTCATGCGTCATCGGATGGATGGTGTCTTTGTCGGTTCGGGGATCTTTAAATCCGAAAATCCCGCTACAACAGCAGAAGCCATCGTCATGGCAACACATCACTTTGAGGATGCAGAAAAAATTGCAGAGGCTAGCGCGATGATGGCTGGCCGGGCCATGGATGGCTTGGAAATCGAAACCCTAGATGTTCGAATGGATCAACGTGGTTGGTGATTATTCCAGGGGGTTGGATACACCCTCTTCTCCAAGTACCCATTTGAGACATTTGACAACGCCTTGGAGTGCCTTGTAATTACGAGCTGCCTCTTTCATGCCCTCTCTGTCGCCATCCTCGCGGCATGTTTCAAACCAATCCTGCCATTCATAGACACGCTCTTCGGCAATGACAAGCATCCGCTCTATTTCTTCCCACGAACGGTCATACGACCGATACGGGCCCGAAGATTGCGGCATATCTGAAGGGTAGGATTGGGCCTATTTGAGTATGCGCCCGGCCTTGCATAACTCAAATCATTCCTCAGAGGTCTTGGTACGGCCTCGATTTCCACGTGCTGCACCACCTCTGCGCATGTTGGCTTTTCGAGAAGAACGGCCATCGGTGCGCGTATTTGCGTTTTTACCGGTTTCGCTGCCCCCCAAACTAATAGCTGAGCCAGCGAGAAGAGCCTCGGTCAACGCTCCAGCGAGTTTCTCATCCTGATCAGGTGTTGTGAGTGCTTTTCGTACCGCTTCGTTGTGGTCATCAATCCACGATTGAGCCTCGAGTCTTTCTTGTTTGAGTTTGTCCCTGATTTGGTTGACTTGTTCAAGCATCTCAACGACTTGGGTATGAACTTCGTCGGCCGCTTTGCGACACTCAACGAAGGCTTCGTGCAATCTATCGCCTTCTGCTTTCTTGAAATCTCGCTCTTCAAAACGTGGCTTGATTGTCTCCCACAATTCGTCAGCCTCTTTATGGAATTCAACCATGGCTGCATGCTCAGCGTCGGCCTCGATTTTCAATTCTTGAATACTACCCTCGATATTGTCAAGATCAATCTTAATTCGCATTGACTCTTCGACCAAGGGTTCCAATTCTTTCTTGCGAACGCTATGTTTTTTGATGAGTTTCAGGATATTGTTCTCTTTTTCTAACGTCATCCCAGTAATCTCAAGTGTTGTATCTAATTTGTCGATTTGAGACTGAATTTCGCTCAATTCAAGTATGGGGGATTTCTTTCCTTTTTCGCCTCGTGAATTCTTGGATCTGCCGATTAGTTCGCGAATCTGTTGTTGGATGGCATCGCGCCTTGCTTGGTGTGCTTTGGCCTTATTGCGAATCTCTTTGTTCTCAGTCAATAATTGGTCAATTTCTTCACGGAGTTTCTTGTACTCCTTCTGAATAGCATTTCGGGAATCTGCATTTCTTTTACCTGCGTCATTGTGCTGTTGGCGAATATCACGCAAGCGTCGGAGTTTGGCCTCCATGGACTTCAATTGGTCGCGAAGGTCGGCATCGGTGCCGTCGGGCTCCTTCGCATCCGTCATGGTCGGCCGACCCCACCTCCCCATTTGAAGCGACCGCTGGGCCCTAAAGGGGCCCAAATCACAGTGCGGCGAGAGAAGCAACCCATGGTACAATACGATAGAGGATAGCAAAGATACCAGCGCCAATCGCTGCCATTCCTCCCCTCTGACGGATTCTATCTTGGAGTTTGGGTCGGACTTGAACGGCGAGAACTTTGCCACCTAGTAAATTCCCATCCGTATCTTCAAGTCTTACTGAGACGGTAGATTCACCATCGTGTTGAGGGAGAAGAGTTTGCCATATCATCTCTCCATGGTCCATCATTTTGGCCAATATGTCGTGAACATCATCGGTCGTGTTGGAACGTGTTGGAAGATGTGCGTCAATTCCTGTGAAAGCCGAACTGGATTCCAAAGTCAAGGTAAATGCACTTTCATGAGGCTGGAAATCTGGAGTCTGAATCTTGATGACGATGGTTCGGCTAGTATCGCCACTGTTGTGAAGATAAGCGAATAGATGACCAGCTCCACTCACAACATTTTGCATATCAACATCGAAGTGAAGAGTGTCTGCACGTAATGATTCAAGATCATCGGACAAATCGTGTTGAAGTCGTGAAAGTAGACGGAAGAAGGGGGAACACTTTTCTCTGATATGCAGGAAAAGGTTGGTCCATGTTTCTTCATCAAACCAATCATTTTCAAACAATTCAGGTACACGGTCGAGGCGGAAGTAGTATTCCATCGATTGACGAACTTGACGATTAGTCAGTTCACCCAATGCTTCCAAGTAACGCATGTGCAACAGATGTTCTATGGCGGAATGGATGTCTTTTCCTGGCTGCAGACCATCGCGAAGGGATTGGATGTGTGCATCAAAACGAGCGCGAAGAACGGGGTCCATCCAAGTGGTGAGGATTTCAGTGAAAACACGATCGGGACAGGAGGGGTGTAGGGGTGGTTCGTATACCTCCAACAAACCCCAGCGTTCCACAGTATTGTGTTGTGAACCACTGCGAAGAAGATCAAATCCTATCGCGGCAAAAGTACCTCCAATCGCCAACCCAACCAAAACTCCTCCGCCGTCTGTAAGCCCGCCTTCCAATGTTGCAGCCAATTGAGCCAAGGCGGAGAATATGACGATGGTGAGGACGCCAGAAACTCTAGTTACAGCCATTCTAGTCACATCATTGATGGCCTCGTATCCGTGTAAACTTTCAAAGGGCCTGCCTCGAAGCATGAATGATTTACCTTCAGTAAGGAAAACCTTACGTGAAGTGTTGTGCAATGCTCGAACCACCAACAGAGAAACCATCCACGCAAAGAGAATGATTGTTGCAAGAAGACCCGCGACGATGCTCAGGGTCGCATCGGGAAATCCAGATTCAACACTGGAAATCCACCAATCAGGAGAACCTTCGGCGTAGCGACGGCCAACCAATTGCATCGCAAGTGCGAAAATTGGCAATGTCAAAGAAAGGTGGATTCCTCTTGAAAGGAAAAGGCGGTCTAGGCGGAGAAGGTGACGCTCTCGAGCACGGAGCCGATTCATTCGGTTCTCGGCGGCTTCAATATCAGATAGGGTGGGGCCGGAATCGGCTGGTTTCCTAGTGGCGGCAATCGCATCTTCAGTAGAAAGAGCATCATCAGAAGGCACTAGCAAATCCAACGCATCCTCCGTGGAGATATTCCTCGCCGCCATGGGTGCGCGTGAGCAGGCGCGCATAAGGCCGTTGCGCCACGAAAATTTACAGGGTGCGAATCAATATTCGAGCGGCCAAGGCCGGTGTAATTTGGATTCCGTGGCCATTGACGGTTAATCCTTCATCCGTGGAATGTATCGTAGAACCCGCAACAATGCCAAGGCCCTCTAGGGTTCGGATGTCCGCGCCTTCAAGAACCAACAATTCAACATCACCGGACATACCAACAGGCAAAGCATGGAGGGGGATGAGCATTGTATTCGTAATAGGTTCAATCTGCCTAGACACATCTGGAATTTTTTCCCCCTCAGGGGTTGACTCAGGATACCCCAACAATCGATCGATTGCCGATTCAAGATCATCCGTCAATGCATGTTCAAGGCGACAAGCTGCGGCTTTAACGTCACCCCTGTAGTCTATCATACGGATGAGGAATACTTCCATCAGACATTCTCGACGCTTGATTCTAGCCGCGGCCTCAACACCTGCTTCGGTCAGTGTCGAACCGCGATATGGGATGTGATAGAGAATGCCTTTTCCCGCCAAACGCTGCACCATCTCACTGCTGGCTGCCTGACTCACACCAAGGGCTTCAGCAATTCGACTGTTGCGAATGGGTTGTTGTGGTTCTTCAACATAAAATTCATAGAGAGTTTTGAGGTACATCTCCTCGAATTCTTTAATCGGTTCACTCACATGAATCAGCCCTTCAATGCACGGAATTCACACTTGCACGCCGGGCAGCGTGCACGAACAGGTCGTCGATCATAGGGGACCTTCAATTTCTGTTGGCAATCTGGACAAAGTATGACATCATCAGACGATGAGGAGGTTTTGCCCTCCACTGATATGACTGGGGTGGGTTGTGTTTCTTCTGTTATAGATTCAACCGAATCCTCAACCGGATCTATTTCATCTTCAACGTCTGGGGTTTCTGGAACTTCTTCTTCAACGGCCTCCACGGGGAAGGTTTGCGCACATGCTGGACAGCGAGCTGTGCCGCTGTATGTCGACGGAACTCGGAGTCTCTGATCACAGGCTGGACAGGCTACCTCGACTTTTTCATCATCTGTTTTCGCAACGGATTTCTTTGGTTGGGACGCCCGGCCTCCACGTTCACGTCTAGGGAGCAAGGGTTTACCGGCCCTAGCACGCATTGCGGTGCGTGTGATAAGGCCGATGAATAAACCAGCAAGAGAACCATAGATGAGGGAGAGCCAATCGATTGTGAAACCTTGCTCTGTTGTTTGTGCGGATTCAGAGAGGAATGAATTGGTGCCAGTTGCATCTGTTGTCGAGGTGTGCCAGATTAACCTTAGATCGACTACAGAACCAGAGGGCCATTGTTCAAGCGAAAATGATGCGGTGGTATTTTCTCCTGAAGAGACGACGGGGGACGGCCCAGTCCACAGGACTTCACCCTCGTGTTTCAAGTCGATGAGCATGAGTTCGCCAGCCAAAGTATCCCCCCCTCCTTCATTGACCAATGAATAGGAAATTGTGGCCGATTCACCCGGGGCTGGATTTGAAGGGCTTACCGAATTGAGGAGCACAGAGGTTTGAGGATTAGGGCGAATCAAGGAAATCTCATCGTCAGCAATTGAAGTCGACACCCAACCCATCGGAGTGAGTTCAACCCAGGCAAGTGAGGAGGAAGTGGGGTGCCCCAGATTGTAGGCCAGTGTTCGCTGTCCAGGGGAAAGGAGGATTTCAACCGAAATCTGAGAAACGGCACCAGAGGATCCTGAAGTCCCAACATCAAGCAAGACCAGTCGACTCTCCCCCGATGATAGGGTGGTCGTGACTTCAACATCCAATCCGTCACTGAGTGTCCACCCCAAAGAAGAGAGGGTCACATCTAGTGATTGAGAAGGTTGAACCATGAGTGAAATAATATCTGAAAGATCGTTGGCGACAAGGCTATCTGAACTCACAATTCTCCATTCAATCTGCCTATCACCTGAAACACTAGAGGAGTGTTGTGAACCCAATTCTAGGCTGCTACCAACCTCCAACGTTCGAGTTTCCAATGAAGTCCAAGGTCCCATGTTATTGCCATCAGAATCACCTTCCCTGACTTCAAGGGAAGCCATGCCTGAGAAATCGCCTCCATTGTGTATGAGAATGGCCAATGGAATGGGGTCACCCACATGGAAAGGGCCGCCCGTGACTGTGAGGCCATCACTGCCAGCTCTCATCAAGTGTCCAGCCGACATATCATAGACATGAGATGTAGATGTAATCGAATCTAGATGCAGTCGTTGAGAACTGGTGACTAAACAATCAAGTTGACCAGGTCGGACATCCACAATGACAATCCATGTTTGATTTTGTTCTGAAGTAACTGAAATGGATTCGTTGAGAACCTCCACCCCCGAAGGAAAACTACAGAAGAGGGTGCCGTCGAATGTTGATTCGCCAGAATTTTCAGTTGATATTGTCCAATTAATAGAATCGCCCAAATTGGGACTCATAGATTCAGGTGTCATCAATAGCAAGGGTCGTGGCAAGGGTGGTGGACCGATATTGAGGATAAGAGTGTCAGATGTGACAGAAGTTTGATTCTCCAGCAAATCAATCGAAATAGTTGTGGATCCTTCAAACAGAGGGCCCAGTGTGAAATTTACTGACGCAGTAGACAATCCGCCGATGTTGAGGGTCATAATAGAAATTACAGAACTCTGATTAGAGATTGTTGCATTTCCTGACCAAGCGACATCCCCCGTATTCTCAACGATTGCAATCACCCAAGCATGGTCGCCGTCCCTCATAGTGTTGTTTCCACTCGATGCACCGGTATCTGAATGGACTGGAACAACTACCCAGTCACCTGAAGATTCTATAGATACGTTGCTTGCAGACAATCTCTGGATGAATACTTGAATTTGCGTCAGATTGTTTTCAAAACCAACGCCAACATCACCCCACAGTTGAAGTGTCAGGGTATGTGTTCCAATTGGAACCAATGTGAAATCAAAGATTTCGGTGATTGATTCGTCGGCCAATAAACCGATTGAACGATTATCTGATGCCAATGGAGTATTGTCTTCGGATGTTAAGGTCATTTCCAAGAATCCATTTGAATTTGAGTCGTGGGCAACGACATCCACGCTGATATTGACGTCACCGGCGCCCACTTCTTGATCTCCGATGATGCTGAAACTATCGCCTGACAATAGGAGACCCCCGCCCGCTGCCGAAGCAAAGGGTACCCCGAGCGAAGAAAGTAGGAGAACAGCAACCCAGATGCCACGTACATGACCTACGGTCATGCATCCGCTTGGCCGCGTACGGTTCAAGACCCTTGCCTTGTTTGGGCAGGCTAATCTCTGAACCTTTATGCGGAACCTCAGGTTCCGCGACTCGTTCTGCATGAATATCACAGACCTGCTCGCCCTCAAACCGGGGGAACTTGCTGGAAAAATTCTTGAACGCCGAAGGTTGCTTGCAATGGCATTGCCAGACATTGAAGCTCGAATGACAGATGATGCCGATGCCCTTGCACCTGAAGTTGAGAAGTTGAGACTTGAGCGCGATACTGGCTCCAATAAAGTCGCTGAACTGAAAAACAGTCGAAACGAAGCCCAGAAAGAAGCACGCGTGTTGTTACAACAAACACGTGTACTGAGGGAACAATTGGATGAGACGGGCGGATTGAAGAACCTTGATCCGAAATGGGCAAAAGAGAAACTCGAAGAGGCACTTGAACGGATTGAGGATAAAATCGAGAAGCAAGCGCTGTCACTTACAGACGAACGGAAATTGCTTGCTGAACGAAAGGCGCTCTTGCAAAAAAACGAGGAGTGGCTTGAAAAACGCAGGAAGGACAATCCCGATATGTCGCAATACATTGAATCGAGCCGAAAAATGCATAAATTGTTCGAACTCGCGGACAAATTGCATCTCGAGATGTTGACGTATGTTGAGAAAAATGAGCCGATTCATGCTACATTTGTAGAGAAGAGAGTTGAATTGCGAAATTCGATGCGTCAAGTCGAACGCTCGCGCGCGCTCATCAAACAATCTGAGTCGGCCATAGCCTACTGGGAATCTGCTCTCGATAATGGCCTGGATAATTTACTGAGAAATGCCAAAAAAGTTGAATCGGGAGGGGGGTCGAGCATACGCCGACGTAACGCTGAATTGCCCATTGCCACAAAACCAGACGGTGGTGAAGAAGAATGAGTGAGGATAAAGGCAAGCGCAAGCGTTCAAAACCAAAGGAAGGTTTGTTTGACGATCTTGAAGATCTTTCCGACCCCGAAATTAAAGATATGACGAGCGCTCTGAAAGCATCGAGGCAAGCCACTGAACAGGATTTGAAACGCATCGAACAGGAACGAGAGGTGGAAATCACACTGGTACAATCACTGCGTGCAATCCAAGAATCAACACGTGGAATCAGTAAGGAAAGAACAACTGTGCTCAATAAATTCAGATCTGTTCGTGAACAAGCGAGAGCGATTCGGGATGAACGCGACGCAATCAACAAGAATGTGCCACCTCCGTTGGAAATCATCGAACAGCGATTGATGCAGACTCATCGCAGGTTGGCGACCATCCCAAATGACTTGGCCAAAATGCCCAATCGAGATCACGAAATCAAACTGTACTCATTTTTCTTTGAATTGCAGGCAATGCATTCGCGGAAAGTCCATGGGAATGATTTACATCAGAAATACATCGAGTTACTGCGAAATCAAGAAGAGAAATTGAAGCAACTGGACAAGTTGAGCGCAGAGAGAAAAACAATCGCAGAAGAAGCTCGGGAAGAGATTGCTGACCAGAAGGCAAATCCCAAAGAAATCCGCACCCTCAATGAACGAATTGCAAAAATGTGGGAACTCATCAATAAGAATCGAACTGAACTCAAGAAGATGCGCAGAGAAATCGGGCGCCTTGAAGCCTATGCAAGAGTTCGAAAGAAAGCACAGAAAGGTGGTAGAGGAGGGCGGAAAATAGGCCCTCGCCTAGATGAGGTCAAAGCCCGCGCAAGCAGCGGTGGTGCACTTTCGTTGGAAGATCTTGGGGCCCTGTTGAACAGTGGTGGGCTTAGCGCCCTTTCCAAAACAGAGGTGCCTAGTGGTGAGATCGCACCTAAACCTGGGAAACAAAAGCGCCGCAAGGTTGGAGCCTCGCGTGGTCGCAGACGTTCTATCAATCCAGAAGAAAGAGAAAAGCGACGCGGGTGATGTCGTGTGACTGGGCTCAATTGGACCCCATGCCCATCGCTCAAAGAGTGGAGTCGCGAACGTCTGGTAAAGGTTCGTGAGTTGATTATTGAAACAACAGGTGAAACGTACGAAATCGAACGGATTCAAGAATTACCATTGAATAGAGAATTCGGTCGATGGGTCCTCACCGATGGAAAAAGAGATCAAGGTATACTGTGGGTCATGCGATTGTCCAATCAATGTGCACGCGTACTTGCATTTTCAGTTGCCAACGAACTGCAAGGAAATGGAATCGGTGCGGAAGGTTGGAAGAAATTTGCGATTGCGGCGAAGACGCTCGGAATTCGAACTGTCCAACTAGAAGTGCGTCAAGACAATAGGGTTGCCATCGCTATGTACCACCGACGTGGACTGCGTCCAAAAGGGCGAATCGTAGGCTTCTATCGTGGCCACGATGGATGGTTGATGCGAGGTCCTTTGCTATCTGAAGCAGCGTCACAATGATGCCCTGCCTTAGACTGGCAACCATCATGAGAACACGCCTCATGGATGATTTACTCAATCAGGATGGTGTAAAATGGGTTGCCTTCATTGGCCCTGATGCATTGCCAATCGATTTTTCCCCACCGGATCAGGACGTTGAGGCAGCAGTTGCAATGTGGGTGGGTTTGGATGTTCTCGTTGAAGATACACCGGCTAGAATGATGGTTCGTACTGGAGAAGCACTGATGCTATCACATCGTGTTGATGAAGACAGATTACTTTTGATTCAGGCGGAATTAAATGCAAATATTGGTTCATTGAGAAATGCACTTCAAAATGCTGCGGGTCGAATTATCGATTTAGCTTAATCAAATAAGGGCCCGAGTAAAACGAGGCCTGAATTGGTGACCTCCATCGCCTGTTTCTCCATAGAATGGCGGATGTGTCGCATTTTCTCAACCTGCATGGTTCGAACAATCTGACCATTACGTCGATCCAAGCCCAGATTGAGGATTGAATCTGCCAAGAAGCCTTCATTGCCCTCAAGTTCAGCGAATTCACCTGTCTGCCTTTCGGTAATCACGAATGTATGCAGATTTTGACTACGACAAAATTCAAAGAATTTGAACATCCTCTTGCGCATTTCTTCATCGACACTGGTCAAACTGTAAATCGCCCCCAATGAATCTAGGACAAAAACAGAGAATGCATCCCCGCGTTCTCTCTTGAAATGTTCAATCATCTTCTGTGTGAATTTCAGATAATCCATTGCCTCGTTCTCGTTACGTAACTCAGTGAAGTCAGTGATCTGAAGATTTGGAGGTAGTGACAAACCCAGTGAGTGAGAAGAACGGAGCAAACTTCCTGTGGTCTCTTCCACTGTGCAATACAATCCAAATCCACCAGATTGACGCAGATGGTTGGAAACCAGTGAAAGGCAAAAGGAAGATTTCATCGAACCAGGGGGTCCGGTTACAAGGGTCAGGTAAGGGGGATTCACATCAGTTGTAAGTACTCGGTCCATTCCAGGCATTCCATCGATAAACATGGGATTCAACTTGTGCGTTTTGCGGACGGGGTTTAATCGTTCTCTCCAAATGTTGCCGATAACAGAATACGCCCCCCCCCGTAGGGGGCGATGAACGGAGAGCAGCGATTATATGGCATTGCCATTTGGGGTGATTGACTGAAGCCTGACTACGTCAGGCCAATATGGTGATCTCTAATGGATGGCATTGTTTCTACGTTAAAGGAAATGAGAGAAAATGTCAATCGTAAAGCATCTGAAAAAAGAGATTCACGTGATGAATTGAACAATAATGTTGGAGGATTCCTCACTACACGCAACGATTTTAATCGACGTGTTCGCGAACTCATTTCAGAAGTTCAAGGATACAAGAGCATTCGAGATGATGCAAATGCATCTGTACGCGAAGCAAAATCAGAACGATCATCTAAGAATCAGGGCGTTCGTGATGCCAAAGACAAAATGCGTGAATTATCCCCTGAGCCAGAGCGTGGAGGCAACCAAAACGATCGGCGTGGCCGGAGAGATAAAGAGGACACACCAGCCTCACTTCGTAGAAGCATCGAGAAACTTGAAGATGATTTTGGGATGGGGAAATTAACCGGTAAGAATGAGAAGAAATTTGAGCAACAGATTAATGAAATGAGGAGGAAACTCCGAAAAATGTCTGAAAGCGAAAATTCTAATGTCGAACTTAAGGCAGCTAGAGACAATCTACGCCAAGCGATTGAGGAGCAGGAAGTTGCACATCAAACCGTTACCGCCGCTGCAGATACTGCACAAGATGCCCATGATTTGATGATAAAATTGAGTGATGAGGTGGATCGGTTGCGCGAGAAAGCAGATGCAAGTCAAGCCCAAGTTCGCCGTGTAAAGCGTGAAGCTGATCGAGAACATCAATCCTATATTGTCAGTCTACGGTGCCTACACTCTATCCAAGACATCCTGCGTGCTAAGAGCAACAAAGACAAGGGCATAGATACAGGTGACAAGTTCAATGTTCCAGCGAGAGTTGAAGTGCAGGATCTCATGGCTAAACTCATGTCAGGAGAGACTCTGTCTACTGACGAGTTGATGGCCCTACAAAGGGGCGGTTGATACCCATGATTGATGCTGATGAAATCAGGTCAATTCTTGAGGAATATGACCGTCTTAAATTGCGCATCGGAATGACAGCAAGTCATAGTGCACTTGACATCTGTGATGGGGCGATTGAAGAAGGGTTTCCTACAGTGGCTTATTGTCAAAAAGGTCGCGAAAAAACATACTCGGATTATTTCAGAACCCAACGAAGTTCATCGGGGAGGGTGACCCGTGGAATGGTCGACAAGGCCATTGTTCTCAATTCTTTCAATGATGTGTTAGCGCCTGATTTTCAACGGCAGATGCGCGAAAGAAATGTCGTTTATATCCCCAATCGTTCCTTTACATCATACAGTTCGATTGAGAGTATTGAGAACGATTTCAAGGTCCCAATGTTCGGAAGCAGAAACATGCTCCGGATGGAAGAGAGGACCGAAGAACAGGACTATTATTGGATTCTAGAGCAAGCGGGATTACCATATCCTGAAGCTATTGGAAACCCAGAGGAAATCGATTGCTTGGCCATCGTGAAATTACATCATGCTCAAAAGAAATTAGAACGCGGATTCTTTACCTGTTCATCATTTGAAGAATACAGCGAAAAAGCAAAGACTTTGCTCAAAGAAGGGGTCATCGATCAAGAGAGTCTGGAAGGAGCGCGAATTGAACGTTATGTAATCGGACCGGTTTTCAATCTGAATTTCTTCTATAGTCCACTTGAGGAGGATATGCCTAAACTCGAACTTTTGGGTGTCGATTGGAGATTTGAATCTTCACTTGATGGGCATGTTCGCTTGCCTGCACCTCAGCAGATGACTATGCCTGCACACCAACAAATTCCTGAGATGACCGTTGTCGGACACAATACCGCTACAATTCGCGAGAGTTTGCTGGAGAAAGCGTTTGAACTCGGAGAGAAATTCATCCAAGCCAGCAAAGAGCACTACGATCCGGGCATAATTGGCCCATTCTGCTTACAGACATGCATTGACAAGGACATGGACTACTACATCTATGACGTCGCACCAAGATTGGGTGGTGGCACCAATGTTCACCTCAACGTCGGTCATCCATACGGCAACGCTACGTGGCGTAAACCAATGAGCAGTGGACGGAGAATCGCAATGGAGATTCGTCGAGCAGTTGAGCAAGATCGCCTAGATGAAGTTGTAACTTGATTACGGCAGCGGAATCAATTGGCCAGTTAGACCATGCACGAGGGCCATGCCCCGTTCAGGAATGCGGAGTTGCCAAGCTGGCAGTAGAGCCAATCTCGGGGTCATCTCAGCGCTTGAAGGATCCAATTTCCACCAATGTAGAACGCTGCCTTGAACTTGGTTCGGGCCACTTGATTCTGTGACCGTATAGTGACGTCGTTCCTCACAAAGATTTGCCAATTTCGGGGCGATTTCGGATTCATCAACCCAAACTTTGGGTTCCATTCTCTCTAAATTGGGGATGAAATCCAATGTTTCAATCGTTCCAAGGTGATCGATTTCACCAGTAAAAGGATCCTCAAGTAATTCCCACCATTGCCTTTCTGCAGCATTTTCTGGCCCACGTAAAATTCCAGTCACAGCCCATATTCTAGCCGTGAGAAGGACTGGCCTAGGTTCGGCATGAGTCAGTGTCAGTTTATCCAAGATTGTCTCAAGTTCAATTTGCGGACGGAGTGCTGATGGACTCGATTCTTTGAGTGAGGGGGTCGTCCTCTCAACCTCTTCAACTTCGACTACAGATGCTGGAATTACTTGCGGTATGTCGGCATTCAAATCCCCGTTTAGAACTGCTTCACCCAACCACTGGGCGAAACGATCAGGCCCCCAAACCTCGTATTCGACATCAGAACGATGTGGCTTATGCTCCAAACGAAGTGGGCGTTCAGAAAGAAGCCAATGCGAACCAGAAGGAGTGTCGACTAGCCAACGTTCAATCTCAAGATTGTCCAATGGTGCCCACCCATCATGTGCATGCCACACATGCGTTCCAATGGACAACGCGGGTCCACTTTGAGTGGCAGGTGGATTGCTGAGCACACCCATGAGGGAAATGCCAGGGCAGGGGGTGTGCGATGGAGGGGGGTCCAATGAAGCGCCGAGTTGAGTGAGCAAATCTCTAATCAAGGACTCCATGGTCGCCTACGGCGACCGTACCACCCTTGAACACTCCGTCCAAAAAAGGACGATGGAATGAGTTTCATAATCTCAATCAAGATTCGGTTGGAGGCTGAGCAATTCGCTATCACCCTCACCCAGAACACAGATGGTGCTTATTGGGAATGGTTTGGCACAGGCAGGACCCAATTCTCGATTGACCAGGTCGGTTCGATGCATAGGGACATCGGGGTGTCGGGCGCGCAAGTCATCGATGTATTTTTGCGGGCAATTGAGCGAAAATATCAGCAACTTTGCTTCTCCATTGGCGCAAGCATCGGATGCTTGGTTCTGACCAAATGTCAAATCGCCAGTCTTAATCGCAGTTTTCAGTTGTCGACTCAAGTCCATTCATATTCCTCCATTCTCCACTAATGCTTCTCATGGGTGAATATTACTCATTATCAGGGATATAGAACAACTCTACGCTGCCGGTTCCAAGGGCAATCGGTTGGCCAACGATGATGTTCTCAGCAACACCAGTTAGATTGTCTCGTTCACCGATGATTCCGGCCTTCAACAAATGGTTCACCGTAACTTCAAACGCCGCTCGAGCAAGGATACTGTGTTTGGTTCCAGATACACCGTGACGACCTATGGCGCGAACTTCACCTTCACTGGTCATGACGTCCGCGACCATAAGCAAGTGTCGAACATCGACCTCCAAGCGTGCACCTTCAAGGGTGAGAATCAACTCGTTGATGATAGCCTGACGGGCGGCTTCGATTCCGAGGTAATCGTGGATTGAGGTGATGTTGTTGGTATAGGTGCGGCCGCGATCAACTCCGGCGAAGTCCGAGACCTTGGATAGATTAGAGCCAATCGTCGAGATGTAATATTGACCTTCTAGGTCCTTCTGAACATTGGCACGATGGATGTCCTTTACACCCTTCAGACGGAGTGTCTTAATCTTCTCTTCAAGTTGTAGAAGTGCAGTGTATGTAGGAGGATTTGCATCGATTTCTTTCAAATCATCTTCCTTGGAAACCCCGGGGATAATTTTCAGAATCTTTGGCTTCAACTCAGAACCATCTTCAATCGCGATAAACAATTTTGTCGCCCGAGATAACTTGTCACGAACCTCTGCCCCAGTCATGTTCTTCAATTTGAGATGAGAGTTGTTGAGTTTCAGCATAATGTAACGCTGAGCGACTTCAACATCGATATCTGCGATATCCTGGGTTGTAGTCGTTTCAAGGGATGCGGCTAATTTTTGTACAGCTTTCTCTTCTGTTGCCAATGGTTTGCCCTTGGCGTCAAATTCCTCAACGTAGATATTCATCGTCGGAGTATCCGGTGACTTACGTGCGTCGACAATCTCGATGATTCGAGGTAGACCCTGAGTCACGTTGACTGTCGCGACACCAGCATAGTGGAATGTTCGCATGGTCATTTGGGTTCCGGGTTCACCGATTGATTGTGCAGTGACAATGCCAACCGCCTCGAATGGATCAACGGAGGCGCGTGAGTATTGAATGCCCGATTGAATAACGATTTTCTTCGCCTGAGTTGGCGTCAATTTGACCTTTCCACGTTCACGAATACCAGCGGCGAGATTCTCAAACAAACGTTCGGTTAGTTGGACGCCTTCTTTTTCTGCTGCCTTGACTAGAGAAATGTAGATTGGATCTTCTCGGTCGATATCACGACCAATGGTCTCAAACTTGGTTTCCTCATCGTATGCTTGGAGAATAAGTTCTCTTTGAGCAGTACGTCGAAGCGCCTTTTTGCGTCGGACCACCGTAGTCGTGGCTGAACTGGAGTCAGAACCACCTGATTTGCCGAAGGCTTGCAGTGTGTTGTGAATGGCGGTGGCCTCTTCGGAAGAGAGACCGCAAATCTGGGCAATTTCCCCTGGCGAGAGAATTTTCACATTGTCCCACTTGCGATCATCTGCAAGTTTGTGAGCGAATTCCTCTTGCACACCCATGTCCATGAGTTTCTTCTTTGTTGCTGACTTGACTACCATCAGTTACCACCTCCGATGACATCATCCAAAATTTGGTTGACGTTGATTGGATCTCCTTTCAGCGATCTGCACGGGTCAACGCCATCTTCACCGTATTGGAATTGGATAATTCGGTTTGCTGTGTTACGAACTGAATGCTGTCCATCCTTCCATACCTTGAGGTCGTCCATTGCGTTGATGAGACGGCGCTGCATGTAACCAGATTTGCTCGTACGAACCGCCGTGTCGACAAGGGATTCGCGGCCCGATACAGAGAGCATAAAGAACTCAGTGGGTTCAAGGCCACGCTTGAAGGAAGATGCGACGAAGCCTTTTTCCTTCGCACCCTTGGCTCCACGACGGAAGTGAGACAACACACGATCACTGTAACCACGTTCCAAGCGCTTACCACGGACCTTTGGTTGACCAATGGAACCGGCCATCATGGCCAAGTTATCCATGGAACCACGAGCACCAGAGACAGCCATCATAACCGCAGGATTGTCATCTGCGAGGTGATCTTTAGCCAACGTACCTGTTTCTGCTTTACATTGATCCAGAATCTGCAGGATGTTCTCCTCAAGTGTCTCAAGTGGAGTTCGCCCGGGGCGAGTTTCGTATTTGCGACCGTCAGTACCGAACTTCTCGAGTTCAGCATCGACCGCGTCACTGGCTTCTGCATTGCGCTGGGCAATTGCCTCAGTTGCTGCTGCGGGAAGATCTTCATCGTCAATTCCGGTGGTGAAGCCCATGGCGGTGCAGATTCCAATCGTGAGTTTCGTCATCTGATTGATGAACTTAGCACCCTCGGTTGTTCCATGTGTTTGAACAACTGCATCGAGAAGTCGGCCGTCTTCAGCACCGATAGCACGCTTGTCTAGGGTTCCACTGAGGACTTGGCCACCTTCAATCGTGACCTCATCCATACTACGGCTTGTGTAACGTAGATTGAAGCCTCCGGGAATGATGAGGCTGAACAGTTCAAGGCCCATGTAACCGACTTCATCTTTGTCTTTGTCAGGATTCTTTACCTCCTTGGGGAGTTCTCCAGACCAGCTAATCTGTCCAAGGACATCGAGTGCGATGGCCTTGGGAATGAAAGGGTTGTTGTGACTCAAGAGGTAAGCACCTGAAATGTGATCGTGAATACCACCTATGACTGAGCCGCCATAACGTGGCGTAATGATGTGTTCTTGAACACGCATGAGAATTTTCGCCTCTGCACGAGCTTCTTCAGACTGAATCACGTGAAGGTTCATCTCGTCGCCATCGAAGTCAGCGTTGTACGGTGTACAAACAGCGAGATTGAATCGGAAGGTCTTGCCTTCCATGACGCGTACCTCATGAACCATCATTGACATACGATGTAGAGAAGGTTGTCTGTTGAAGATTGCAACGTCGCCGTTAATCAGATGGCGTTCGACAATCATACCCGGCTTTGGATTGCCATCAAGATCCACCGTCGCAAGGCGATCTTCGACCTTACTACGTGTATCTTCAGCAATTTCAGGGCTGCCACAATGCGGGCAAATAACCTCAAGTTCGGGGGGGAATGCTTGGTTTGGGTTTTCACGTTCAAAGACCCATCGCTGGTAAATGATGGCCCGAGGGTCGCCGTATTCCAATTGTTTCCCATTTTTGTCCTCTCCACGGAGGTTGGCAATGGTGTCCTGAAGATTTGGAATCCACTTTGACTGAGCATCTTCTTCTCCTTCAACTCGCTTAAACTCCTCTTCAATCTCCATGCCCGGCAAGAAGTTGGGTGCAGGAAGAACCTCGTTGAGATCTGAACGGTGACCAGGATAGGGTTCGCCTCTCTCAACATCTCCACAATGACATTCGGGGTTGTGACAACGGAATCCAGACCACATGAACTTAGTTCGGTCAGTGATTCGTACACGATGAGTGTCTCCACGAACGATGTAATTGACACCAGGGTGGATATCGGGGCCACGCAAAATCATCTGTCGTAACTGTTCACGGTTCCGACCAGTGACCCGAATCGGAACGGTCAGTTCTTTGGCAGACTGAACAGGAACTCCAACATCATTGATTCCAAGATTTGGATCGGGGCTGATGACGGTTCGCGCACAGAAGTTCACACGCTTTCCGGATAGGTTGCTTCGGAAACGACCTTCCTTGCCCTTGAGTCGCTGAGTGAGTGTCTTCAGTGGGCGACCTGAACGGTGTCGAGCGGGGGGAATGCCGGCCGTTTGATTGTCGAAATAGGTGGTGATGTGATATTGTAGTAGTTCCCACAAATCCTCCACAATAAGTTGAGGGGCACCAGCGTCACGATTCTCACGCAAGCGCTGGTTGATTCGTAGAACGTCCACAAGTTTGTGAGTAAGGTCATCCTCACTTCGGTCGCCACTATCCAAAGTAATGGAGGGGCGCACCGTGATTGGGGGCACGGGTAATACGCGCATAATCGTCCATTCGGGACGGCTGGCATTATGATCCATTCCTACGAAAATCAAATCCTCATCGGGGATTCTTTCCAACCATTCTCGGATGTCACGGGCATTCAACTTGTGTTCACCCTTGTCCATCTTCTTCTCCTTGAAAGTGGTGGGTTTATCGAGTTGAATCTTGCCCTGTTCGGAACCACAGTGCATACAGACTGCACGCTTGGCACCCGAACATATCTTGACGATATCTTTGATTACTTTGCTGAATTCAGTTGAACCAACACCATGCTTCTGGATGACATCGTACACGCGCGCCCGGTAGTAATCCTGTTCGGACATCTCTGGATTGTTTGGATGGGTTCCTTCTCGCTCGTGGAGCAAGATGCGGCTACACGTGTTACAGGTCGACTTGAGGGCCACCTTCAAGAGATTGGTGAATCCAATGTGGACGACGGGTAATTCAAGTTGAATGTGCCCAAAGTGGCTCGGGCAAACGTCATGCTTGTTGCCACAGGTTTCACATCGAACACCGGGTTCAATAACACCCATGCGATTGTCCATCAAACCTTGTCTGTATGCGTGTCCATCATCCTTGTAGGTATCTGCAGTCTTCACTTCGACTGCGGACATCTTGCGGATTTCGTTTGGATCCATCAAACTGAACTTGATGGAAGCAATGCGCTTCGGAATAGTTGCGACGTCTCGGGTTAAGCTCATCTTCGGTCCTCCAGTTCAAGTCTCATGGCCACTCCAAGTGATTTCATCTCATCCAGGAGCAGTTTGAATGCATATGATGTTGATACAGGGAAGACTTCCGCCTTGTCACCATGGATTGGACTGACATAACATCGTTTACGCCAATCCCAGTACGCTATGTGACCACTTTCAGCACATACGTAGAGTTCCCAGCCGTCAGACTCATCCAGTAATCGATCTTTGATGACCATCGAAGCACCATGTGCAATTAGACAGTCACGCTCCATCTCACCAAATCGGAGACCACCTTGACGAGCACGCCCCTCGGTGGGTTGTCGTGTGAGAATCTGAACACGGCCACGGCTTCGTGCGTGAATCTTACCGCTGACCATGTGGTGCAACTTCTGGTAGTAGATGACGCCAACAAAAGTCTGGGCAGGGAATTGTTCCCCCGTCTCACCGTTAACCATGGATTCACGGCCCGTGTGGGCAAATCCATGGCGAAGCAAGCCTTCTCGAAGACTGCCTTCCTTCTCACCATTGAAGGCTGTTCCATCGATGAGGCGACCTTCCATGGCACCGACCTTGCCGCCAATCATTTCCAAGATGTGGGCGACCGTCATGCGCGATGGAATTGCGTGCGGGTTGATGAGTAGGTCTGGAACCACACCATCAACAGTGAATGGCATATCTTCTGGATCGACCAAACGACCGATGACGCCTTTCTGTCCGTGTCGACTGGAGAATTTGTCGCCAAGTTCTGGGATGCGATTGGATCGCATAGTGATTCGGACCAGACGAGTTGCGTCGAGTGATTCAGTGACGAACACATTGTCGACGTAACCACCTTCTCCATGGCGGACGTTCATACTCGATTCACGACGTTCCTGAGCTTGTAGGAAGGCACCGTGGGTTTCTTCCAAGAAGCGAGGGGGGCTGGTCTTGCCAACCAGAACTTTTGGAGTTCGGTCACGATCCTCGGGCTTGCTGCTAATCTCTGTCTCTGGAGTGGGCAGGCCATCGATCTCTAGATGAGCATAAGATTCGGGAGATTTCAAACCCTTGACTTCATCAAGGCCGGTCCCGGGGATTTCGATGTCATCCTCTTGGCCGCCAGGGAATCTCTTCTTCTCGGCATTGTATGTTCGGATGAAGGTCGAACGGCCCAATGCACGCTCAATGCTACCTCGATTCATGATGACGGCGTCCTGCATATTGTATCCATGATGGCTGAGAATCGCGACGACGAAATTCTGTCCAGCAGGCCTACGGATGAAATTCGTTGCTTCCATGGCGCGGGTGCCAGTCATCGAGTTCTGTGTGTAGTGTAGAATGTGCTGTCGGGTGTCGGGGCGCAAGCGACCATTTGAGGAGGGGAGGCCCAATGATTGCTTGACCATGGCAGTACCACCTGTAACACGTGGAGTTGAGTTGTGTTCAGGGTAGGGAACAAGAGCTGCACAAACGCCTAGAATGAGTTGTGGGTCGATTTCTACGTGCGTATAAGTCAGAACTTGACCCGACCCGTCTTTCTTCTTCTCCTTGCGACGAAGTTGTTCGAAATTTTCTTGATAGTAATTGAGTGGTACCTTGAACTTCTCAATGAGTTTGGAGCCATTTGGCATGATAATATCGGCAGACAATTTCGCGTGTGAAATGCCTTCTTCACCCATATTCAACCATTTGACGTTGGCCGGATTGATGGGACGGCCATGCTTGGGGCTGATGTAAGGGAGGTCGAATGGTCGGGGGGCGACGAGAAGATCTTCCTCTTCCTCGGCATCTACCCACTCCACAATGCCTTCGTTGACGAGATCTCTGAAGGATATAGAGCGATCAGTCAACCCATCTAAATAGGCCTGTGAGAGGACAAGACTTCCGCCATCGAGAACCAGAAGAGGACGGAGAATTCGGCCCTTATCGGTATTGATGAAAATATCACGGTTGGGCGCGTCGTGTCTGATGGTGACCTCGGAGCGAATGCGGCCGCTTCGACGACGACGCTTGAAATGTTCAACCAGTTTGTGCGGATTCATGTGAAGACCGAAGATATCACCGTTGACGTGGACACGAGCGCCTTCTGCCCAACCCACAGGATTGGGGTCGACACCGGCTTCTTCAAGCAGCATTTTGACCTCGTTTTCATCAACGGCTTCAGAGATGTCAATCATCTGTGCCGCGTTCTTCACCAGACCACAATTCTGTCCTTCAGGAGTTTCGTT
>JAPKFG010000069.1 GCA_028821675.1 Candidatus Poseidoniales archaeon
CCTTGAATCATGAAATCGTTAATGATTCGATGGAAAATCACGTTAGTGTACTCTCCACGTTCGGCCAACTTGACGAAATTGTCCACATGGATGGGAGCATCATCGCGATGCAACTCAATTGTGATATCCACTGACTGACCTCCCCAAGAAACAGTCATGACTGCAATATCATCTGATTCACCTGCAAGTTGTTCTGGGACCAATTTGAGAGCGACCAGAATCAACCCGATGGCCACAACGATACTGACAATTCCGAGGAACGTTGGGGCTCCATCATCGAATAAAACAGCCATGCCACCCGCTCGAATGCCCAGACCATCCATCTCGGATCGAAGGCTGTTTAGGCCACGACGGGCCTTCTTGTCATTCGGGTTCGACTTCAACGAACTCTCATAATGACTCACAGCCTCCTTGAACAACTTCTTGTTATTCCCACCCTGACGGGCTTGCAGTGCCTTGGCTTCACCAGCCAACCGATAGGTCTTCGAATTGGCCGCATCAGCATCCGTTTCACGCAGAATATCCAATGCTTCTTGGGGATTATTCTGTTGAATCTGTTTCTCTGCTTTCAACCAACCTTGCTCAATCTTCTTGGACGGCATGGGCCCGCCGAGTCGGGCCTCATTCAAAACCGCAACGGAAGACGGTATGGGTGCAAACAGAGCCCAATAAAGAGGATAATAAGGTGGCATTCGCTGTACTGCGCCTTGATACAATACATATCGAAAGAACCCGATGCGCAGAAATGCCTATTATCGGCACGACTCGGGAACCAGTTCAAGCGAAGGGGGGCTACGCCCCCTCAGCCCTAGGAGACATCGTCGCCGATGGAACGGATTGTCAACGATTTCCAACTAAATATTGCCACAGCAAATGGCACAGGTTCGCAATCGGCGAACCTCATCCTACTCCATACCATGTTCAGCATGGGTGTTCCAGTCAGTGGGAAGAATCTGTTTCCAAGCAACATCTCTGGATTGCCGACTTGGTATATCCTAAGAGTTAGTGACAGAGGGTACCAAGCCCCCGCTGATCGCACCCACATCCAGATCATCATGAACAAGGCAACTTGGGATGACGATATTGCGAATTGTCTGCCAGGGACACTTATCCTCTTCAACGAGGATGTCAAGATGCCTGTGGACCGAGACGATTGCATTGTCATCGGTGTACCCATGACCAAGATGGCGCGAGGCCTCAATCCAAAATTGGGTCGAATGATCTCGAACATGGTGTATGTGGGCGTTCTCGCAGAAATCCTTGAATTAGATCAAAACAAACTCAACAATGCAATCGCAGATCAGTTCAAGGGCAAGGCGAGGGCTATCGAACTGAATCTTGAGGCTGTTAATCTTGGACGGGCTTTCATCAACGAAAATGTCGATACAGACATGATTCCTTACCGAATCGAGAATCGGGAAATGGACGATGATGTCTTCTTGGTCGAAGGCAATGAGGCCGTCGCACTTGGAAGTCACTACGGTGGCGTTGGTTTGCTTTGTTGGTACCCAATTACACCAAGCAGCAGCCTTGCAGAAGCGCTGATTGCCTACATTCCTGAGATTCGAACCGATGAGAATGGTGATCATCTCTGTGCTGTGATTCAAGCTGAAGATGAATTGGCCGCAGCGGGCATGGTCATCGGTGGAGGTTGGTCAGGCATTCGAGCTATGACGGCCACCAGTGGGCCGGGCATCTCCCTGATGTCGGAATTCATCGGTCTGGCATACTTTGCTGAAATCCCAAGCGTCATTTGGGACATCAATCGTACCGGCCCCTCAACTGGATTGCCAACACGAACACAACAAGGCGACCTCTCAATGCTGTATGAGGCCAGCCATGGCGATACAACACATCCAATTCTAATTCCTGGAAATATGCAGGAGTGCTTCGAGTACGGCTGGAAAGCCTTCGATATCGCGGAACGATTGCAATCGCTTGTGTTTGGCTTCAGCGACCTTGATTTGGGCATGAATAACTGGGCCTGCAAGGGCTTTGAATACCCCGATACACCAATGGATCGTGGCAAGGTCTTGCGAACACAAGCTGAACTTGACGCCATTGAAAACTACGGTCGATATCGAGATGTCGATGGAGATGGTATTCCTTATCGGACACTTCCCGGTTCAGGCCTCGACCCTATTCTCTATCGAGGAACCGGTCATGATGAAGATGGAACCTATTCTGAGAAGCCCGAAGTGTATCAGGCTCTAATGATGCGTCTCAAGCGAAAGATGGATAATGCCCGAACTTGGCTTCCTCAGCCGGTTCTACGGGAAGAAGTCGAGAAAGAGGTTGGAATAATCTACTATGGTTCGATGGAAAATTCGATTCAAGAGATTGATGATATTCTGGAGGATGAAATCGGCCGAAAGGTCAGTCAGTGCCGCGTTCGATCTCTTCCACTATCACCTGTTGTCGAACAATTCATTCGCGACCATGAGACAGTGATTGTACTCGAAATCAATCGAGATGGGCAACTCTACGGAATTCTTCGTCGCGAATTGCCAAATGAACTCATTCCAAAGGTCCACAGTGCCGCTTATTCGGATGGATTGCCACCTCGAGCACGTCACTATTCAGAATTGATCAAGGGAGTACTGAAGGAGGTAGGTCAATGAGCATCAAACTGAACGTAATCGATTTGCCAAAGGATGACTACACTGGTGGGAAATCAACGCTGTGTCCCGGTTGTGGACACGACCAAATCAGTACCGTCATCATCAACTCTGCTTGGGAAAATGGACTCAAGCCGGAAATGGTTGCCAAAATGAGTGGAATCGGTTGCTCTTCCAAAACACCCGCGTACTTCCTCAGCAAATCACACGGATTCAATACCGTCCACGGTAGGATGCCCTCAGTCACTACCGGTGCGGCAATGGGCAATCGCGACTTGACCTTCATAGCCGTGTCTGGTGATGGTGATTCAGCGAGCATCGGGATTGGACAATTCATTCACGCTGTGCGCCGCAACCTCGACATGGTCTACGTACTGGAGAACAACGGTGTCTATGGTCTGACCAAGGGCCAATACAGTGCTACTGCGGTCAAGGGCAGCAAGAAGAAGAAAGGGGATATCAACAAGCATCAACCCATCGATCTGTGCAAACTAGCGGTGAATCTCGGCTGTACATTCGTCGCCCGTTCATTCAGCGGCTCAAAGAAGCAACTGACGGCACTGATGAAGGCCGCGATGAGTCACAAAGGATTCGCCCTCATCGATGTCATTTCGCCTTGTGTAACTTTCAACAATAACGACGAGAGTCTGCGCTCTTACACCTATGTCAAAGACAACGACCTAGAATTGCATGCCTACGATTACATTCCGACCTACACACCGATTGAAGGCATTGAGATTCCCGAAGGGGAGTTCCATGACATCACCTTGTTTGATGGGAGTGTTCTCCGCCTCGAAACCATCGGTTCTGATCATGATCCAACCGATGCAGTCGCTGCTATGGCAGCTTTACACCAGGCCGAGATTGATAACAAGCATGTGACCGGATTACTCTATTTCGATTCGAACAAGTCGACCGCGATTGAAGACCAGTGCTTGGTGGACACGCCTCTGGCCGATGTACCCGATGAGGTCATGCGACCTAGCGCGGCCAGCCTCGAAATTCTGAACACACGGTTCAGAGGCAAGGATTGAGAGGCGTCGCCTCCTCGTCGATTCGTGCGCGCCATCGCTTCACTACTCGTTCTGCTGATGCTATTGCCTCTCGCGCATGCGCAAAGTCTAGGGGAAACGCTACAGGAATGCCCTGGTACCTTGACGGGAAGTACGCAACCGCAGCAGATTCACCTGCAGATGACGGATGATGCATCGGTCATGAATGTGATTTGGGCAACCGAAGGTCGCTCGACGGGTGAAGTCGAATGGAATGGTCAAACAGCAGCAAGTTCAGATTTCTGTTACAATCATGACATGGCTTTTCATCTAGCGACCATGACAGATCTTGTGCCCGGGGAAGATGTGACATATCGTGTCAGTTCGGGTGGAGATTGGTCCGATGAATTCACCTTCACACCCATTGATTCATCTGCGGAGCATTTCGAGTGGATTTCGATTGCAGATCACGGCGATTCCAGTGAGGCGATGGATGTCAGTGAGGCGATTATTGCCGATACTACGGCCCAAATGGTGACCGTCTCTGGAGATATTGCGTATGCAGATGGTGAACAAACAACCTGGGATAATTGGTTCAATTTCCAGCAGGATAGCATGGCTAGCATCCCTTGGGTGACAGCGGTCGGCAATCACGAAAATGAACCCGGTTACGAATTTTCACCCTACGAACATCGATTCGATTCGGACGGAATAGCAGAATCAGAGATTTTCTGGTACAGTCGCGACTTCCCCGGTGTACACATGGTGTTCATGTCCACCGAGCACGACTATACCGCAGGCAGCACCCAATATTCGTGGCTCGAACAGGATCTCGCCTCGGTCGACCGCGATGTGACTCCCTTCGTGATTGTATATGGCCACAAGCCGATGTATTCCAGTAACAGTTACCACGGTTCAGAAGTGGAATTACGAGCAGCTCTCGAAACAATGTACGTTGAGCATGGTGTCGATTTGGTTATTGCCGGCCACGACCACTTCTATGAACGAACGTGGCCGGTCGCTGGAGATACTGTGGTGGACACCGGCAAAGATGGACGCTTCGCGCGCGGGTACGCGCCCATTCATCTGGTCATCGGGGTTGCAGGACGCTCCGCCTACGAAGAATTGGATGAACCCCAACCCGAATGGAGTGCCTATCGAGAGAACATTTCCTACGGTTGGACGAAGTTGGTGTATCACGGAGATAGCAAAGAACTCACCTTCACCCATCACAGAATAGATGGGACGATTGGGGATGAGTTCATTCTCCAAGTGGCGCCACTCGCGATCGAGCCGGAGGGGGGAATTCTGGGCATTCCGGGCTTTGGGACAATGCTGCCGATTCTGGCCATGTTTGGCGCTGCTGTACGGCGGTTGCGTTGAAATACGGGCGGCCAATCGCAGGCTTGCTTAGGCCCCTAGTGTAGCGGTCCATCATGTGGGGTTCTGGATCCCACGACCCTGGTTCGAATCCGGGGGGGCCTACTTCCGCTGCAAACGAATCACTCGTCGGATTCGTGTAGGATCCACAATCGGGTTTCTTGATTTCTCTTGTACCAAGTCCCACTTCCTTCAGGTTGTTCCAACCATTCCTCGCCTTCATTCCATACACCATCTAGGTGTGAATCAGGGCCTGTGACCAAATCAAACACGGTCTCATCGGGAATGGCAGGGGAATTCATCAATGGCGGCTTCTCCTTGCCTCTTAGGGTAATCAAAAGAATTGTCATGAGTGCAACCAACATGACGGCAGCAAGCGCTAGACCACCTTGCATGAGGATAGAATCGGTCTGATTTTCAGCCTCTACGCCGATGAAGGAATCACACCCATCTGGTATGTTATCCATGTCCTCATCGACAGAATCATCGTGACCATGACAGGCATCTGCGAAATCAGCGCGTCCATCTCCATCCGAATCAATCAGTGAATCACAACCGTCTACGATACCATCCGCATCCATATCGATGGCGTCATCTGAACCGGGACATTGGTCATCGGCATCCGCAACATCATCGTAATCGCTGTCAATGAGAATATCACAGGCATCGGGATAGCCATCTGCATCCACATCGATGGTGTCGTCGTGGCCAATGCATCGATCATCACTATCAGAAACACCATCACCGTCAGTATCAATGAGGTCATCACAACCATCTGGAATCCCATCAGCGTCGACATCAATGGTATCGTCTGAGTCGGGACAGAGGTCCTCTGCATCAGAGACTCCGTCGCCATCCGCATCGCGCTGACTGTCGCTGCATCCATCCGTGTAGACTGACTCCCCTGCTGGCGTGTCTGGGCAGTAATCGGAATTGTCCATGATGCCGTCATTATCAGAATCTGTCGTGCTACCGACTTCTCTCTGCTCCTCACTGCATCCATCTGTGAAAATATCGACATCCGATGGTGTACCCTGACATAGATCCTCATCGTCGTAAACACCATCGCCATCAGTATCGTAAATCAGGTGCAGCAAGTCATTCATTGCCGTTGCAATTCGAGTGTCCCATCTTGCCGCGTGTTCACGCAAACCGGCCTCGTTGAAGTGAATTGTATCGTACCTCCAATCTGTACCATTGAGATCATCAGTATGTGGACCGGCAAACGTCAGTGGATCCGCATCGATGACGGCATTCTGTCCACCGACCACCCAACCGCTCTTGACGGGGTCAGCTGAGGGTGTGAAACCAACCCTGGCGACAATCCAAGCGATGTCGTAACCAGCATGGGCACGACTTCCAAGAACCACTTCACCCAACATCTCAGCATAATCTTCCGTCGTTGTTCCACCAGCATTACTCTCGCCCTGATGCCAAAGAATGGCTCGGGCTCCACTTGGTTGAACGGCATCCAGCGCATCGGCAATGCGAGGGAATAGATTATTCTCAGCAGGAACCCAACTGTCGACTGGGGTACCACCGTAACCCACGGAAAGGAACCCAATAGGAACATCATATCGGTTGGCGAGTAAATCTCCAAGTGCTGGCCATGGGGAACCGCCATTTCCTGTTGCAGCGGGTTGTGGATCTTGTCCAAAGCGCCAACCATTAGACGCCCAAGTACTCACTCGAGGGTCGGTGGGTGTCAAGGGATAATCGCCATGATTGGCTGAATTTGATTGACCAGCAACTATGAAGACTTCTCCCACACCGACGGGCTCAACGGTTAGAATGTCGATTGGCTGCCCATCATTCATGAAACGGAATTCAAGACTGTGCCACCCTGTTGGGACATCCAGAGTACCGTAGAAGTTTGAGCTGAGAGGGACCGCGACCGGCATCCAATCAGATGGATTTCCCTGATCCAAAGAAGTGTATCTTCCTTCGATTAAATCAATGGTATATTCTGTTGAACCTTGTACGGGGAACGTACCCATGCTGTATTCATTTCTCTGGACGATTTGATGGGAATCTGGAGATTCCAAGTCGACCATGAGTCCGATTGGTGTTGGACCAGGATGAACCAGAACAGTCAGTGTTTTGATTTCATAATCCCCGCAATTTTGAGAAAATGTCCAATCAGGGTTTCCCTCCGAATCGGGATTGTTGCCAATCCCTAGGTCATCACCTGAACCACCACTATCGTAGCCCCAAGAACTGTAGGAAAA
>JAPKFG010000010.1 GCA_028821675.1 Candidatus Poseidoniales archaeon
GGCACGCCACAACCACAAGAAAATTGCGTTGAGCAACATGCCCACTGGCACCATAACCATTGCAGATTGGAAAACTGAATTCGTTGGATCTGCCAGCCATATGAAAGCGGCTGCAGGAACAATTGTGGTAGGAATCGTCCCCAAAATTCCACCGATGAGCCCACCAAATTTCTCAATGGCAACCGTCACCGCAATGGCAACAAGACCAGCCAGTAGTGCAGCCAGGAGGATTTGACCCAGTGGGTTCATTCAATCCCGCCTAACTTTCCAATTCTGCGTCTGTGACTACTTCCTCAAACACGTACAAGGAAGGGTCTCGCAAATTCTGCAACTGCATGAAGAGCACGATGGCTGCAGCAATCGAGAGGATGAGTAGGAAGGAAAGACCACCCACTATCATGCCCATACTGAGGAACTCTGAGTCCTCGACCATAGGCGCCTTCTCGCTGCCCATGATGTGCATATGAGTCACCACATTGGCGCTGGAATTCGTTCCCTGCAGGGCACGGACCATCAACGTCTGATTGCCTTCAATGGTGTTGCCTGGCAAATACTGTAGGCGATCGACAAACATATCGTGCTCGATTTCAAACGATGTGTCACCGGGTTCGTAACTACCCAAATCCATCCATTCGTCCCGCATGTCCCAAGTACGCCACTGGACCTTTTCAGCCGCACCATCAATGGTGAATGTCACCGAATGACCTTGGCCCACGTGGACCTTGTTGTCACCCATGATTGGAGTGGAGAGATTCACCGCAACCGTATCCGTAAATCCGTAGACTTGGTTGGCCGCTTCCATGACTGCGGGGTGAGCGCGGACCTCGCCGTGACCATACACGTTGTTTTGGCGTGGTTTGATGGTGGCATCCTCGGCACAAGGCTCGTTGACACCCTTGTGGTGGCACGGTCTGTAATCGGCGGTCTCTTGCATGATATTGCGTACATCAAACGGTGATAATTCGGGGTTGGCCTGATACATCAACGCTGCGAGTCCGGCGGCGCCAGGGGTTGCCATGCTGGTGCCTGACATCCCTGTATATCCGGTCACTGAATTGGCTTCAACTGACATGACACTGGATCCCACAAAGGCGATATTCGGCTTGACCCGCCCCTCTTCAGTTGGACCCTGACTGGAGTAAATTGCAATCCCGGGTTGTTCACCCTTGTCAAGCGCACCCACGGTGATGACATCTTCCGCACTACCCGGTGTACCAATCTGAGCGGACACACCATTGTTACCGGCAGCGATGAACAGTGCAATTCCAGCACGAGCCATCTCGTTGGCCATTCGAGCAACGCTCTCATCTTCAGAACTGGTCAATTCGATGGCACCAAATCCGCCCAAACTCATACTTGCTGCGCGAATGTTGAATTCGTGGCGCTTCTCAACGGTCCACTCCATGCCCATCATGACACCGGCAAACGAACCTGAGCCACCAGCGTCGAGCACTTTGACGCCGACCAATTGAGCTTGAGGCGCCATGCCCGTATGCTCGTATGTGGGTGCACCTGTACCCGCGGTCGTACCCGCACAATGCGAGCCGTGTCCTTGATCATCATAGGGGAAAACTTCGGAACCGTTGGTCAATCCAGGATTATTCACGACATCATAGAAAGCGATAATTTTCGGGTCGTTTGTGGCATTGTCATCATCCATGTCGTCCAGACCAACGTGCGAGCCATCGATACCCGTATCGATGATGGAAACAACACTGCCTGCACCGTCATATCCGGTTGCCTCATACACATCCCATACACCGTGAGTATCCTTGACATCGGAGTTGGCAATCTGCATGATGCCATCCAGTTCAACCATGACGACACCGGATAGAACAGAGAGTGCTTCGATGCGCTCAACAGGAACTGTGCCGGCGATGCTGTCAATCAAATGGAACGTGTGTTGGTGTACGAAGTCAACTTCATCCTCCAACAGCCGCTCATCTTCGGAAGTGGGCTGGTGATCAAAATCGACGATGACGCCAATGCGATCGTCGTCGTCAATGAACTCATCAGAGAAAACCTCAATCGCAATCCAAATGTTGTCCTGAACCCCATCCTTGTCCTTGTCCATCAGCGTATCTTCCCACCATGGAACCTCTTCAGATTCAGCGGTTTGAAGTGGTGTGGCTGCTGCCAACATCGGCAATATGAACAGGCCAATTGCTGCAATCGCAAGTATGGCACGATGACGGTCTGGAGACATGCTATCACCCTACGGGTGAATACACTGATTATTCAACCAAACGGTCCCACGGGAATGGGTTCTATTGAAGGACTCAAGGGGGAGTCGGCATGCATGCGCAGGCTACTGATCGCTTTCATGGTCGTCGGCCTGCTCGCTCCTACAGCATCTGCTGCGATGACAATCACACAGCCCAGTTACACCACTGGAGACTGGTTTGAGTACGACGGTTGGACGGCAGCCGTGTTTGCAGAATACGAAGCACAGATGGAGGCGGAGAGCGAAGATTTCGACCACCTGAGTGTCGTTGAGGAGGTGCCGATGCGGCTGACGATAGAAGCGAGTGAAAGCATCAGCCTGGGTGGCCAAAGTACGAACTGTCGCGTTAGCATAATTGAGCATGCCCTCAATATGACGGTGCATTTCACCGATGGCAGCACGGACTACGAGAACGATACCATGACCATCAATGTCACAACCACGATTGAAGTGTGGATGCCAACCGGTGCCAGCGCCTTTGAGAAGCGCGTTGAAACCGTATTCCTTGAGAATTGGTTTAGCGGCGGGGGTGAAGACAATTACATCGAAACTCGATTGATCACTGAGGAGGTCATCGAACGAAATGGGCTGTGGCCTAGTGAAATCAATGTCGGGGATGAATGGGATTTCTCTGAAACCATCTCGCGCACAACTACCACTGAAGAGCGAATCAATCGAGCGTTGTGGAACGAAACCAGTCGAGTCTCAGAGGATTTAGCGCGTCAGGTCACATGGACTGCCATCGAGGAGACAAACGTGTCGACCGGCGATGCCAATCAAGAGATGACCCCGACGATGCGGATGGAGCAACAGATTGTCGGTGAATCTAGAACCAGCATGGATTGGTATCACGAGGAGGGTTACTTGGTCAAGACCCAGCATTACGTCAATGGTACACTGGTTCTTTCGGCGACGCTTTCCGATTACAAGTACTCAGCCGAGAATGTCGTCGCCACGGTCGTGACCGATCACGGTCTTCCAGCACCATCCTTGCTGGCGGGACTCGGCGTATTTGCACTGGCTGCAATTCGTCGGTCAAAATCGGAATGAGAGGCCCAACCGCTGGGCGGTTTGATGACCAACGTCTAACACAAGAGGAGCGCGACTGATGGCATCTAGGCGCAACAGAGCGCCGATTGCACTGCCCTCCAACGTGAGCGTTGATCCTCCACAAGTCATCGCATCGCCCTCCGCATCGATACATGCGAGAATACCATGGGTACCCCAGTCGATGCTGGTGGGCGTGTCATCCATGCGATTGTTCGCTGGAATCTCCAACGTAACGGTGCCTCCATCAAGGGTGAAATTGTACATATTCTCGTGATGCCAGAGTGTGCCTTCTTCTCCATCCGGGCCAGTGATTGTGACGTTGAGAATCTGATTCAGTGCCGCCGTCGAAGGATCAATCTGAACGGTAATCTCAGGCGCAACGGCTGGGGTGAACGAGGTCAGCCAGAATTTCGCATCTACTCCATCCATCGCAATGTCGTCAGTCCACCAATAGACATCGTTGCCAACCGCAGGGCACCACCAGTGATCCTCCAGTAGGTCGCCATTGGTGTTGTTCCACCATGTTCGGTAGGATTCTTCGCAACCAGCGTAAGTCGTTGGACTCGCACCGATTTCAGTAATGTTGTAGAGAATCGTTTCTTCTTCAATCTCTGGCGCCGGAGGAAGCGCAATTGGGCCACCATTTCCACTCCATATTTGGGTGTGTATTGAAGCTGTATTCCAAGTCTCATTGGCACGCATCGGGAAGTCGTTGACCTCTTGAGGCGGGTCATATTTGTGAGTGTGCGTGAAATCAGCGATACCGGTAATCCAGATTCCGAAGGCATCGAAATCCAAGTCGATAGATTGAACCCGGTGAATCATTGCAAGATCTGAAGCACGAACCCAACGAGTCTCGTGATAATCGACCAACAATTCTCCAGAAGCGAAAATGCCCGTATTGGGTTCAGGGAAGCGGCCATCCCCAGTACCATAGGCGTCAACCTCCAAGCGATAAGCAGGCACCATCTGCCCGGACACGTTGTAAAGTGTGGCGGAGGCAACCGTGATGGTCGCATCTCCGTTAACAAGGTCTAGGGATGAACCAGCCAAATCAGAACTACCTTCAACCAAATTTACCGCATCCAATTGGATGTCATAACGCCAGATGTCACCGACGTTCCAAGTAACCATGTTAGCCTCGTCAGAAGAGTCCTCAGTGAGCCGAATAGTGGCCGTTTCCAAGGTCAACGGAGACGAACTCACTCCAAGGAGAAGGAGGACGACCACCAATGACAAGACTCTGGCCACATAGTGGCCACATCAGGTCTAGCAAATGAGACCACCGGCGCACTTGGCAAGGTTCATTCCTTTCACGATGACTCGCCGATTCATGGCGAAGATGTGGTCGGCCTTCTTTCTGTCCGTTCTATTGGTATCAACATTGAACTTCTATGCTGTGGTTCGTGAACCGGATCGAGTCGAAATCGACGAGATTCATGAGCACCTTTCAGAGACCGTCAAAATCGAAGGAACACTGATTTCTTGGGTTCGTGACCCTTACAGTGATGGTTCGGATCGAGTCGATCTGCAAGTCGAAGATGTACCACATGTGGTGAAAATCCGTTGGTATGATACCAGTGATGTGCCCCCCATTGGCGCGACTATTGTCGTCGAAGGAGAAGTTGTGCAATACAACGGAAAAATTTGGCTCAACGCCAAGGGCATGGGTGCAATATCAGAGAAACCTGGTGCCGAGGTGGTCATGATTGAGACCTCATTGAACGACATCTCTGCCGATGCAGAGTCCTATCGCTCCGAAGTTGTGAGTCTAACCGGTTACCTGTCGGATGCCATCGAGCCAGATGTGACATGGCAAAGTTTTACCCTTATCGACAATCCTTCTTATCAGGACAGTGACCATCGTCTCTCTGTCTCTCTTCAAGGCCGAGTCACAGAGTGGATTGAAGCGGGTTCAAGAGTCGAACTCACCGGTTGGGTGCAGTGGGATGAACGCAATTATCGCTGGTCAATCGTGGTTCAGTCTTCAACGCTAGATGTGACACACGAGGCAGGAGCCAAGCGTCTATCATGGGCGGTCGCAGCAGAGACATGGTCGTATGATATCGGCAAACTCGTCTATGTTGAAGGGACCTACAATTGGGCGGATGGTGGACACTGGCTTGTCGCACCGGGTGGCGAAAATGTCGGAATCATTTGCCTTGTTCCAAATCTAGAACTTCTTGAAAATGGCACCTTGCCCGAAGATGGTTACTCGGGACGATTGATTTGGTCGGAGGATCGAGCCCAAATCTGCTTGCAGATGAGTGATGAGGACCACACAGTCAACCCCGTTGGAATTCTCATCGGCGATTTCACCACGCTAGCGACCATTGCAGCCAATCCGTCTGAGTGGATTGGGGAAGAGGTCAATGTGGCCGGCTGGACGACAGGGGCCATCTCGCCCGATTATGACAAAGGATACATCGGCGACGGTAAGGATTACTTCGAACGATCCACAACCTTGCGCTTCCAAATCGCCGGGGCCCACGCGGAATGGATTGAGTTGGGAACATACATCGAATTCTACAACGTGACCGTTGTTTGGAACGAGGCAGAAGGGCGAATCATTCTCGATGTTCCATTGTATGCCGTCGGTACAATCGATGTCCCACCAAGCATGTTCTCATGGACGGAAGGATGGGAAGCTTGGACCTGGCAGGTGAACACCCTAGTCAGTGTCAACGGAGAACTCAATCAAACCAGCAATGGTGATCTGTGGTTGGTCGCATCTGGAACGGGACAGCGAATTTGTCTGTTTGACGATGGAACGGCAATGACGACTGGATTCGATGCTGGAGGTAACAGCACGGGTGTTCAAGTTTGGACGGGGCGGTTGCTAGCGATGGATGCATCAGGAAATCCTGGTGTTCAACTTTGTTTAGCACTCTGAGTGAGTAGGGATTTCAATGCTAGAAGGAATGATGCTCGATTGGGCGTGGCTCATGGGGTCATTTTTCATCGGCATATTCCTAGGATGCATGACAGGCCTAATCCCAGGATTCCACGTCAACAACGTTGCACTGCTTGCACTCTCGATATCGCCGCTGGCTGTAGGTGCTGGAATTCCATTATCAGCGGTTGCAGCGGTTATCGTCTCGATGTCGACTGTACATACATTCCTGAATTACATCCCTAGTGCATTGATTGGTGCACCGGATGGTGATACCGCACTCGCACTACTACCTGGCCACAGGATGCTGATTTCGGGGCATGCTGCACAGGGTGTTGCCTACTCCGCACGAGGGAGTCAACTTGGGCTATTGCTTAGCATTCCATTGCTGATTGTCGCGCGACTGATATTCGGAACCAATCCGGGACTCGGTTTGTACGAACTCAGTCGCGATTTCTTGCCTTGGCTATTGTTGGGCATTTCCGCCTTTCTCATTCTCACTGAGACCACTCGCCTTGCTTGGCCACGTTGGATTCAATATGCAACGTCGTGGGCGAGGGTCGAAATTCCAAAACCGATTGAATTTACAATCCCTCTGGGCAAGTGGAAGATTAAACGCCGTTTTGAGGCGATTGACTTCAGACTTGGCGACAATTCGCGGGCTGCAGGAATGCTTGTCGCTACGGCATTCTTCCTACTGGCTGGTTTCTATGGATGGGCCGTGTTTGAGTTGCCGGGTCGAAGTCCGGTTGGAATGCCGTCAGCCACGCTGTTGATGCCCGCACTTGCAGGGTTATTCGGTATTGCCAACCTCATTGACATATACGTGACGACCTCCGAGATGCCGCCCCAAGAACAGAATTGGGAACTGCCTCCAGTAAAACCACTCCTCGTCCCCTGCCTACTCTCATCTTGCTGTGCTGCGGTCATGGCCATCCTGCCCGGGATGACGGCTGCCCAAGCGACCGTCGTGGTGATGAGCGCGCGCAACTTCTGGGGTCGGTTGACCGATCCGGATTACATTCCAGCTGATTTTGAGTATGGACCTGGCGGAATCAACGATCCGGCGGCTCGTGCAAGAATAGCTGCATATCGAGCAGAAACTGCAAGGCTCCATGGCCTTGACGATTCAAGGTTTGTCGAAATTGCTGCACCAATGATGGTCGATGAAGCGCAGGAAACAACGACTTCGATCGTTACGGATGATGTAGATGCGAATGTGGAAGTCGATGATTGGGATTCCGTAGTCGGAGGGGAGCTTGAGACGATTGGTGGCGACCACACCGAATTAGTCGAACGCGAAGCGGAAGATGATGCGCTGCTTGCCAAGGCACTTGAAGTCAAAGAAACAAGTCCTGATCTCGACGACCTCGATGCCCAAACCCGTCAACAAGATCTCGAAGTTATCGCCGTACTCTCCGCGACCAACACGGCGGTTACTGTGATGGTTCTGACTTTCCTCTACCTCGTGCTTCGTCCGCGTTCTGGTGCTGCACTGGCGCTCAACATGATGTATCCAATCGACCAGTGGACTGGGCTTGAGCCACCCGCCGATTACATCCGACTGATGGCAATTACAATCGGTGCAGGATTGTTTGCAGTTCCTGTGATGATTAAGGTCGGTCAAGGGATGCTCAAACTGCACGAATTGATTCCCCTCCGCAGCATGGTCATGGGTGTGGTTGGATTCGTCACCCTCCTCGTCTGGTTGTCCACAGGTTGGATTGGGATTGGCGTGCTGATTGTCGGAACGGCGATGGGGTTGATGCCACCGAGAATTGGCATTAGACGAAGTCATGGGATGGGTATCATTCTGGTGCCAATTATGATTTACACATTTGCGCAGAAACTCGACGGGTTCGGTTTCATCTAATCTGCGGAGGCACTAAGGGGGAGACTTCCTCACACGTGAGCGCAGGGCTACGCCCTGCGGTGAGACCATGCGACGTAATGCCCTATTTCTTACGATGATTATGCTCATGATGAGTCTCACTCCATTGGTCCAAGGGACAGGTGCGAGATCGACAGCCTGCAGCAGCGATATCTGCATCAATGAACTAATGCCGAATCCAATGGGGTCGGATACAGGCAACTATCCAGCCGGTGAATGGGTCGAACTCTACAACAGTGGGACTTCCGACATCAATCTACAGGGATGGACACTGGTTGATGCGGCTCAATATTCGCATCCTATCGACGCCAACACTTGGGTAGACTTTGCCAATCTGGCCACGCCCTACGTTCTGCCAGCTGGCGATTATGCGATTATTGCCGAGAATACACAGGGAACACTCAAACTCAACAATGTAGGGGAAACATTGGATCTCATAGGTGGAACGGGAACCAGCGTCCACACGGTGACAACGGCCCAAGCAAGCAGTGACATCAGTAAAATTCCGGGTGCCACAGCGACCGATGATTATGTCGATTCAAACGCCAATACACCCGGTGGGTCAAACAGCGGTGGCGGCATAGGCCCCTCCTATGTCGAGAGTGACATGAGAATTACCGAAGTCATGCCCGACCCATACTGGACCAATGACAATGCAACATGGCCCGGTGGCGAATGGATTGAAATCGCCAATATTGGATCTCTAGCCATCGACCTCGCTGGTTGGTCAATTGACGATGCGGCGGGGAACTTGATGCAGATGAACACGACGCATCTTGTGGGCACTGGAACGATGATTCAACCCGGAGAACATCGAATCGTAGCCGTCAATGGAACTCGAACCTATGGTATGCTCAACAATGGCGCAGGCACAGAACAAATCAAACTCAGAATGCCCAGTGGAGAAATTACCCATCAAGTCGAGTATTCGGGTCCCACTCACCCCGGTCATTCCTACGTCAATATTTCAGCATTCACACCTGACTGGGGACGAAATGCAGACTCGCTGAACACCGCGAAATGGCCGACACCTGAGAATCACAACCCCTCCAATATGATTGTTCCAGAATCACGAATTCAAATCAACGAAGTCATGGCCAATGCAAGCGCTAATGATCCGAATGGCGACTCTTGGATTGAATTGTACTACCCCGCCGTTGTAGAAGGTCAAGACATCAGCAGTTTTGCTGCCAATTATGTCATCAGAACAGGGACGGGCATTTCCATGCAACCTTCGACTACTTGGGAGACAGGAGATGAGAATTTCCTGTTGTATGGTCCAATCAATTTGTTGCATTATTTCGATTCGGTTTCATTGGTAGACAGCAATGGCGATACCCGGCAAATGGTCGCTTGGAATTCACCACAGCAAGAGGACCTCAGCATCATCCCCTCTGACCCGATGATGGTAAGCGGGCCGTGGATGCCATCACCATACAATACGCCCGGAACATGGAATCCAGGTCAGGGCAATGGCAGTGAAGAAAATCAAACAGAAGATGTCGGTTTGAGAATCTCGGAATTCCTCCCCAACCCCATCGGTTCAGATGCACAGACCGGCATGGATGGCGAATGGGTGGAAATCACCAATACTGGAAACCAAACTGTGGACTTGACCGGCTGGGAATTGCGTAGTGGCACGGGTTTTTCCCTACCCCCTATCTCTCTCGATTCTGGTGCGTACATGGTCTATCCTCTCGGAAATGTGTCGATGACGTTGACCAATGGACAAGGGGTACTCGAACTCAATGATCCCGAAGGCAATTCAACGCACACAGTGATTTGGGATCATTCAGCATACGGCATGAGCATGGTTCCCGGCACGACACCGACCGATACATGGGTCATCGGTGCTTGGCCGACTCCTGGTTCAACCAACCTCTTGTTTGAACAACCCTATTCAGGGCCCACAGAGATTCTCATGTCTGAGGTCAGCCCTCAATGTTCGAATCCCACGGATGGGTTGGTAAGCGAATGGGTTGAGTTGTTCAATGTCGCTGGATATCCAGTCAATCTGTCTCGATGGATGGTCCAAGATGAGGCAGGGGGAGCTGCGGCAGTAGCGCCCGGACGTTTGTGGAATCACACACCAAACTCAATGATTCTCGATGTTGGAGATTATGTGGTCTTGAACTTGGACGACAACATCCTCACGAATCAAGGGGAGAACATCACATTGCTCGACCCGAATGGAAATCCCATTCAATCTCTCTCTTGGGATACCAGCACCGATTGTACAACGCTTGAGTCTAGAAATGGAGATGTGGACACGCGTGAAACGTTGTGGCCCACTCCCGGACAAGCCAATCCTGTCATTCATTCGTACGACGGGGAAATGACCATCAAATTCACTCGCTTCATGCCGGTGGAGGTCTCAGGACGTTCCAATGACTGGTTTGAAATCACCAATACTGGCGATACATGGGTTGACCTTGGCGGCTGGATGATTGAGCGACTAACATCTGACAGTTCGCATCAATCATTGATGCTCAATCATATTCTGGAGCCGGGACAATCCGTTGTTATCACAGAAGACCCGGCCAACCTCATTTTCGATGGAGGACCGGAAGGTGTCGATGCAAATACGATGTTCAGCAACTCTCTTCCCTGGCTCATCAACAGCGGTGGTGCCCTTCAATTGGTCGCCCCTGACGGGACGGTCGTCGATGCATTCGTCTACGGCTCTGGATTTGCTGAAATTCCCGGCTGGAATGGATTAGCGCTAGATATGCCGCCCACAGATGCTGCGGGTCTGATCCTCATGCGAGGAGATGGTTGCAATGTTTTGCCGGATACGGACACCTCGGCAGATTGGGAATATCGATGGTTGAGATTGGGATCAAGCCTGTTCTGTGATTCTGGATACTTCGCCACGGATGGTTCGATTATGCCGGTGACTTCACCGGTCGGTTCCCTTTTCCAGATGGTCGAATGGATTAATGCGGCCACAACATCTCTACATCTCCACGTCTACCAATTCGATTCACCTGAACTGTACAACGCCATCGAAGGCGCGGTCATTCGTGGCGTGGATTGTACAATCCTACTCGAAGGACAGATTCTCGGTGATGCTGCCGACAGCACCGACCAGAGAGGTTGGGCCGATGAGTTGGCAAATGCTGGATGCAATGTCCTGTGGATGGTTGAGCCGGATGGTGCCAACGCACCCATGGGTCCCTATCGCTACATCCACTCCAAGGTCGCTGTGCGTGATGGAGATAGTGTGTGGATTGGAAGTGGCAACTGGAAACGTTCAACATTCCCGCTTGATGGAGATACAGGGAATCGAGATTCTGGCGTCATCATCAACAGTCAAGATGTCGCCGACCTCGTGATGACGCGAATATTGTGGGATGAAAACGAAAGTCAACGCCACATCATCAATCTCGATGATGCACCGGCATCGATGGGTCGCCCAACTGGATGGATCCGACCCACTGCCTCGACCGAATTCGGACCGGCAGAACCCATGCCACTGACCTATGAGGGACCCTTCGGCGCGGTCTTACTCACCTGTCCTGATGATTGCATTCAATCACTGGTATGGATGATTGACCAAGCTGATGAAACATTGGATATTTCCGTGCAATACTTCGATTTGGGCTGGCATTGGGGCTATGGAGACAACCCCTTGATTGAAGCCATAGAACGAGCAGCCAATCGCAGTGTCACCGTCCGTCTTCTCATCAATGGATATTACATGGATGATGGCATTCAGGATACTGTTAACCACTTCAACCACCGATTGAACATGACCGATGGCCTGGATGTGGAAGCACGCGTCATGGCGCCTTCTAATGAAATCGCGAAATTACACGACAAAAGCATGATTGTCGACGGTGAATGGAGTCTGTTCAGCAGCATCAATTGGGGCAGCAACAGCGCGCTGCGTAACCGAGAGATGGGCATCGCCATCGAGCATGTCGGTTTAGCTGAACATCAGACATTCATCTTTGAGGACGACTGGTATCGATTGGATACAACCACGGATACTGATGGAGATGGAATGCCCGATTATTGGGAGATTGAAAACGGTCTGAACCGATCATGGTCTGCCGTACCAGGCACCACGAATTCCGAACAAAATCTGGACCCCGACGGGGATGGCTTGGCCAATCTACAGGAATATCAGAATGGTGGCATGGCGAATAATCCCGATACCGATGGCGATTGTATCTATGATGGAGATGAAGTCATGTGGGCTTGGGACCAATCTCTGGATGCGTCACTAGCTGTGCAAACCGCCGATGCTGATTTGGATGGAATCGCCGACAATGAGACGGTTCCATGTACAAATCCAAACGATGAGGTCCCGGACACTACCGACAATTCAAACACCACAGATGAGGAAGAGGATGAAGCGGGTCCATTCCGTGAAGATGCGATGGACAGTACCTCCGCCAAGTTATTCTTCGCATTGGTCGTCATCGCTGCAATCAGTTTACTCGGGGCTCTCGGTGTGATGTTGTTCAACAGCAGAAGTGAAGCGGCTGGCAGGGTATTGGTCGATGATGTCGGTGACATCAGTGGAGAGATCTGGGAGGAAAATGAAACTGTAGCGCCCACTGGGGCTGTCATTTTGGATGGGACCAGTGTTGGCCCGAATGCCGGTAGTGAAGCACGAGATGTTTCGGTCGGTCGCGATGATGGGGTGTTTGGCGCACCACAACTAGACGGATACGAATTCCCGAACTGGGCTCCACAACAGGTGCAAGACTCAATCGATGCTGGATGGACGCTAGAGCAACTCCGAGAAAAGTATGATTCCGAGCAGTGACAACACGAAGGATTCATGGGTACCCGATTGGTGCTGACTTGCATGGCACGCGATTCAATCCCAACGCTCGATCTTCGCGAATACACCGATGGCGACGCAGGCACCCGGGAAGCTTTTGTTCAGAAAATGGGTGAAGCGCTCGAAGATATTGGCTTCTTTGCACTCTCTGGGCATGGAATTCCACTCGATGATATCAGCCGTGCCTATGATGTCAGTGAGACATTCTTCAACATGGATGACGACACCAAAATGAATTGGAATCAGGGTGGAAATCAAAGAGGATATGTACCCTTTGGCGTTGAGCACGCCAAGGACAATCCGGCACCAGATCTCAAGGAATTCTGGCAGACAGGGCGAACTCTTCCCGATGGTCATGCGCTGAAGTCAGAATACCCAACCAACATCTGGCCGACTGGAGATTGTCCCGAATTCGGACCAGCAGTCGACGGCCTCTACATTCAGATGGAAGCCCTCAGCCTGACTCTCCTAGAGGTTTGTTCACAATATCTCGGAATGGGACCGGATTGGTTGCCCAACATGGCAATGGATGGAAACACCATCCTCCGAGTCCTGCATTATCCTGCTCTGGGAGAAGATGTAATCCAAGGTGCAGTTCGAAGTGCTCAGCACGAAGATATCAACTTCATCACGCTTCTCGTCGGAGCCAGTGCTGAGGGCCTGGAAGTCATGGACCACGATGGTGGGTGGATTGCTGTAGAAGGCAATCATGAGCACATCATCATCGATTCAGGAGACATGTTACAGAATCTAACCAATGGCTTGTTCAAGGCAGTCACACATCGCGTCATCAACCCACCAGATGCCACCAGCGACCGATATTCCATGCCGATGTTCACGCATCCACGTGATGATGTGGATTTGACGCCGCGACCTGAGTTCATCGCGCGCACAGGAGGAGAAGTACTCTACCCCAGCATCAGTGCCGGCGAATACCTCCGCCAACGTCTCATTGAAATCGGACTGATCGATGATGACTGACATTCAGACATTCGTTAACGGTGTCACCAACGGCAGCCTCAGTGATACTGAGGTCGAACAATGGATGCGCAACGTGTTCGACAATGGACTCTCAGTAGGGGATACTGTCGAACTGACACACGCTATGCTACATTCAGGCACGATATTGGAATGGCCCGACGAGTGGAAGCACCTCGTGGTCGACAAGCACAGCACGGGAGGTATTGGCGACAAGGTCAGCCTAGTTCTCGCACCCGCACTGGCTGCGTGTGGAATGAAGTGTCCAATGATTGCTGGACGAGGATTGGCTCACACTGGCGGAACCCTCGATAAATTGGAGTCACTGGACGGCTACGATGTATCCATATCACCCGAAAAAGCACATGAAATGGTCAATGATATTGGGTGCATGATTGGTGGACAGACTGGAGAAATCGCTCCCGCAGACAAGCGTATGTATGCGATTAGAGATGTTACTGGACTGATTGCTTCTGTCCCTCTCATCACTGGATCAATTCTATCCAAAAAGGCGGCAGAGGGTCTGGCCGCCCTAGTGATGGACATCAAAGTCGGTCGAGCTGCCTTCATGACCAACGTCGATGAGGCGCGCGCGTTGGCTGAATCGATTGTCTCGACTGGGGCGGGTCTTGGCATCTCTACAAGAGTCACATTGACTGAAATGGATACACCATTGGGCTTTGCTGCCGGCAATGCACTTGAGGTCCTTGAATCCGTAGAGACTCTACGAGGGGCTGGACCTGCGGACCTTGAGGAACTAGTCTGTATCCAGGGTGGCGTTCTCCTTCATGCCACTGGAATATGTGAAACCGTGGATGAAGGAGCCTACAAAATCCATGATTCTTTGATTGATGGCAGTGCAATGGCCGTGTTTGAAGAAATGTGCATCGCTCAAGGTGTCAAACAATCGTCATTCGAAAGCGAAGCGAATCTACTAGCTGCGCTCGGATTGCTCGACACCGCGTTGAATACCACAGAATTCACCGCCGCCCAACCCGGGTGGATTGCCGACATTGACGCGATGGCACTCGGTACCATAGTTCTCGAACTTGGAGGTGGACGGCTCAATCTGGGCGATGAAATTGATGCAGGGGTAGGATTTGTTCTCGATGCCCATGTCGGATCGTTATTGATTGAGGGAGAACCTTGGATTACCATCTATCATCGTGGAGAATTATCCACTGAACATCGTGAAATAATCGAAGATGCCATCACCTTCAGCAATGATGCGGTGGATGCTGAAAGTCGCATTATCGAGATTATTTGACGCACTTGTTGGCGCTTCTATGAAATAGAAGCAGAACACATCTACCACCATGATGAGCCGGCGGCGAAGTTTTCTCTCAATGGGGATGATTCTGCTCATGCTGGCTCTACCCTTCACCGCTGTGGCTGATTCCAGTGGCAGAGGGAACGAAGATGAAACTGAGAAAGTGAAAATATCGACGGATAAAGAAGTGGAGGAGAATCGTATCAAAATCGAGGTCGAATTTGAGAACCTGACCGAGTACATCAATTACGATTACGAAATAAACATAACACGGGTTGATGCGAACTTTGTGCACCAAAATTTCGCAAATAATTTCGCCACTGCACAAGGGCAGGATGGTGAACTGATTACGGAATATTGGACGCCCGACCAAGAGGGACCGTACACCATTCACACTACGCTATCTCAATATGGAACTGTCATAGCGAATGGGACGAGTACCTTTGGATGGGGTGATGTGGCCAACAACAGTGCACCAGCGTCTGTCAGCATCTCTGTAGCCCCAGAAGAGTGGCACTTCGACGTCATCGGTGATGAAGAGGCGATGAAGGATGTTATCTTCAGTTTTGAGATGGGGGACCTTGAGAATGGGGCCAACTATGTTATGCAATTCAAGTTGTTTAGGGTCGATGATTCAGGCAATGGAAGTGATGATCTTCGACTTTTCTCAATGTCATTACAATCCCAAATAGCCAATTATAATTTATCGGGAATCAACGCCACGAGTGAGTTAGAGATTGATACCGAATACAGATTCAAGGCGTTCCTGTGGATGGATGCTGTGGATGGGATCCTAGTTGATACAGATGAATTTGTTTTCACTGTTGGAAATGCGCCACAAGACCTCTTGGCTTTGGAATTCAACTGTGTCTTTGGTGATTATGACGACTGGCGTATGGTACTCGAAGAGGATGACAGCGGTGAAGCGAGAGGAACGAGCCTCAACTGCGCCATCTACAATTCGAACGTCGTCACTGTCGCTGGAACTGTGAACGTGTCTGCAACTGGAGTTCCTGACGGTGCAGGAATCGACCATAGCATGAGTTCATACTCCATTGAAGCCGATTCTAGCCAATCCGAATTAATCTCGTTCGATTGTGGTTCAGGTTGTACAGTTACAAATGGAACTGTGTCCTTCAAATTTGATTTCTATGAAGAAAATCACACCTATTGGAACCCCGGAAGTATCACTCACACCATTGATTTTGAGATAGAGGAGAATCAGACCGTCATCACACCGGAGCCGATATTCGGTTGCAAGGATCAGGCCGCTAAGAATTTCAATCCAGATGCGACCGATGATGATGGGAGTTGCACCTATGACCAACTTCGAGTTGTACTGACGGCCAATCAGACCACAGGGGATGTCTCACTATCTGTGACATTCTATGCAAATATATCTCAAGGGAGAACGCCCTACCAAATCAGTTGGGATTTCGATGATGGAACCTTCGCTGAGAATCTAACGAGTATCGTTCACACCTTCTATACAGCCGGCGTGTACAATGTCCTTCTGCAGGTCACCGACAGAGACGGAGACATGCTGGAGCGAGGGATTCAAATTATCGCGACAGAACCACCAGTGATTGGAAATCTGACAGGTTTCATCAGCCACTCGGGTCAACTCGATCCAATCAACAAGGACATGGTTGCCTCAATCGAATTCTATGGGATGGCGATCGGAGGAGAAGGCCCGTACACCTTCACTTGGAAGTTCGGGGATGACACGGGAGAATCGGGTGCAACCATTCTGCATGAATATTCCACAGGTGGGGAATTTACGGTCGAATTGATCATCGAGGATTCCGCTGGCAGAACCCTGCAACTCGAAGATGATGTCACCATCGTCAAGGAGAGCGATGAAGGCGGAAGCATCACACCGCCACTAGAGGAAGTGGATGGAGGCGAGAGTAACTTCGACATCTATGCGACGTCCACTGGCGCAATCGGATTACTGTTGATGTTCGGTTTGTTCGGCCGTAAGCGACGCGAGAGCTTCCTCGAAGCAGAACGACGCGTGTCCCAAGGTGAAGGGTCCATGTGGGACAAGTACTGATCTCATGGGTAGCGAGGCGGGAAGCCCACTAAATTAGTCGTCATCCATAATTTCATCTGTTCGAACAATGAATGACAACGCAGCGGCATCTTCGATGGCGACAACACCGCGTATGTTGTGAACATCTCGAAGAATATCAGTTGGTGGAGCCACCTTGACACGACTATTATGAATCTGAATTTGATTTCCCGGTGATGCTTGAATTCCACCTTCTGGTAGCCACAACCCAATGGCACCCAATTCAGCGTGGTGTGAAATAACCAAATTACGTCCTGCATCATCCTCATCGATTCGAAGCACAGTAAGAGGTGAATCATCGGGCAATAGACGAGTTGCTGGTTGCCACTCGCTCCAAGTTTCGTCCAAGGGCTTTGACAACTCTATTGCCTTCTGATCTATGTCTGCAATTCTCGCTAAAAATTCGCTACTTGATGCATCATCGATTTCATTCAATCCATCAAGTAATTGACGCAAACCATCGAAGTGGCCCTGTTCACGATTGCTGATGGCGGTATTTGCCAACAGAAGAAGTTCTGCTAACATTTCGAGACGGTCACTCTGTCCTGTTTCAATTGCACATTCCATGGCCTCATCAAGCACTTCAATTGCTAAGCCAGGGCAATCTACAGTTAACAATCCATTTCCAACACTTGTGAGAATTCCAGTTGCTTCAGTCTTGTTTGATTGAACCAATGCTGCTGCAAACTTCATGTGAGATTCTGCAAGTTCTTCATCGCCATTAAGTTGACGTGAAATTCCAGACAGTACGAGATGTGGTATTCTATTGCCGCCAATTGATTGACACTGGCGATCTGATGTCTCAAACAATGTTGCTGCTCGTTTCCAATCATCTGTAGCGAGTGCCAGCATTCCCAATTGGTGCATTGCTCGCATTTCAGCTCCGACATCATCGATGAGGGTTGCTGAATGCAAAGCCCGTGAAAGATGCAAGCGGGCCAAACCAAGATTTCCTGACATTTTTGCCATAACACCGAGAGCTGATTCTATTCGGTAGAGATATCCAGCCATGGCTCGATGTGCAAGTTCGGCCATTCCTTCATCCAATGGAGCCAACGCAAATCCTGTGATTTCCAAAACTTCAGCTAGAATTGTGGCAGTATTCTCATACTCTTGGCCAATGTCATCTGAACTCCCATCCGATGATAATGACGTGAGATGCTCGTCCAATTTGGAAACTGATGCGCAAATTTCTGGTAGATTGCCCAGTTTGTTAAGGGTTGATTTCTTGACATTTTCACCACGGATAGAGCGAATGAGGGCTGCAATCATCTTTCGTTCATCAGAAGTTGATATATCCTCAGTATCATCTTCTAAAACTACTTTTGACGACAATAATGTGTCAATCATCCAGGTAAGTTTGGCCTGAATGTCATACTGTCCAGCACGACTGATGGCATATCTCATTTCTGCCGCACGAACACGACGTGAAAGACTACGCAAGCGAGTTCTTTGTCCTCTAGAACCAGAATCTGCTAATCGTTGTAAAAATGTTGAAGGTGGGCATGTATCAAAGACCATATTCACTTTGTCACCTGCTGTAGTCATTTTGAAATCATCAGAAACGAGAGTCACTTTACGGCCTTCATGAGTCATCTTTGCAGCCAGAACCATTAGTGATAAATCGACATCTTGCGGGGATGCTTTCGTGCCGATTTTTCCTGCAAGTGCGCGAATTTCATTTTCTTCGACATTTATTGTCATTAGAATTCCGCTCATTTTCTCAAGAAGATTTGGCTTTCCATTCCATCTTTGGAATCTAACATTACGCACCTCATCATGTACACCTGGGGTGACATGCAAACTAGTTGATTCATTGTCTAGAATATTTTTCAGATCGTCAATGAACCCTTCGGGGGCCATAGAACCGATGTGGATGAAACAATTGGAATCGACCACCCAAACATGAGCCATGATGATTGGTATTCCCTCTCATAATTTGTCTTTACCATACAGTGCTGTGTAAATTCCAAAAATGGGAAGGGTCAATCCGAAAACCCTTCCTGCTGAAGATGGAGGAGAATAAATTTCAATGAGGAATCACTTCAAACAAGATTGCGAAGTAATGGCTGATACTTCCCGCGAGCACGAACAGATGCCAAATTGCATGGTTGAATGGTACCCTATCCAACGAGTAGAACACAACCCCGATTGAGTAGAAAATTCCCCCTAGTAAAACCAGACCTAAACCATCCCATCCCACTGAGTCAAACAGCGGTTTAATTCCAATGATGGCCAACCACCCCATGATGAGATAAGGTGCAACAGAGACATAGTTTGGAACACGCATATTCACGATTCTGAGAATGATTCCAACCACTGCGCAACCCCATATGATAACGAAGTAAGTCCAACCGATCCAACCACGGAGGCTCACTAGGACGAAAGGAGTATAGGAGCCAGCAATCAACAGATATATCCCAATATGATCTGCAATTCTCATCTGATGCTTGAATTCAGGATTCGTAGAGGCATGGTACAGGGTAGAGAAGAGATAGCAAGTGATCATGCACAGACCGAACGTCACGCTCGACCATAGTTTCCACGGGTCATCTGTTAGATTTGCCTCTATCAATAGGAAGTAAAGGCCGACCCCTGCGAGAATGACACCCAGACCATGGGTGATGACGTTCGCAATCTCTTCTTTGGGTGGATATGGAGAAACGTGCAACTTATGCAACATTTCCCCCATCTACAATACCTCAAGAGACATAACATCTCGGAGAGTGTGGAAATTAAAGTAACTTTCCTTGCTACATCGTGATGATATTACGAGAACTCGGCCAAATCACCGACGGATTCGTACAGACTCGGACCACTCCCCAGATAGCACATGATGCCTCTGCGACTTCGAGAGTCTTCGGGTTGTGGGTTCTCTTTTGTCGCGCAATCGTCAAAACATCCGTCTGCGAATGCGATGTAGACTCGGCCGTCTAGATCCAAGTGTAAATCGTTGAAATCGAGCAGGTTGCGATTAGAGCCGCCAATATCACGGCAATCGCCACTGTTCAGACAGATGCTACCGACCTGTACCGGATCAGTTGAGGCGCGAACGGTGTGGAATACAGGGTTTTCATCGAGTGCGTTCAAACTGTAGGTGATATACAGGTAGTAACTGACGTTTGAGTTGGCGTAGTGGGCATTGCCGTCCCATGGATTTCCATCAATGTCGGATTGGTTCAATTCACTCGCGTTTTCACTCCCAAGGTAAGTAATCGCAATCCTTCCTGGGTCGCCTGCATCAACCTGAGGAAATACAGACGAGATGATTTCGACTGGGCTGATTCGAGTACTGTTCTGCTCCCAGGACTGTCCTGAATCAGTACTCCTCGACATGTAGACGCCTTCGTCAGCCCCGGTCCAGATGTGGTAGGCATTGGATTCAGTGTCGGTAGCGACCTCCGAATTCTTGCGTGGATAGGGTGTCCCGACATCCTCACCCATGGTCCTATCAAACCAACTCAAACCATTGTCATCGGAAACGATGACTGTGGGTGTTTCAACTCTGGGTGTGACATAGACGGTGCCATCTGGTGCAGAGGTAATGGCTCCATGTAGTCCACCATTGGTAGTAGCCAATCCGTAGAGTTGTCCACCTGCCTCAAACGTAGCGCCTCCATCAAAACTGGTGTAGCAGAAGATTCCGGCGAGTTTGTTGTAACAGTAGTATACGGCGGTTTCATAGAAGTTTTGTGAGACAATTCCGCCGATGCCATATCCACTGCTCGTCCACGGTCCGGTGGCCAATTTGATGTGGTCATTGATTGGAGTCGTTCCTGAATCGTGGGGATTGCCCAACCAAGATTCTCCATCATCATCACTCCAGCATATCCAAGATGTCTCAAGGCCCTGCATCTGCACGGCAAATATCCGGTCGGTGATTGGGTCAACCCAACCCCACGGATCATTGGTCTGGAATGCGCATTGAGGACCAGATACATCCTCCCATGTTTCCCCATGGTCACAAGAACGCATGACCTTCTCAAAGGCGATGAAGAAGATGCAACCACTCGACGTGATGCCGAGGCTCGGTTCAGCACCATCTTCGCCGACATCACTGAAGTTGAAACTCATGGTAATAGGTTCTACATCTACCGGCAAACCATCAGGCCCAGTTACGAAAATTCCCTCTGGAAGAGAAGGTTCCTCCGGAGTAGACGGAGGGGTGTCATTACCAAAACAGCCAGACAACGGAGCTGATAACATCAGGAGTCCGAGCATCAGGGCTGTTGCTCGCATATCAGCAGCGACTGAATGACAACGCAATTATGTTGCCCCATCCCGAATTACAGTGGATATCCGCTCACTGAATCCTCGTTGAAGCAGTAGCGGATGATTTGGAACTCACTCTTGAGTGCGGCCACATCCGCTTTGACGGAAGCAGCATCCTCCCCCTTGAGCAGTACGCGCGCATAGAGACGAGCCACCTCTTCCATCTGCGTTGTGCCCATGCCCACGCGAGTCAACTCCTGCACACCCAAACGCAGACCACTCGGAGTCATCGCCTTGGTGTCGCCGGGAAGCATATTCATGTTGGTGATGATACCTGCATCCTCAAGCATTTGTGCAGCCTTTGCACCGGCACCTGAATCGGTCTCTCCATGTCGAGTCAGAATCTGATGGGAAGCCGTGTATCCTCGACCTTCGGCCAGAACATCGAATCCTTCAGCAGCCATCGCTGCACCGAAGGCCTTGGCGTTGTCAACTATGGCTTCAGCATAGGCGGCGCCATATTCGGCGAATTCCGCCAGTGCAATCACCTTGCCCGCAACATGATGCAGGTGGTAAGAGGAGCAAACACCTGGGAAAATGGCACTGTTCAACTTCCGGTGAAACTTCTCATCTTCGCTGTCTGAAAGGATGAATCCACCTTGAGGCCCCGGGAAGGTCTTGTGACTGGAACCAGTGACGACATCCGCACCTTCTCGGAGTGGATCTTGGAACTGACCACCACCGATGAGGCCGAGAACGTGAGCGCCGTCATACATCACCATCGCACCGACCTCGTGGGCGGCATCGGCCATCTCTTGGAGAGGCGTGGGGAACAGGAACACAGATTGGCCGACCAAGGCGAGAGTGGGTTCAATTTCGCGAATCAGACCGCAGGCTGCATCGACATCCGGCTCCATTCGGTCGATATCCCATGGATAGGTCGTCAGGTCCAGCCCGCGCACACCCACCGCACCCATTCGTGCGTGCGAGATGTGGCCACCATCAGCGGTCGACACGGCGGTGATTTTGTCACCGGGTTTGGCCAATGCCTTGAGCGCCCCAATATTGGAAACGGTTCCAGAGGTGGATTGGATGTTTGCGAATCGGCAATTGAACACATTTTGTGCCAATGAGATACCGAGGGCTTCTATGTCATCAAAACCATCGCAGCCCTGATAATATCTCTTGCCCGGCAGGCCCTCAGCATAGCGTCCATGCAAATCACTGGTGATGACTTCCTGAACGCGAGGACTGACGATATTCTCGCTGGCGATCATGCCCAATCCGTCACGATACAGCGCTCCACTAGCAGCGGTTGCAGCCAGCACAGCCTTAGCATGTGCAAGGTTCTCCGCAGAAGCATCCCAAGCTCCGCCAACCTCACCCATGAATTCAATCCGGTCAAAACCGTCCATAGTATTCACTATCTCGCAGCCCCGTTAATTCGGGCCGAAGCCACCCGATTCATTCTTGAATGGAAGCCAAGTCGCCGACTCGCAAGCCGTGTTAGCTTAGTTGGTGGAGCGGCGGACTGTTAATCCGCAGGTCGCAGGTTCAAATCCTGCACACGGCGCTTCAAATTCGAATAGAGTAATTGTTGTCAAACACGCATAACCGCCCTTTAGGGCGATTCATGTCGATGAAGAGTTTGAAGTGCTATAGGGGCGTCCCAGAGCCATGGCGAGCGCTCGCTCTGAATTGCAGTTCCATCGTGGTAATTCGATTTTTATGGTGACGATGCTGATTCTTTCGACACTAGTTGCAGGCATCCCGAATGCGGCTGCTGCGACTGGAAATGAGACTGTTTCACTCTCAAGTGTTACTAACAGTTCAGCGAGTGTGGATCTTACAAATCTTGATAGTAACGAAACATATTATTGGTGGGCGTTCATTTACTACCCCTCTGGACTGTTGCATGGGTTTGACTACGGAACCTTCAGCGGTGTTTCAGGAAACACTAGTTACAATGCCAGTTGGACAACCCCAACGACGAATGGAACCTACAGCGTGAATTGCGAATTGACCGATATCCTTGGACTTTCTTTGGACAATACCACATCTCAGTTTGTCATTGGGGGGGGACTCACAGGAAATGAGGCAGTCACGGCATCCAACATCACGCATGTGGGCGCATTGGTGACAGGGACGAACCTCAGCAGCACAGAGATTTACCAGTGGTCTGTGTTCACCTATTTCCCCAGTGGTTCTCTCCACAATTCGGACAGCGGTATCTGGAACAGTCCTAGCAGCAGCACGATGACAGCATCCGCTGCGTGGTCTCCGGGCAACTTCCAAGGGACCTACGCGGTATCCTTCCGCCTCTACGACTACTCGAACCAGTCGCTGCTAGATACCTGGAACTCATCATTCTACCATGTCGGTACGACGAATCTGACGCCCGATCAGTATGAGCCAGACGACTCAGCCTCCGCCGCGACGTCCATTCAAGTGAACAGCACCACAGCCGCGAATATTCACAACGCTGGCCAAGACGATTACTTCACCCTCAATCTCACCTCTGGCTCGATGAATTTCGTCAATCTGTCGTTCCTCCACAGCACGGCAAACCTGCAGTTGAATGTGTATTACACCAACAGCATAGGCAACAACATCATGATTGACTATAGTCATAGTACGACCCATGACGAGCAGGTTGTATTCAATCTCACCACGAATAGAATAATCGTCATCTGGGTGTTCTCTTCAGGTGGCACCTCGTGGTACAACCTGTCTGTTGAGTCCACTGGAACTCCGCCACCGCCACCCACCACCGGTGATGTGAACGAGCCAAACGATTCCTTCGCAACGGCCACACCGATTTCTTCACCATCAAACCTGAACAGCCTGACGATTCACAATTCTTCAGATGACGACTTCTTCTCCATCGATGCAAGCGCCGGCACGACCTATTGGGTGAATATCTCATTCACGAATTCACAGGGTGACTTGGACATGGACCTCTACGATTCTAGCCAGAGTCTAGTGGACTGGTCAGCGGGTGCCGGCAACTCCGAATCGGTGACCTATACGCCGACCACCAATCAGACGTTGTATGCACAAATCTTCGGCTGGGGTAGTGCAACCAACAGCTACTCGGTAACCTTCGGCGGATTGAGTTTTACTAGTGGTGGTGGTGGTACTCCTACCTCGCCGTCTGGTCCACCTGGTGCAGGAACAACGAATGCGACCATTCTCAACACCACATACTTGAGCGGCAGTCACGCCTACGATGACCTTTACATCGGCTGTGGAATTATCGCCCCTTGTGGCTCAATTGTGGCTACTGGCGATCTGGTTCTCACAGTTAACACACTCACTGTGGCCGCCGGAGGAGCCATCATCGCCCATGACAACACAACCAACTCTCAGGGCGTGGGTAACTCAGCCCATCTCTCCAGCAGTTGGCGAGGCGATGGAGCTGGTGGAGCCGGTCATTACGGTAGCGGTGGTGACGGCGGTGGCACTACTACATCCAACGGCGGCTCTTCCTACGGTGTCGGCAACGAAACTGGTTCAAACGGAGGTGCTGTCTATGACAATGCAGGACACCTCGTGTCAGCCAGTGGACAGGGCGGCGGCCGCATAATCATCTACGCTGACACCATCGTAATCTACGGCACTGTCAGTGCTTCTGGATACGACGGGGACCCTGGTTATCGATACAACAACGGGTCTGGAACCGGTGGACCTGGAGCCGGCGGAGGATCAGGTGGATCAATCGTGATGCGCTCGAACAATGTCACAATAGGTGGTTCGTCAGGAGGTACCGTTCTCGCTCAAGGTGGTAGTGGCGGAGACGGCGCCGATGGAGATTGCATGCCAGGCAATCCGTGCCTGTTCATGTATGACGGAGGAGACGGGGGCGGCGGTGGTTCCGCCGGCAATATCGACATTCGTGCGAGTAGCTCCAGTAATCTGATGATTTCAAGTTCCTCAACCATCTCGACCTCTGGTGGATCTGGAGGATTAGGGGGAGCCAGATTCGGTACAGGAGTAAATGGAAGTGCTGGTTCCAGTGGATCTACAGGCAATGTTACAACTGGAACATGGAGTGGTTGGAGTGGATCAGCGCCGACTGGAACCGGAACAGAATGGGTTACAGTAACAAGTGTTACTTCAACAAACGGCGCCTATTCATGGGGCAACCTATCTGCAAATTCATACTACGAGATTGACTGGTACTGGACATTCTGGAATGGGACCGCTCACACCATCGTGCAACAGGGCACCAATGTACCATCTTCAACCACAGGCAATACGAATCAAGCACACAGTTCTCCCTCGGTGGGTGGCACATGGTGCTTCACTGCGCAGGTGTGGGAACAGGTGGGGACCACTTGGAACATGTCAGCCGATGACATCGATTGCATGTATCACGAGATATTGTATGTGAATCATACCAGTGACACCAGTGGCTGGATTCGAGCATCGAATCTGACGGCTGGTGCATCATATACAGTGGATTGGTACATCGTTGATGGCAATTTCACCACTGCTTATGACCTGGGGAATTATTCTTTCTCCAGTGGATCGGTACCACACAATCAAACCATCAACTTCACCAACAACGGTGGAAGTCTTCCTCACTGTCTGCTCGCTGATATCTGGGATTCGGCAGGCAACCTGATTGACGAGGTCTGGGATTGCTGGACCACGGCTACATTGCCTCCAGCAAGTGGCAATGTGAGTGTCACGCACATGAACGACACCGCGGCAGATCTTGGAGCATCCAATCTTTCGGCGGGAACAAACTACCAGATTGCCGCGCAGTACACCTATTGGAACGGAAATTCCCACACCTTACTCGGTTCTACACTAGACAACTTCACCGCGAATAGCACCGCGAATCATCTGCTGAATCTAACCCTGGCCACGTACGAAATGGGTGGCACCTACTGCATCATCGGTGACCTCTACGACATGAATCACAGCCTTGCCGGGACATTGATTGATTCCGACATGTATTGCATAGAACGACTCTTCGTTCAGAACACCGTCACCAGCGACACCACCGGTTCGGTTCTGTTGACTAACCTGACCACCGGCAACACCTACGATGTCGATTGGTATCTGTTGGATGGTCCCAATGGAACGACTTTGGATTCTGGAACCTATCAGGTTTCACTCAGTTCGGGAACAAGTCACACGAATTCAACATCATGGGCAATGCCATCTACACGGACTGAGAAGTGTTTCTACGCCGAATTGTACGATTCGAATGGCAGCCTTGTCGATGCAAGTATCGACTGCTTCATCCCGACACTCCCCGATATTGAAGTGACCAACCTCTACAACGATAGCGTCACTTGGAGCGCATACAACCTAACGGGCGGATCTGTCTATGTTCAGAAGGTGCGCTTCTATGGTTACGCGAACAACACGACGCATTTCGACAGTGGATGGAGTTCCTTCAATGCGACCAGTGGGACGATGAGCGGCAACGAATCATGGACCGTTCCCGGCCTCAGTGGTTACTACTGCGTCGAAGTCAAACTGACTTTGATTGTGTCTGGAGGTATCATCGATACTGATGTGGATTGTATCTCGATTATCCATGATGCGGACAATGACGGTATCTGGGATCAGAACGACTTGTGTGCCAACACACCAAGTGGCGCGACTGTGGATCAGAACGGCTGTTCGGACAGTCAGCGTGATACTGATGGAGACGGTTACACGGATGATATCGATGATTTCGTCAACGACTCAACTCAATGGAACGATGCGGATGGTGACGGATACGGTGACAACGCCAGTGGAAACAATGGTGATGCATTCCCACTGGACGCAACGCAGTGGTCCGATGCGGATGGTGATGGCTGCGGTGACAATCCAAACGGAACCAACGGCGACCAGTTCCCATTCGACCCCACACAATGCTCTGATCAGGATGGTGATGGATACGGCGACAACCCGAACGGTTCCAGCCCCGATGCATTCCCTACCGACCCGACTCAGTGGTCCGATTTTGACGGTGACGGATATGGTGACAATCCGGGCGGCAACAATGCCGATGACTTCCCCACTGATTCCACCCAATGGTCCGATTCTGATGGCGATGGATATGGTGACAACCCGAACGGTAACAATCCCGACCTCTGGCCCAACGACGGGACACAGTGGGCCGACACCGATGGTGACGGATATGGTGACAATCCGAACGGAACCGCGGGCGATGATTTTCCCAATGACCCCTCACAATGGGCGGACAGTGATGATGACGGATGGGGTGACAATGCCTCCGGAACCAACCCCGATGCCTTCCCGCAGGATGGAACGCAATGGGTCGACAAAGATGGTGATGGTTGTGGCGACAACCCCGCCGGTAACAATGCCGATCAATGGCCAGATGACCCCACTCAATGTACAGATTCAGATGGTGATGGCTATGGAGACAATGCCTCGGGAACCAACCCCGATGCCTTCCCTAACGATGGCTCACAATGGGCCGACAGCGATGGTGATGGCTGGGGCGACAACCCCAGCGGCAACAACTCGGATGCCTTCCCCAACGAATACACCCAACATCAGGACTCTGATGGTGACGGGTACGGTGACAACCCCACCGGTGTGAATCCCGATCACTGTCCCAACAGCCCTACTGGAGCAATAGTGGACAGCAACGGTTGCGCCGCATCAGAACTCGATGATGACAACGATGGTGTGACCAACGACAATGATACCTGTCCGAACACGCCCGGCGGCGAAGTCGCCGATGCAATCGGTTGCAGTGATTCGCAGAAGGATGCGGACATGGATGGAGTCTCCGATGCCCTCGATATCTGCCCGGGTTCGCCTCAGGGAGAAGAAATCGATGGCTATGGTTGCGCAGCAAGCCAGCGTGATACCGACAATGACGGCATCAAGGACCACCTAGACCAGTGTCCAGCAAGCCCACCGGGCGCCACTGTGAACGGATACGGATGCGCAGATTCTGAATGGGATTCTGATGAGGACGGAATCTATGACGCCGATGATCTATGCCCATACACTTCAACACTCGATATAGCCGACAGCACAGGCTGTGGCGCAGCCCAGCGTGATACTGACGAAGATGGTGTCATGGATGCCGACGATCTCTGTCCGATGACAATGCCTGGATACAATGCCAATATGAACGGCTGTGATTCGACTCAATTGGATGGAGATGAAGATGGCGTCAATGATGCTACGGACACGGTCTGTCCAAACAGTCCCGCAGGTGAATCCGTCGACAATACTGGTTGTGCCGCTTCAGAACTAGATGACGACAACGATGGTGTAACCAACGACCTTGACCAGTGTGAACTCACCCTGAGCATCTGGACTCCGCGCACGGACGGTTGCTCGCCCGAGCAAGCGGACACCGATGGTGACTCGGTGATGGATGACAGAGATACGTGTGCAGACACGCCCTCTGGTGAATCCGTCAACAGCGTGGGTTGCAGTCTAACCCAAATCGACAGTGACGGTGATGGTGTCAATAATGCGCAGGATGCTTTCCCTAACGACCCCAACGAAGTCTCTGACAGCGATGGAGACGGTATTGGTGATGTGGCCGACTTCTACCCAGAAGATGCAGCTCGTTCCGTCGAGGAAGAAGGAGGTTACATGCCATTCCTGATTGCCTTAATCATCGTCCTGTTCATCGGTGTCGGAGGTGTAGCCGTCTTCCTCACGCGCCGAAGGGGCCGTGATGAGGTTGACCAGTACGCAGGTGGCTTTGGCATCGAGGCCCAACCGGCCGAGGACCTCTACGCCATGGCTGGCGTAGATGCTGCTGTGCAGGCGTCTACTGTCGAAGGAGACCAAGCGGTCCGTCTAACATTGATGGACGAGGGGGCGATATTCTCTGAAACTCCAGGTGATGTATTACTGGTCTATGACAAATCTCCACCGACGCACGCAACGACGAACGAACATGGACAGACTCTGTGGGCGGATGAAGCCGGAGTCTCGTGGTGTCAGGACCCAGATGGAAGCCTCAAGCGATACGATGCTG
>JAPKFG010000070.1 GCA_028821675.1 Candidatus Poseidoniales archaeon
GCCGTCAAACCATTGCTATAGGCCGCAGTCGCAAAGCCCGGGTCGCCCCAAGCAAACTCTTCCTGTACGAGGACTTCATCCATGGTCCCCATGCCCATGCCACCGTAGGCTTCTGGGATGTGGAGATTCATCAGGCCCAATTCATGCGCAATTTTAATCGCCTCGATCGGGAACTCACTATTGGCATCCCAGTGTTCTGCATTAGGTCGAACATTGTCCATAGCAAACTCGTGCGCCAACTCCTGCAACATCAGTTGTTCTTCAGAGAGCGTGAAGTCGACCATGTACCTTCCACCTGATTCTCCGTCTTAGTCTTAGGCACATAATTTCCGTAGATGTTCAGCAACCAATTCGGCTGTAGGAATTGTATAATCTTCCAGAGTGGGGGAGAAAGGAACCGGGGTATCCAAGGCACCAATGACAACCGGTGGTGCTTCTAGACTCCAGAAACACTCCTCTTGGATTCGACTACTGACTGTATGCCCAAGACCGCCGGTGTACTGGGCTTCCTGCAACACCAGCAATCGCCCAGTTCTTGCGACACTGTCCACACAGGTCTTCGAATCGAATGGAGCTAGTGTCCTCAAATCGATCACTTCGATTTCCTTGCCTTCAGATGCAAGGTTTTCAGCGACCTTCAGAGCGACATGAACCATCGCACCCCAAGTGACGATTGTCGCATCACTTCCACCTCGAACAACATTCGCTTTGCCCAATTTGTAAGTATTTCCTGACTCTATGGCTTGAGCCACACTTTCTGTATCCACTTGCATGTGGATACGATCCCCCCATCCAGTCATTCCGCCTCGCAATCCATACATTCCCAGATGTTCAAGGAAGACCACAGGGTCAGGCAATGCGGCTGCCTCAACTAGAAGATCGTAAGCATCTTGTGGATTGGATGGGAAGACGATGACCAGCCCTGGATCATTCGCGAACCATGATTCGATCATGTTGGCATGGAAAGGCCCACTTCGAGTTTTGGCACCCAGTGGGATTCTCACCACCATCGGCACATCTGCGCCCCAACGCCAACGAAGTTGAGCTGCATTGTTGATTAGGGCATTCATCGCTAGCGCGGCGAATCCACCAAACTGGATTTCAGCCACTGGACGCATGCCGCCCAGAGCAGCGCCGGTCGCGGCATGGATTATGACCGCTTCAGAGAGTGGCATATCCAACAATAAATCAGAATGACCTTGATTTTTCAGCGGCACATTCATTCCAAAGGCACCGGAGATTTCCATGTCCTCACCCATGAACACCGCTGAGGCTCCATATCTCTCGGCGATTGCCACCATCCCATTTTGGATGGCGCGTGAATAGGACCAAGCATTCGCCTCATCCGAGAATTCTAGCGTCACATGTCCGTTTTCTACAGATTGTTCTGTGCTTTCAGCAGGATTGTCAAATCGTTCAAACTGCATGGCATGTGTGTCTGCATCGTGAAGTGAGGTCACTCCATATCGAACGCTATCGCCTTCAGGCCATGGCATCGCTTCCATCGCTGCTCGACCTTGGTCAACAAAGGCGTTCTCTTCAGCTTCCATTTCGGTTAGCGTCGCCTCCTTGATGCCCAGTGACAGCAGAAGATTACGATGTGTGGGTAATGGATCCTTTGCCTCCCAATAAGCGAGCAAATCCTTGTCTACATAACCAGGCGGAGTTCCGCTTGGTGCACCCAGATAGAGATCATCGTGATGGTGTGCATGTCCACATCCTCTCATGGTTTCTACGTGAATTAGAACAGGGCCTCCTCCTTCAAGGGCAAACTCACGTGCAACAGCGACACTTGAGTAGAAATGATGTGGATGTGAACCATCGATTGTCCACGCAGGCATTCCCATTGCTGCTCCTTTGTCCCCCCACGTTTCCGCGGAAGATTGTCCAACTGCGAACGTGTCCAAGGCGATTTGATTATTCTGAATCATGAAAGCAATCGGCAACCCTCTGGCTCCTGCGAAGTTCATCGCTTCCCAGAATTCACCCGAGGATGAGCACCCTTCGCCCACTGGTGCGAATTGAAATCTACCAATTCCCAAACGTTGGCTGGCCAGAGCGATTCCAGTTGTGGTCGCGCTGGCAATCGGTAACGGTGCCGTCGGGGGCAACACTCCTAGGGACAGGTCCCCAATGTGGAGGTCACGTCCACCAGCTCCTTCTCTTCCTCCATCCATGTGTGAACCTGATTTACCGACTTGAGCCGCAAACAGATCTGTTGGCGTTTGCCCCATCGCCATGGCCAATCCAATATCTCGAATCATTGGTGCGGCCACATCGCCAGTATGTTGGGAGCCGGAGGGGAGGTCCTTGGCCAAGTTCAGTGCCGTTGCACAGGCGACAATTCCTTCTTGCCAAGTTGAGCGGAATCCTTTGCCTCCGAATTGATCCCCATCCGGTGTGGTAACCCCCTTGGTGAAGATGTCCTTGAGCTGTTCATCAAGCGCTCTTGTCCGCGTCATCCAACGTTGCCATTCAAATCGCTGGTCCATTGTCACGGTTGCTTCGTGAGCAATCCGACGAAGGCACAGTCGAACATCCAGAAGGAAACGCTTGGTTCTGCGAGAAAGGTGAAGCGCCCCGCCTCTTCTTGGAATAATCTCAGTGGCCATGATCCCGGCTTCTTCTGCTCGATTGGCAAGGTTATCGGACAATTTCTTCACAATAGCCTCACTGAACAGATGAAAAGCAGGTCCGTCTAAACTCTCAGCCTCCTCGTCCCCCCTGACCTCGTCAAACAACCATCCAATCAAGCGAAGATGTCCGTCGTGTCGTTCAGTGATGAATCGAATGAGTTCCGCTTTCAAATCGTCCATTTTTACTTCAGAAGTGAAATCCAAATGGGTTCTCGGTTTCCAATCTTCACCCCATATCCTAGGTAGTTCAGATTGTGTCATACCAATTCCTCCGGAATCTTCGACCGCAGTACGGCATACAAAGGATACGGGTCCAATCCTTCGCGCAATTATGCCCCCTCCACATCACCGACTACATCACCCAGTGCTTGCATCGTAATCCGAGTAACAATCACTGTTACGAGGATTGTTACCACGAGTCCACCAATCAACATCATCACGGCTCCAGACGATTCCGAGAATGATTGCAACCCTCCTTCTTGGAGAACGATTTGCCCGAATGCCCAGCCATAGTAGGCGTAAGCAATACAGTAAACGACACTTGCACAATTCGAGATTGAGAATGTTTTGAGATTGACCGGCCCCGCTGAGAGAATGTAATTCAACCATTCATCAGGAATGATGGGAGAAAGACGAATGAGAATGGATATTCGTAAGCTCTCTTCACCAATCGCCGCATCGATCCGTTGTAGTTTCGGATTGTTAGCAATCGCTTCCACCAACCCATCTCGAAACAGCCAACGGCCGAAAAGGAAGGCTCCGATTCCACCAATCATCGCTCCTGCGAAATTGACAATAATGGCAAGATGCAAGGGAAAGATTGCTCCTGCAAAAATCTTGATTAATGGCGTAGGTAGGAGAATCATTACGGCTATAGAAAGGCCTATTGTATAACCAAACAAGCCCCAATTACCGGCTCTTTCAAAGATTTCAATTACGCCTTCATGATTATTGAAGAGCAGGAATCCGAACACAATGCATGTGACAATGAAGAGAATTCCGAAGCCGACTCTCCAGCGATTCAGACCGAGCTGACTTTGTCGCAGGTGTTTGATGTGCCCACGTCTTTCAGTGAACCCCAATCCCTTTCTTGCAGATGAAATATTAGGCATTTTCACTCCTCTTCGTCCGGGGCCTCTGGAAGCGCCTCAAGGCAATCCACAATCATTTGCTGCGCATCTTCCAACTGTGTTGAGTACATTCCCAGATGTTCTCGTACAGGAATGCCCATGTTCCAGAAGAGATCTCGAATGATTTCCAGAGACAATCTGGTCATCTTCAAGGTGTTTGGATCGAGAGGAATCATTCCCGTGAACTCGGTCAATATGGCGACTTTATCAGGCGGGTCCATGAGCCGTTCCAATTGCTCATCCAACTCACCTTCGATAATCTCAGCCTGTGATTCCATGGCATCGATGAGTCGCGACCTGCGTTCTGCTTTGGCGGCAGTAATAGCGGCTTCGCGTTCTTTTTCCGGCATATCATCATCAATTTCTACACTGACCTCTGCGCCTAGAATCAAATCATCAAAGGCCATTCTTAGAAGGCGTTCTAGGACATCATGCCCAATTTCAATATCTTCATCCATGCGTGAAACCAAATCATCAACGAAGGCAGTGTCGATGGCACCTTCACCCAATAATTCCTGCAGAATCGGGAGCGACCACGAAGGGTCTCCAGGTGAGATGCTGACCTCAAAGAATCCACTTCCGGTTCCGGTTCGAATATCGGCTGGAGGCTCGACAAAGAGTTTCTTCGCATGCTTGTCCAACTGGACGAGCAGCCTGTTCATGTCAACCGGTTTGCCAAGAACCTCTGAGACGCCGGCTTTGGCCGCCGAGATAAGATACTCATCCCCAACATTCCTAGAGAGAATAACGATTCGGCATTTGAGGGCAAATTCAGGATCCGAAGAGAGTCGACTTGCCGCATCGATGGCATCTCCAGTCTTCCATTCACCATCGATGAGAACCACATCAGGCATAGTCGCAAGAGCAGTGCCTTCACATTGTCGCAGTGTCCCGGCTCTAGTGACTGAATAGTCCTCTCTTTCCAGAGTACCCGCAAGGAGGTTGCGTCGCCCCTCCTGTTCGTCTGCTACGATGATAGATGCCATGAGAACGGCCTACGGCCGTTATCGACGACCCTTGAACATGGTCATTCAAAATGCCTGATTATCAGTACTTTGGAACCGATTCATCAATCTCGACATGCCAAGCATGGATTCCTCCAGCGAGGTTGTATATCATCGCTTCATCAAATCCATTTTGAGTAAGTGCATAGGCGGCCATTGCGGAACGCCCTCCGGTTCGACAATAGAATACGATGTCTCGTTCTTTGGGCAAATTTGCAATTAGAATGTCCAAATGTGGAATCAGTGCATCGGTGTCTGGCAGCGTCACAATACTTGCTTCCACGTCGTTTCTCGTGTCAATGAACAGTGGATTCCACCCCTCCTTTCGCCGTGTTAGATACTCGCTCGGCCCAATCTCTTGGAAAGGCATGACTCCTGTCTTGACACCACAAAACCCCTCGTAATCGATGAGTTCTGTAATCGGTTCTCTTTCAATGGTAGAAAAGTTCAGTGTTCTCATCGACATCTCCAATGCGTCGTAGACGAGGAGTCGTCCACGCAGAGGTTCACCTATCTCGAGCAAGACCTTGATTGCTTCAGTCGCTTGAATGGATCCGATGACCCCTGGCAGAACACCGAGGACTCCACCTTCCTCACAAGAGGGAACGGCTTCAGGAGGTGGCGGTGTTGGGAACAGATCTCGGTAGTTAGGGCCCCCATTCAGATTGAATACCGAAACTTGTCCTTCGAACTGGTAAATGCTTCCATAGACCCATGGAATGTCAAGAATTTCACAGGCATCACAGACCAAATATCGAGTGGGGATATTATCGGTTCCATCAATGACAATATCGTGTCCGGTCAACAGATTCAATGCATTTTCAGATGTCAAACGAACTGAGTGCACGTCAATCGAGATTGAAGGATTAAGTTGTTTCAATCGTAGCATTGCAGATTCGGCTTTGGATGTCCCCACATCCTTGTCTGAGTGAAGAATTTGTCGCTGGAGGTTGCTGCGTTCAATGGTATCATCATCAATGATTGTGAGGTGCCCCACTCCGGCCGCTGCCAGATACAGTAACGCCGGAGATCCAAGGCCCCCAGCCCCCACAGAGAAAACTCTAGATGCCTTGAGTTGAGCTTGACCTGTTTCGCCAATTTGAGGCAAAGTCAGGTGCCGCGCGTACCTCGCCTTGTCGGCGGGCGTGAGGTCCTCCATACCCCTCGCTCAGTGGACGTTGTCTTCAAGCCAACGCTCTGCATCTATCGCTGCTGCACACCCTTGACCGGCTGCGGTAATCGCCTGACGATATCGCTTGTCGACGACATCACCTGCAGCAAAGACGCCGGGCACATCGGTCATCGTCAGTTCGCTGTGAATCAGATATCCTTCATCATCGGTCTGTAATTGACCACCCAGGAATTGCGTGATTGGTTTGTGCCCAATCGCGATGAATGCGCCCGTGCAGGCAATCTCATGCTCGCTCCCATCACGTGGATCTTCGAGAATCGCACCGGTCAAACCATTTTCGTCGGACAACCATTTCTTGACTTGGCGGAATGTTTGCATTTCGATCTTCGGATGGTTCGCTGCTCGTTCGTACATGACCTTGGAGGCACGAAAAACCTCCCGACGATGAACGAGTGTCACCTTAGAGGCGAATCGAGTGAGGAAGGTTGCTTCCTCCATGGCTGAATCACCTCCACCCACGACGATGATTTCCTCATCGCGGAAGAACGCACCATCACAGGTCGCACAGGTCGAGATGCCTCGCCCTTTCTGCTCCTCCTCTCCTTCAACGCCCAACCAAATGGCCTCAGCACCAGTGCAGATGATGATTGCATTGGCGAAATATTCCTCGCCTTCGGTCTCAATCTTGAACGGCCGAGAACTGAAATCTACACTGCTGACGTTTCGATCTTGAACTTCCAAGCCAAATCGTTCAGCCTGAGCTCGAAGATCCACCATCATCTCTGGACCACCGATTCCTTGTGGATATCCAGGGAAGTTCTCAACGTCACTGGTGAGCATCAATTGGCCACCCGACATGTATCCTGCGAACATCAGTGGATTCAGCAATGCGCGCGCAGTGTAGAGGCCTGCCGTATAACCGGCCGGACCTGAACCGATGATGATTACGTTGCGCACATCCTCGCCCATAGGTTGCTGGCGCGCGCGACATCTCTTCAATCTTGACAGTGAACAAACACAATCTATTTTTCAAATTAAATAAACACGAATCCATATTGTTGATAAGCAAAGCAAGGAAGTTGCTAGCGAGAACAATGGAGACAACGATTGAACCCGATTCGATTGGCAGCGATGGCCTGCCCGTCATGTCAGCCCCCCCTGCATGGTACTGGATGTTGCTCGGACGAATCGTGGTTTTGTCCATCGTCGGTTTCTCTCTATGGTACTATCAAT
>JAPKFG010000071.1 GCA_028821675.1 Candidatus Poseidoniales archaeon
CTGAGAAGCGCCTGTGATTCGATAAGCCGCCTACGGCGGCGATTTGATATGCCTGTAATGATTCGGTGATGCTATGTCTAATTGGCCCAAAATGGAAGCCATGCCTAACAACCTCGTGAATTACGGTGTCACTGATAATGGAATTGCGATTATTGAACTGATTTCAGATTCTGATGGGAAACCACTCGCAGAAGGGAAAACACCAGTCAATACCTACACTAGGGAAATGTGGGAAGATATTGATCAAGCCATTCTCAACGCTCGTTTTGATGGTGATGTGACAGTCATACTAATGACTGGACATGGAGACAAATTCTTCTCCGCCGGTGCGAGTATCAACTACCTCAACAGTTTGACTCCTCGCTACAAGTACTTCTTCTGCCTGCATGCAAATGAGACTCTTTCACGTCTTGAACAAACACCGAAACTCGTGATTGCAGCCCTCAATGGTCATACTGTTGGTGGCGGCCTCGAGATTGCAATGGCTGCAGATATTCGTATCGCTCGAAAAGACAACGGACAGATTGGGTTACCCGAAGTCTCTCTCGGTGTACTAGCTGGAACAGGAGGGACGGCACGTCTATCCCGTTTGGTTGGCAAGGCGAGAGCGATGGAAATCATGGTCACTGGTCGTAAATTCTCATTTGAAGAAGCAATGGAAATTGATTTGATTCACGATATTTACGATAGCATGAATCTAGATGAATTCAGACAAGATGTCTTGGATTATGCTGGACAATTCACACTACCTCTGGCCGCAGCCAAGGCGATTGGAAATATCAAGCGAAGTGTTCAAAGTGGAATCGAGATTCCTCTAGAATACCACCTCGCATTAGAGCGTGAATTGCAATCAGATCTTTTCCAGTCTGATGATGCAAAGGAAGGAATCGCATCCTACGTCGAGCGAAGAACACCTCGCTTCACAGGAAAGTGAAAGGAAATAACACCATTTCAAATATGACTGTCCCTACGGGACAGACATGAGCACAACCGAAATCGTGGAGACGTACACTCCGAACTTTGAAGCATGGATTTCAGAGTTCCAAGAATGGCAAACTCGTATTGGATTTGACCCGAGTTGGTTGGGTGATTACACATTCGACATCAAATTTGATTGGGATACAGCTGGAGATATCATTGAGTTCGGTGACTTCGAAGGTCAGCCGAAATGGGATCGAAGAATGCAGGTTCCTCAACAAAACATTCGAGATGCCATCGTTTCTATGGTCACTGTACAAGGTGACACTGAATTTGCCAGTGTTGAACAGCAACACCACCTGCTAGAATCGGCACCAACAGAGTATGATCGAAAATCAGCACTCAGAATCATGTGTGAAGAGCAGCGACATGGTTGGCAAATGGCTTACGTTCTCTGCACGTTCTTTGGTGAACAGGGTGTCCGTGAAGCGATGAAATTACTTGAGCGAAATTCATTGGGAAACCCGATTCGTGGCGAGGAAGATCGCAGTCGAATCCTCGGTTCGTTCAACGAACCAATTGACCACTGGTTAGATTTCTTCTGCTTCACCCATTTCATTGACCGTGATGGGAAATTCCAATTGAAGATGCTCAGCACATCTTCATTCAAGCCATTGGCTGCAAGCATGGGCCCTATGCTTAAGGAAGAATCATTTCACTTGGGAACCGGAGCGAATGGTCTGCGGCGAATTGTCAAGCAAGGTACCATACCAATGACTTTCCTTCAGAAATACATCAACAAGTGGGTCAGCACAGGATTGGATCTATTTGGTACAGATGAAAGTACCTCAGCACAGTGGGCTTACGTCTATGGTGTCAAGGGACGCTACGATGAACGAGAAGCTGAGGTCGAGGCGGATCGCGAACATCTGAATGAAGAATCACGGATGCACTACTTCAACGAACTCAGAGAGGAAATGGTTCGCATCAGCAAGCCAAGAAAAGATGGAGAACCTGAATTATTTATCCCCAGTGACAAGTTCAATCGTAGCGTTGGTAACTACCATGGTTCCAAATTCACGATTGATGGAGAACCCTTTGAGGGTGACGAAGATGCATGGATAGCCTACCTAGACAGTGTTCTCCCTACGGATGAAGACGAAAAGGTACTGTGTGAAGAATACCTCACAAAAGAGTGGATTCAATACCGCGAGTGGAAGGGGAATTAGGCAGGGGTTGAAACAATGACAATGTTGGCCTACGGGCTGCTAAATGTCGACCGGGAGCGACTCAAACCGTTCTTTGAGCGCGTTCCCGAGTTGTTCCATGCCCACCATCACTCCGATGAGCAAGATGCTATTGGTTACGAAGAATTACTGTATCGAATTAGCCGTCCGTATTCGAGTAAAACACTCGATATGATTGATGAATGGATGGGATTTGAACGGAGGGAATGGAAAAGTGAAACAGAACGCGAAGTTCTATTGTTTCTCTATGCGATTCGATTTCCGGATACGCTTCTAATCGAGAGTCTGACTGAAGAAGCTCGCTGTGATGTTCAACGTCTTTCGGCCTATCTTCACTTTACCAAGCACACATATGCGATTTGGGACCAAGATACACGCAAGGGGCTAGCAAAAATTGGGTTTGATATACCAAATACCGAAGAGGCTTGTCCGTTCCGCTATGGGGCCTATGTGGCATCGGTTGAATTACTGAAAAATCTCGCACCATTCTACTCGTTCATTGAGCATGATGTTCCACGACAGCGATTGTTCCAGTCTGCTCTAGCCGCATACGGTCGGGAGTGATGGCGATGGGAATTCAGGCGGTTGCCGTAATTGGTGCAGGAACGATGGGGGCAGGGATTGCCCAGGTTTGCGCACAAGCCGGTTGGGATACCCGTTTGTTCGATGCTTTTCCAGATGGATTGGCGAAAGGAAGGGGTCGAATTGATGCATTTTGGGACAAAGGAATTGCAAGAGGAAAAACAACCGATGAACAAAAAGAAGAGTGGTCTGGAAACTTGCGATCGTTCACTGATATGGCTGAAGCTGTAAATGGGGTTGATTTGGTCATTGAAGCCGTTCCAGAAATTCTAGATTTGAAACAACAAATTTTCACGCAATTAGATCAATTAGCTCCACAAAACGCTGTGCTTGGAACCAACACATCGGGGTTGAAAATATCCGATATTGCAGGAGTTACTAAGCGCCCAGAAATGGTGATTGGTATGCACTTCTTCAACCCGGTTCCAATCATGAAACTGCTCGAATTGGTTCGACATGAGAAAATCTCTGAGTCAACCATTGAAATTGCACGGGATGTTGGGGCTGCAATGGGTAAATCTTGCATTCTTGTTAACGACGTTCCTGGCTTTGCAACCAGCCGACTGGGTGTGGTTTTGGGCAATGAAGCGATTCGAATGCTCGCCGATGGAGTGGCCTCTGCAACAGATATCGATACAGCAATGCGGCTTGGATACAAACACCCGATGGGACCCCTAGAACTTTCAGATTTAGTTGGTTTAGATGTGCGAAGAGATATTCTCAACAATTTGGCCGAAGCGTTTGATGATGAATCATACCGACCTCATCCCTTACTCAACAAATTGGTCGATGCCGGGGAACTTGGGAAGAAGACGGGCATGGGCATCTATGATTGGTCATCTGATACAAAGGCCGAAAGAAAACTCTAGTCTATTTCATTCGCCCGCAACACCCTCTCAAGATTCCAATTCGGTCCTTCTTTGATGAACAATACACAGGTCACGGGTGGCATTCGATGGAATTCTCCACTCAACGTTGCAACCAACATCTCACAGCCTGGATTGTGCCCCAATAGAAGGGTGGTGCTGTCCGTTTCAATCCCTTCAGCAATAGGCAACAATGTCTCAAGGCTAGCGCCATAAATTTCACGACGGATTTCATGTGGGGTATCCATCAACAGGGAATGAGTCTCTCGCGTGCGCGCGGAACTGGAGACAATCGCGATATCTGGGATCCAATCAAGATCGATCAAAGCCTTTGACATTCTAGGTGCCTCGAGGCGGCCCCCTTCGGTGAGGACACGTTCGTGGTCTAATTGTTGAGGGGAATTCCAACCGCTGCTTGCGTGACGCATCACGATCAATCGCGTTGGCATTAAATCCCTCAATCAAATTCTGGTTCCCGCTTCTCGAGGAAGGCATTCACACCTTCGGCGAAGTCATCAGTCTGACTTGCAGCGATGATGAGGGCCTGCTCAAATTCTAATTGAGTTTGGAAGAAGGTCGAGGTGGATGCATCGAGCAGTTGCTTGGTTCCACTGCGACTTATTTTCGACCATTGTCCCCAATCAGAGGCCAATTCAACAGCGCGATTAACCAGTTCATCTTGAGATACGACTTCATCGACAGCACCCTTCTCCAGAGCCTCTTCGCCGTTCCAGGTCTCGTCATTGAAGAAGAAGCGACGGGTCGCCTGGTTGCCGACCAGTCTCGGAAGAAGCCAAGTTGAGCCCCCATCCGGCGACAGTCCGAGTTTGAAGAAAGCTGCAGCCAGTTTGGCATCGGCCACGGCCACACGTGCATCGCAAGCCAATGCAAGGCCAAGACCGCCCCCTGCAGCAGCGCCATTCACTGCCGCAATGAGAATGGTAGAATCCGTGCGCATACGGACTTGCAATGGATGCAGAACACTGGTCAGATCATCCACCAGAGGACCAATGCGGCCATCCTCGATGCTGCGTTGAAATTCCTCGATATCAGCACCCGCACAGAAGAATCGACCAGTGCCCGTGAGAACGATTCCGCGTATGTCTGGGTCATCCATCAAATTGTTGAGCGTCTTTGAGATTTCACTCATCGAATCGCTGTTAAACGCGTTGCGTGCTGCTTCTGCAGACAACGTTACGATGGCCACCGACTCTCGGCGTTCGACCTCTAGGACCATACAGTCCGGTCAAGGTCCTCAGTATTGAATTGCATGAAGGTGATAAGTTGTGAATGAATCGGCCCCACATGATGCGACGCGATTCCCTCTACATCAACGGCGAATGGGTCAGCGCCTCCGGTGACGGTGTCATCGAAGTTGTCAACCCTGCTACAGAAGAGGTCATCGGTTCGGTTCCTGTTGGCAGCCAAGCCGATGTCGATGCAGCAGTGACGGCAGCGCGAGCTGCCTTTCCGGATTGGCGAACCACCACGTGCGAAGAGAGAATCGCTACACTGAATGCATTATCTGCGGCCATCAAAGAGAACACGGAGGAGTTGGCACAAACCATCACCGCTGAAGTTGGGACTCCCATCGGTTACAGCCGAATGGCGATGGTCGGCACCCCTCGTGTCGTTGCTCGCTCCTACGCAAAGATGTTGGAAACGTTCGAATGGGAAGAAGAGGTTCGAAATTCTCTAATCATCAAAGAACCGATTGGGGTGTGTGCATTCATCACCCCTTGGAACTTCCCGCTCCACCAGATTATCGGCAAGGTGGCACCTGCGCTTGCGGCCGGTTGCACCATGGTGCTCAAACCCAGTAAGGAAGCGCCACTCAATGCATTCCTCTTGGCCGACATTATCGATGAGATGGATCTTCCCGATGGCGTCTTCAATCTGGTCAGTGGTCATGGCTCTGACGTGGGTGAATACATGTCGAGTCATCACGATATCGACATGGTCTCATTCACCGGTTCCACGGGCGCGGGTGTGCGCGTTAGTCAGGCTGCTGCCCACACTGTCAAACGTGTCACTCTTGAACTCGGTGGTAAGAGCGCGAACGTTGCACTCGATGATGCAGACCCGCAATTGGTCGGAAAGATGGCCATTGGAGCCTGCTACCAGAATTCAGGACAGACCTGCTCAGCGCTGACCCGGCTCATCATTCCTAAATCAATGAACGACGAGGTGTGCGAGGTCATTTCTGGTCGAATTGCACGCTACACCGCTGGAGATCCGCTCGATGACACAACCCGATGTGGACCCATGGTGAGTGCGCGACAACAAGCCAGCGTTTCTGAATACATTCAGTCTGGACTGGATGAAGGAGCCACCCTCATTGCTGGCGGAATGGGGATGCCGGATGGACTTGAATCTGGATTCTATGTCAAACCGACTGTATTTGCCGATGTAACCCCAGACATGGCCATCTGGCAAGAGGAAATCTTCGGGCCAGTTCTGGTGATTACTACCTACGAATCTGAAGAAGAGGCCCTTGCACTTGCCAATGATTCGATTTACGGCCTATCTGGGGGTGTTTGGTCCGCTGATGTAGAGAGAGCGATGGCCTTTGCACGCGGCATGCAAACCGGTCAGGTCAGCATCAATGGAGGACCATTCAACATCAGCGCTCCCTTCGGGGGATACAAGATGTCTGGAAATGGCCGAGAATTGGGCCTGCATGGTCTAGATGAGTTCCTTGAAATCAAATCCATTCAACGTCCGGTGGAATGAGACGGCGCCACGGTGAAGAACCCCCTCCAAGGATGAGAGAATATGGCCGACGGTGAGAGCGTACCTCGTCTGGTACTCATTTCCGGTGCAACTGGGGTTGGAAAAACCACACTGGCTAAGGCCGTCGCACATGAGATGGGGTTGGCTCGAATCGCATCATCAGATACAATTCGGGAGGTTATGAGAGCAACTGCAAACTCATCGAACCCCGCTTTGAATCGTTCATCTTACGGAAGAGGCGATGTCGGCGATGCCGGCACGGATTGGGAAGATGCCGCACGGGCTGTAGAGCCCGGAATTGATGCTGTAGTCGAGCGCGCTCGTCAGCAAGGAGTAGATTTGGTTCTCGAGGGTGTGCATGTCATTCCATCTCGACGATTGTTGAGTGCATGGGAGACTGCAGGTGGGGCCGCTGTTGGTGTCGTCATCAAAATCGAAGATGAGAGCACACATCGTGAAAGAATCGAGCAGCGAGAAGCCAATACCTGGAGGGGTGCGGAACGATACCGAATTGGATTTGAGCGGATTCGATCGATTCAGCGTACAATCGAGGAGAAAGGGGCCGGTGCTGAGTGGAAAGTGGTGGACTCTAGATTACATCAAGATGGCCTGGGCATGGTTCGACAATGGTTGAACGAGGCCTGGTACGCAGCGGATCGCCGCTAATCGCATGGGTAGCCTATCGAAGGACGGACTGAAAGCCCTTTGAAATTGTAAATCCGTTTCAATGGGTATTCGGATAGACCCT
>JAPKFG010000072.1 GCA_028821675.1 Candidatus Poseidoniales archaeon
ATCACCAAAGTTCTCGACCAAGATAGCATCGACTCCTCCTGCGAGAAGCGTTGTCACATCCGCGAGTGCAAATGATTCGACAGCCCCAATGTCCCCTGCAAATCCGGGTGAACCTGGCAGAGCCTTGAGATGAACCATGCCGATTAGGCCAGTGGGGATTTTCCTCCTCATTCACCTCACCTAGGGATGCTCAGCCTGAAGCCAGCGCCAGCATGAACGCAACCCCTCTTCCAAACTCTGGAACGGGGACCAGCCCAAGACCCTCTGTGATTCTGAGATATCGGGCACGCGTCGGCGTGAATCTCCTGGATGTCCCACTTCTTGGTAGTGAATCACTGATTCGGAACCCGTCACTTCAAGGCATAGGTTGGCAAGATCCACGATGCTGACTTCTTCGGGATTGCCCAGATTGAATGCTGCACCCGCCAACCGTGAGCCATCCAATCCCTCCTCTAATTCACCCGCAATTCGAATACCTTCGACCGCTTCGTCCACCCAAGTGAACGAGCGAGTCTGTGTACCATCTCCATGAATCGTGATGGGCTCGCCACGACGACATTGTTCAAGGAAAATACCTGTTACTTGACCGTATGAATTGCCGGGTAATCGAGGTCCATAGGCGTTGAATGGGCGAACTATTCTCGCATCGAGACTACTGTTACTCACTGCGTGTTGAACAAGGACTTCTCCAAGGTATTTGCTGGCACCATACGAGTGTCGGCCGTGTTCGGAAGCCGAAGAGAAGAGGCTGTCTGAAGCATTCGTCAATGGCATTTCAGGCTGCTCACCAAACGCCTCTGGCGATGATGTAAACACAAATCGACAACCGCGTGTGTTCGCGAAATCTAGGGCTACACGCAGGGTATCGAGATTGACTTGAACGACGAAATCGGGTCGTTCATGGAACCAGCGCGTACCATTGATGGCCGCCAAGTGGTACAGACAATCAACACCACCGAGTTTGTCAGCCGCTTTCTCGTAGTTGTCACGAACTGCGGCATCCTTCATCAGAAGATAGTAGTCATCCATCCCCTTGCATCCTTTGAGATTCTTCTGACTGCCTCGAAACATATCGTCAATGACGGCAACCGAATGCCCCCTTGCGACGAGTTGTTCGGTTAGGTGGCTCCCAAGAAAGCCCGCCCCTCCCGTGACAATGCATCGCATGATGAGGGTGAGCGTGTTCTCCCTCAAGGAGATGCTGCCGCGCGGTTCACGACTTGCAGTGTGACGATGCCATTCTCTAGACGCATCTGGACTTCATCTCCCGTGTTGATTTTCAAACATGGGTCTTCATCGAATCCGTGTGCATAAGGCACCTTCAGAAGAGAAGCCGCAGGCAATGTCAATGGACAAACATCTCGATTGACAATCGCTCTGGGCCCTTTCTCTGTGTAGATGAGTCCCATCAGGATGAATGGTGCCACAGTCGAACCGCTTCCCTTCGGGTAGATGAGGATCGTATCAGCGATTGACACCCCATCCAGCGGATGCCCTGGTTCTTCGATGACTCCAGAATCTCGATTGACATATCCGAGATAGGTAATCGGGACATCTGTGACCAGCGCTTTACCACTCACTGTCCACGCGGTTTGCGACGGCAAGCTCCGCCCTTGCCCAGCCCATTCTTCTGTTTGGTGAACCTTGTTAGTTGAGAGTGGTTTCGCTGCTTTACCGTGTAGTACCGGGCGTTCGCCGGCGGAACGTGAGGCATCAAAGGCATGCGCGACGCAATCTTCGATTCGCATCACACTGGTGGGCATTCGATTGAGGCCACTGGTAAGATAATGCTCAGCCTTCAGGGAGTTGGTCAGAAGATGATTGTATCGTGTTCTGTTGTAGGGCGTGACCTCAGGGCAGGTATCCTTCAGGATGAGCGCGCCTGCCTCTTCAAGGACATCGAGCGTTCCTTCCTGGTCCAATAGTTCGTGATTGTGTCCACTAGTAAACACCCAGAGTCGCTGATCTGGAATTCGCTGCCCCAATTCCATTCGATTGCGCACGGCTGCGGCGGTGGTTCGCACTTCACCGACACTGGCCTGTGGGCAGCCGATGACGACGAGATCGACCTGTCCGGTGGGTGCGAGTTCAGCATAGCGTTCGTTCAGCGCATCGTCGGTGAACATGAGGCGGCCCTGAGGCTCATACTCCGGTGGTTCAGGCGAGACACCCTCGGCCCAAAGCATCGGGCATCCATAGTTGGCTGCTGCTGCGGACAACGCTTTCTTCTGTTCGAATGAGATGTATTCGGGTAATCCGGTGATGTGCGGCATCATGCCCCAGGGTAAGTTCCATTCCGGTTGGATTTGCTTGCCAATCCAGTCTCCTAGAACACTCCAATCTGCAATATATTGGAGGGCACAATCCACCTGAACGTGAATGTTGGGCACCCGATTCTCCTCAAGGTGCAATCCCCACTTCGGCGCACAACCCGTGAGGGCAGTCGCCAGTGCGGAGAGTCCACTCTCACGGTTAGTGATGAGCGATGTGTAAGAGTTTGAGAAGGCCACTGCGTTGCTTTCAGCCCAAGACCCGACACCTTCGTTGTCGATGCCTCTGTCGTAGGGGGTGCAGGAGAGTGTGGCTTCGATGCCGAGTTCAGCGTAGGCGTGAATTATCTCAAATTGGTGCTTGAGGAAGTCTTCAACCTCAATATCCATCTCATCCATTTTCTCTTTGTCACAACCGGCACTGTTCAGTGTGGTTGGAATTTCGACAACCCCTTGTTCATCTCCCGCCAGATCGGCTAAGAAGCGACGAAGTCCATGTCCCCCAGTCAATGGAGAGACACCGCTCACGTGCGCGTGTGCGCATGGAACAAACTCAGTCGCACCCGCGGTAGAGGCCAAATCTATGACCAGGCGTGCCGCCTTCTGTTTGGTCGGGCCGTGGTCGCCCGCCAGCATGGCTGCGAGCGGTGCAGGGATGTCCATCGGTAGGAACCGGCCGGCTCTTGCCCATGAATATGCGGGTCCATTGCCCGTCATCGTCGGGAAGCCAATGGTTGACGCCATCCTTGGCCGAAGGCACGATTTGAGACGCGTGGTGCGGGACACAACTGCCAGCGCTTGTGCTCGTTTGCATGCATTCGTGCCAACACTTCAGGTGTGAGCGGGGAGTCATTTCGAATACCTCGCTCAATCCAATCTTCTAGAATTGGGTCGAGGATAGTATAGGGGGGCAGATTGTCCTCATCCTTCTGGTCGGGTGCCAATTCTGCGGATGGAGCCTTGGTCATCGTCGATTTCGTAATGGGTGGATGTGGTCCAGCGTTGTCATTGATGGCTTGAGCCACAGCGTATACTTCGGTTTTGTATAGATCTCCGAGCGGTGCATAACCGCCGTTCATGTCCCCATACAGAGTACAGTACCCCATCGCCAATTCACTCTTGTTACCCGTCGCAATTGCCATCGCCCCGCGTGCATTGGCGGCGCCCATGACAAGCGTGCCTCGGATTCGCGCCTGCAGATTCTCTTTGGCCACCGGGTTTCCAGCCTCAAGTTCTCCCATCAGGGTTGAATCGACACTGTCATGGATGTCATTGATGGCCATCACTTGCAATTCCATACCAAGAATCTCAGCGGTCGCTTTCGCATCCTCAATCGAATGATCCGAAGAATGCCGTGAGGGCATCGCTAGGCCTAGCACGTTGTCTGCACCGACTGCTTGACAGGCGATTGCGGCACAGACCGCCGAATCGATACCACCACTCATTCCGAGTACGATCTTGCCGATTCCGACTTTTCGACAATAATCGCCCAAACCCAGTGTGACAGCAGAGAGCAAATCCTGGCCCTTGGATGGCATCGATGGTTCTGCACCGGCCTTGACCACTTCCGGTGCCGCATCCCCATCTCCAAGAGCAATCCATTTTGCTGCACTCGGGTCTTCGATGTTGACCATGAGGATTCCACTACACCATGCAGGGCCCTGAACAACCGTTCCATCTGGCCATCCAACGATGCTTCGCCCATCGAACAGGAGATCATCATTGCCTCCGATTTGATTGCACAACAGGAAGGGATGCCCCAGAGTGGAAGCCGCCTTGCGAACCAATCTAGCTCGCACTCCCTCTTTGGACAGATGATAGGGAGAGGATGAAAGGTTGACACTGACGGCCAAGGGCTCGCCCTGATGCTGCCATGTGGCCAATTGTTCGATGGGATCCGCGGGATAATCTGCGGGAACTTCACCGATATGCTGCCAAGCATCCTCACATACAGTGATTCCAACCGATGCACCTCGCAGACTTCGGTCGATTCCGGGCCCATCATCGGCTTGGAAATAGCGTCCTTCATCGAAGACATCGTAGGTGGGGAGCAGTTGTTTTCTCCCGACGACCTTTGCAGTTCGAGATTTTGCCACTCGGACAACTCCATTGTATGGTTTCTGTCTGTCCTTTCCAGCGGAGAGAGGCGTTCCAATAAGCAGTGGTATTGGACTGTTGACTGCCATTGCAGCCATTTCGCAAGCGGTCACGAAGGTGGCATCCATCAGCATGTCTCGTGGTGGATATCCAGAGATGACCAACTCGCTGGTTACAGCCATGTCAGCCCCGGCTTCAGCGGCTATTGCAGCCGCTGCTTCGACAATGGCGACGTTGCCCGAAATGTCGCCGACCGTCGGGTTCAACTGCAACAACGCGATGACTGTCACGAACCATCCTCACGCTGCGCCCCATTCAACGTTACGTCGATGGCCTGAAGGACTGTCGCGGCCTCCGCTAACACATGGGAGAAGCTCGCTCAATGCAGGACTGGCTCGATGGTTATGGAGAAAGTCACCAGAACCCACTCAACAAGAAAATTCACTGGTTCGCCGTGCCTCTGATTTTCCTGACTATCGTCGGATTGCTTTGGAGTATTCCAGTTCCTGAAGTGATGGCAGTCAACCAATGGGTGAACTTTGCAACAATCATGCTCATTCCTGTGATAATATTCTATGCCAGACTCTCGATATCCCTGACCGTGGGCATGACATTGTGGTCCGTATTTTGCTACGCAGTGTGTCATTTGTATGGGTCGGTGACAGATATTCCACTCTGGCAGGCTTGTCTGGTGGTTTTCGCACTCGCTTGGATTGGTCAATTCTATGGGCACAAGGTTGAGGGTCAGAAACCCTCGTTCATTGAGGACATTCAGTACCTGATGATTGGACCGGCCTGGTTGATGTCTTTCATCTACGACAAGTTGGGCATCAAGTACTGATTAACAGCAGCCTTTGTCGAACTTCTTCAGCCGCCAGTAATTGTATGGCCATGGTGTCAGGAATCCAGCGAGTAGCATGGGTGGAAGGGTATACCACGCTAGCATAGCCCCTCCTGTAATCAACACATCAACAATATTCATCGCCGCCTCCATTGACAACATCGAGATGAGTGACATTCCACAGGCGGTTCTGAATGCTTGAGAGACCGTCATTTGTTTGGTCAAGATGAATGTCTCAAGTGCAATCGATGTCATCAATCCATTGAACATTGCAAGTAGCATGATATTCATCGTCGGCCAACTCACATCTGTGAGGATGAATTGGAAGAATGCAATTGTCCCAAAGTCACCGATTGAACAGCCAACTAAACACCATTTCGTGTTGTGTGCCGACTGTTTCCAAACCGCTCGATCACCCCAATTGAAATTCGATTCAGGAACGGTAAATCCAGCTCCTGTGATTGCACCACTCAATGCGGCGTCCGCTACATCTTCGTGATGGACCACTGCACTCCCGATTTCCACTTCAACAGAGGAGACTCCCTCCACCGACTGAAGCGCTGAGGTTAGGTTGGCCACACAGCCTTGGCAAGACATGCCTCCAACTTCGAACGTGGCTGTCTCCATATCCCCTCCGGAGTCGCGGTAACGTTTGAACCCTGCCGCACCCTTGAAATCGGGACCATAGGTCCCGCGAGACATGGCCGTGCCCAATCCCGCAGGTGAACTAGACCCTGTGGCACTCGAAGAGTCGCTAATGTCGACTTGGCGTGATGAGGATACATTCGGCCAGCAAGTCGCATCTCGCAAGGATGGCACTCCCTTCATTTTCCTTGAAGGTCCACCCACGGCAAACGGTAAGCCGGGCATTCACCATGTGGTGGCTCGAACCTACAAAGATCTGGTCTGCCGTTGGAAGGCGATGGAAGGTCATTTTGTTGAGAGAAAAGGTGGCTGGGACACCCATGGCCTACCTGTCGAAATCGAAGTGCAGAAGCGCCTGGATCTGATGAGTAATGAAGCGATTGAAGAATTTGGTATGGCCGAGTTTAATGAGGAATGTCGCAACAGTGTCTGGACCTATGAACAGGCTTGGCGAGAGATGACCGAGCGCATGGCCTTCTGGGTTGATTTGGATAATCCATACGTTACACTGCACAACGATTACGTCGAATCATGCTGGTGGGCATTGAAGCAAATGTTCGACAAGGAACTACTCTTCAGAGGTCACAAGGTTCTGCCCTACTGTCCTCAGACAGGGACCTCCTATTCCAGCCACGAAGTGGCACTTGGCTACAAGGAAGTAGTCGAGCCTTCCGTTTACATCAAATTCCAACTTGTGGATGACGATGCCTCTGTTCTTGCTTGGACGACCACACCTTGGACACTACCCGGAAACGTCGGACTTGCAGTTGGACCGGATGTCACCTACATCCGTGTCCGAATCGACCAACCGGCGGGAGACAATTGGGAAGGTCGTGGAGGTGCCAATGTCGGCGAAGAGGTCATTCTCGCAAAGGAGCTGTTCAAAGAAGTCATTCGGCATCATGCCACAATTCTCGAAGAATTTCCCGGTTCAGATTTGATTGGCAAGGCCTACGAACCTCTATTCCCTGATGCGGTTGATCGAGGGGAATCTCAAACTGCTTGGACCGTCCTTGAGGCAGATTGGGTCACGACCACCGATGGTACTGGTGTGGTTCACACCGCTGTCATGTACGGTGAGGATGACTACAATCTCGG
>JAPKFG010000073.1 GCA_028821675.1 Candidatus Poseidoniales archaeon
CCAGCATAGTGGCAAGATCGGCCATTGACTGGGACCACGGTAATCGAGCGGTTTGAGATGAGAACATCGAGGTGATGACGGAGGGTGCCGTTGGCTGCCCCTAATTCACGCTGTAACTCTCGATAGGCAAGTCCCGGTTGGGTATCTAGGACCTGCAGAATTCGTTGTCGTAGAGGGTGCTCCCAAGGATTTGCTTCCCGACTCGAGATCAGGCCTGAGGCCGCCCAGTTCCAAGGCATGACAGCCCCAAGACTGGCGCCAACCGCCGCAACCCCAGCCATGAGCCAAGGCCGTTGTCGGTGCCATTGCTGTAGCAGTGCCATCGAATCCCTTTGGGATTCAGTCATTATTGAAGCAATTGGTCCAGTGTTCGGACACGTAGGAGGGGAACGTCCGCCTATTCTTGCTGGACTGAACCCTTTTGTAATTTCATGTAGGCTACTAGTGGACCCAACAATCGACCCGCGCGCAGGCCATGCTCGGTCAAGCGATAGGTGACACGAACTGGCGGCCCCTCCATCACAATCCGATCAAGCAACCCATTCTCTGTACACTTGCGAAGTTTATCAGAAAGTGTCCGGCTTGAAATTCCAACCAACAACTTTCGCAATTCATTGAAGCGACGCTCACCCGCGATATACAACGTTGCGAGAATTTCAATTGTCCAGCGGCTGGTGAATACATCCAACGCCTCTACAGAAGCCTCGACTTCCCAAGCGATGTCATGTACGCCTAAGGATGCGTCTTCCCTCAAACGATGTTCACTGAAAATTTGACGAATTCTTGCGCCCATTCCTTCGGTGGTTACGATACTGGATTCAATCTCTAGCATATCTTCAGAAGTTAGTATCATTGGAGGTTCAGTAATTCAAATCACCTTGGTGTTATCTGCGTAACATGGTGTGGAAATTACACCTAGGTATAAACGTTACAACTTCTCAGCCTAAATATAACGGGCAACACCGGTTTACTATCCACACTGGATGGAGGGTTACACATGGATGCATGGTTACAGAATTGGATTGATGAATTGGATGCCGAACACGAGAAACTCAAAGCGCTTGAGCGAAAAAAGTCAGAGTCTAAACTCTAATCATCGAATGATGATGACTTGGTTGGGATTGTTCGCCTGATAGACCAATTGCGGCATGATGATTGCATCAATTAACCAACCAATCCCAAATCCGGCAAAAGTGAAAAGATACAGGATGCCCATCCCGACGTGACCCAGATAGAAGCGATGCCCACCAAACACGCCGAGGAAGAACCACAGTAGATAGGCCACGACGACGTCTTTAGTTCCCGTTTGAGGAATGTAAGTCGCAGTAGGGGCGTAGGTTTGTTGCACGACGGCTTGCATCGGCACTTGCTGGACAACTGGTTGAGCCGGAGCATGGTAGTGATTGTGAACCACATTCCCGGTATGCACATTTCCTCCGACAACGCTGTCTTGCATGGCCGGCGATTGAGACGGGTCCGGTTGCATTCAATCCCCATATCGCGACACATGGTGGAGATGATGATGGCTTCGGTGTCACAATTCACGAATTTGTGTATGTTGGCCGCCGTCCTTCAATCAGTGCCGAGAGCCCTTCTAGGGCATCAGCCGTGTTGAAGATATCATTGAGATTCGATAATTCAAGAGCCAACCCCGCATCGAGGTCATCTCCGGTCTCAACAGCACCATCTAGCAGTTCATTGGCCATCCGCAACGCGATTGGAGCCACTCGGCTGAGTGACTTCAGTTGACGGCTGACATTGCGATCTTCAACATCAAATCCGTCGGGACAGGAACCGTTCAGTAGCCCCGAAATGTTGTCATCACTGTAGAACGAATTGGCAAAAGCCGCTACCGGATGCTCTGTGTCACGAGGAATTCCAGGATACTTGTTCGCTGGCTTACCCGATGCCGCAATGGCTTCCACTGTTTGGCTGACTTCGGCAGGTTCGACAAGATGTGTGAGAATTCCAAGGGCATTCGCAGTCTTTGAATCGACGAAATTTCCAGCAAGTACGGCCCAGCGCGCCGCTTCGATACCGCAGATGCGGACGGTGCGCTGTGTTCCACCTAGGCCGGGATAAATGCCGATACTGGTCTCAGGAAAGCGGAACTGGCTTCGACGGGTACCGACTCGATAATCACAGGCAAGAGCGAGTTCAAGCCCACCCCCGAGCGCTAGGCCTGTGGTCAGGGCAATTGTGGTCTTAGGACTGTTCTCCAATTTGTTGAGAACATCATGGCCATTGGCCGTGAAATCATAGATGTCCGAGATAGATTCTGCTCTGATTTTGTCGACGAAGAACTTGACATCCGCTCCTGCAACGAAGGCTTTACCGGCTCCTTCCAGAACGATGGTGGTCACCGAATTGTCTGCATTCAAATCGTCCATTACAGCTCCCAATTGAGCGACCAGTGTCTCGTTGAGTGCGTTCATCGCCTCAGGTCTATTCAGTTGAACAGTGGCGACTCCTCCAGTCTGGACGACATCGATGAAATTGAATTCCCAGGGATGTCCAGTTTCCGCCTTGACTTCAAAGAAGGGAGGCAAATCAAATCCCGCGAGATCAGCATAGGCACTGGCCATGCGGTAGGCTTCATCGATTCCAATCGCATTCATGATTTCAAAGGGGCCGTTCATCCAGCGCAGACCCACCTTTGCCCCACGGTCTACATCCTCCATCGAACAGATATCTTCTGCGACAATCTGTGCGCAGACAGCGAAAACCTGACCGAGAAGTCGTTCTGAGATAATCTTCGCAGATTCAGCATCACATTCCGTATCCTCGTCAATCTCCCACATGACGCCTTCTTCGACGAGGTCATTGAGACTCTGTGCACCCGTGTACCGTGGCGTGTTGAGTTGCTCAGCGAGATAATTGGTTGCGTGAAGTGCAATAGGTGGTCCTGTTAGATTCATCAGTGCAAAGGGACCCATGCCGATGTCGAAGGCTGAGCGTGCAACCGCATCAATTTGGGCCGTGGTTCCTACACCTTCTTCCAGCAGCAGACACGCTTCATTCAGCCAAGGGACAAAGAATCGATTGACAACGAAACCGGGTCGGTCTTTGCAGACGATGACTACCTTGCCGAGCATCTTGCAGTATTGCTCCACACGCGCGACGGTATCGTCACTGGACAATTCTGACGGAATCACTTCTACCAAGCGATTCTTGGCAGGGTGATAGAAGAAATGCAGACCGACAAATCGATCGGGACGTGCAGTTGCTTCTGCCAGAGCATTGACACTCAGAGATGAGGTGTTTGATGCGAGGATTGTTTCCTCTCCACAGGCCTCATCGAGTGTGTTGAAAACGGCCGTTTTCACATCAAAATCCTCGAAGACCGCTTCGATGACGAGATCTGTGTCAGCCGCAACATTCTCTACCCCAACAACCCCGGTGATTCGACTCTGGATTTCTTCGACTTGGGCTTCTGAGAAGATTCGTCGTTCCACCGCTTCTCCGAGCAATCTCGCAATCGTTTCTTGCCCACGATTCACCCATTGCTGCTCTCTGTCTACCATCTGAACGGGAAACTGCTCTTGTGCGGTCTTCTGAGCGATTCCGCTGCCCATGTTTCCGGCTCCGATGATGGCGACGGTCTCGATGGGCTTCATGGGCGCTCCACCCGAATACGCTTCATGAATTCAACGGCGAAGCCGAGAGGGATGAGGCATCAGATTCAAACCCCTTTCTTGTTGAGACCCCCCCATGGTCTCGGAGTCCGACTTCATTGCCGCCTTCCAAGCCTACCATGATGCATTGGAGGACCCGGCTGCGCAAATCGACACTATTCGCCCTCTTGTAAACGACCATCTTGAGCAACTCATCGCTCGCCTGCCCGGTGCGGTGGTCCAGAATGCGGCCCGAGAACGCGCTATGTCAGAGTTGGATCGAATCGAGGAGATGACCAAAGAAAAGGTCGTTGAGGTTGCAGATCAGATATCCACGACACAGGGCGAAGATTTACCCTCTAGGATTTTTATTGAACCTGGGAACCCGGATGCCGGAGCCTCCTTCACAGTCTTCTTTGCGGATGCTTCTGGTGATTCAACCGCTTGGATTGGGATCTACCCTGCTGGGGCGCCACACGGAGAGCATGGAACCAACTGGTTGTATGTCGGTGGTAGTCGAGAGATTGGTGATGGCAAAATATCTGGTCGTGTGATTTTTCCCGAAGGCCGAGATGCAGGTGATTACGATGCTCGTTTGTTCCGAAACAATGGTCATGAATTGATGGCGACAACGAGTTTCTCAATCTCCCCTACTGACCCGGAAGAACCAGAGTTAGAGGTCCTTGAGGAGGAACCTTCCGACAAAATGCGAGATGCGTTCAATCTCTTTGATCGCGATGGTAATGGCGTCATTGACATCGGTGAACTGGGACTCATGATGAATGCCCTAGGCGAAAGCATGAGCCCCGAAGAGGTTGGAAATCTGCTCGCTGAAGCCGATGCTGATGGTGACGGCGTCATCAATTTTGAGGAATTCAAGGTCATCATGACAATGGATCTAAGTGGTTCCAAAACTCCCCCTCCCCTTCCATCCGGCATAGAGGATGTTGATGAAGAGAATGTGCCTGACGAACCCGAGCAAGAACCTGAACCCTCAACTTCTTCGAACAGTGTAAGCATTGCTGATGTGGCCACTCATCTAGACACGCTCAAGTTATTTGGCGCTAAGCGTCGATTCATCGAAAGTTTGAGAGACCAAGTATTCGATTTCACAATGCGTGTTGACAAGATGGAGAAAACCATCGGCATAGGTTTGAGTGACGAATTCCGTGGCGGCAATACTTGCATTGGTGCGATTGATGACATTGGTGTCGGTGTTCGTATGCCCAATACCATGGAACTTACCCTTGGACAGGAGGTCTATGTCGAGGCCAAACTACTCGAATATCGATCCGTTGTCAAGCGTTTTGAGTTTGAACAACTCTGAGATATTATTCTCTCAGTTTGTCAATGATTAAAGCGAGCGTTCCCGCTTGTTCTTCGGGTCGCAACCCCATCTTCTCGATGTTCTCTAGACCGGCTTCAGACCACTCTCTACGTGTTTCTGAGTTCTTTGCCTCATCAAGTGCAGCATGCCACGCTGCCCAATCTCCTCTTCGCAGCAATCTTCCTGAGACACCATCTTCGATGGTGTGTTGGTATCCTCCCTCATTCACCATGAGTGCCGGAGTGCCGGCGGCTTGCGCTTCTATTGGTGTCAATCCGAAGGGTTCTCCACGGGCCAAAGATACGACGGCGCGAGAGCGCTTGACCAAATTCACCAGATCGCCTTGTGAAAGCCGGGGCTCGACCACCAGTTCCACACCCTTGCTCGCCGCATGGGCTTCGATTGTAGCAATATCTTCTACTGAACCCCCTCCGACGTGATGGTAAGCCAATCCCGTTCCTGCAAGCATATCGATGGTATCCATTGTGCCCTTGACGTAGGAAGCGATTCCGATAGCGACCACACAATCTTGGATTGTAGGCGATTCACCCGCCCACACATCGAGATTTACCGATGGCCAAAGCAATCCTGACTTTTCACCGTAAACAGATTGAATTCGTTCCTGTATCCAAGGTGAATTTCCACTGATTGTGGAATTCTTACGATCCGCGAGGTCATGTGTCATCGAAGTGTCCCGTCGACGCTGCTTGCCGAGGAGAAATCTCGTCAGTGCGAGATTTTGCTTAGGACTACCATCCAGATTTCGGTGCAGCACATCTTCATGCAATCCTCGATGTGGTTCTAGGCAGTGATAGTGAATTGGCAGATCCTTGGGTAACAATTGACTGAATTCCAAACTACCAACACCACTGGTCAGATGGACCGCGTCACTGGTGGCGAGCACATCCTGTAGTCGCAGACCCTGCTCGCTCAATTCCAGCATATTCCACCACCTATTCGATGCCTGTCTTGAAGCTCTGGCACGGAATTCGGCCCAATGTCCAACGGGTTTGCCCCATGGGATTGCTGGCGTCAAGAAGAGGATGCCCAGTGATTCCAGTAGGTTGCGCGCTTCGGTTGGAATATACAGCGAAGTACAGGTAATTTCAAACTGCTCCTGCCAGGCTTCTAGGTTGTTCAGCAAATCACGCTCAGCACCACCAAACTGCTCGAAGGTTCCCTTCACCACCAGCAGGCGGGGCTTTGAGTCTGAATCGTCGTCCACGCACACGCCCTCGCTCGCCCGTTTAATATCAGCATGGGCTAGGCGGGCTGATGTCGCGTCAAGTTTTGGTGGTCCGCGGTGGGGCGTTGCCCCGTTCCAGTGGACTGGGAAGGGCGCACCATGACCTCGTTGAGCGGCTAGAGGAAGGGCAGGTCGATGGATACACACTCCGCAGTGTCATTGAACACGAGGTTGGTGGTGGAGCGTTCAAACGATGGCGACGGCGACGAAGCGAACATCCTCAACGCGTTTCCAAGGCCGCCGAAGCGAATGCCGATAGCATCCTTCACATCACCGATCAAGAACAGGCCCATTTGGTCCCAGAGAACTGTGAATTGCCCGTCAGCGTTACCATTCACGACTTATTCCATCTGGAACCTCGTAGTATCCAAACCTCACATGGCCGAGTGAACATTGGTGATCGTTCGCCCGGAATCCTTCGCCGTCAAGACCTGTCTCACATTCGACGAGGGCTTGCTCGCGCAGACCTCCTCATTTGCATCTCAGAATCGACTGCTGACGAAGCCCGCGAATTGTGGCCAAACAAAGCGATTGCAGTGGTACCTCATGGCATCGACGTTGGCGGTTTTGACCCATATTCTTACCCCCTACCCAAACCCGAAGGTCTTGATCATTCGAATGTCAATTTACTCTGTGTGGG
>JAPKFG010000074.1 GCA_028821675.1 Candidatus Poseidoniales archaeon
GTTCTTCAAGGCTCTCTATACCTCCGGAAGAATGTGGACCCCAGTTCATTCCCCGGCCTGATTGCAATTCAGGATGATATTCGGGACGATTTTGGATGGCCCTTAGATGCAGACCTGACTTCCGCAAGGGAATTGCGAAATGCTTGTGAAGACAAATCGTGGACCCATGGCTCATGGACTGATGGTGGGCGGCAAACAACATTACTGCAGTTGCAGGAGCGATTGATTTCTAGGCCGGTGACCGTACTTGGAGCCGCCGCTGAGGCCGATGATATACAAGCCGCAATTCAAGATGGACACGGCATCATTGCGGCTGATGGCGCGATAGGTGTCATCACTGAGGTCGAATTTTCGGATATTGCTTGGGATGCTGTGCTGTGCGTCGTCAGTGATGCAGATGGAGCGCCAGAACATCTCGCCATGGCTGCAGAACGGAAAATACCGTTCGTACTCCATGCACATGGAGACAATACGGCCAATTGGACGGAACTTCTGGATGTTCTCCATCTATACGGAACGCCACTTATATTGACACATCAGACCCCGGAACACATTCTGGGAATGCACAACCCAGGCGGTTTCACCGATGGAGATCGCGCTGTTTGCTTTGGTCTCGCCATGAATGTCTTGCCAAACCAAATCACTCTCAGGGGATTTCGAACCGACATTATCGGGCGCTGGACAGGTGCCACGCAACCTGAACGAAAGATGCGTAAATTAGAGTGGATGAGCCGTGTCCTAGATATTGCGGGGGTGAATTTGTGAACTTGGTACATGAGGCGATGTCACGCGAATCAAACCCCGAAGGCAAGAAGAAAAATAAGAAGGACGAGAAGAGTAATGCACGGACGAGATTCATTGCAACTCTGGTCACTTGGCTCCTGTTGAATCTCATCTGGCTTCAGGCATCGCAAGCGATTGCCGTCAATGAAGTCAACGAACATGGCCGAGAAATCAACGGTAATTACGTCCTTGATGTCCCGAATATGATGAAGATGGATAGAGAGATTCCGGTCGATTTATCGTGTGATTTCCAACCAAAAAATTCGACGGTCCCGGTGGTCTGGGTTCGAATCCAGCATGAGACCCCTGACGGTGAGAATTCCATTGTTTGGGAAGGTAATTCAACTGATGATTGTCCGGATTTTGCATTTTCTTTAACTCCCGGCAAACATTCATTTTACACTACTGTTGTTCAAGAAGATGGTGCTGATCTTTACCCCTCACGAAATCTGAGTGCGGAAATGGAATTGGGGATGCACCTGTGGGAACCATTTCGAATTGAGGGATTCGTTGCAGCCAACCTTCTAGGATTATTTTTGGGTATTGCCGATCGAGCCATACGAGGCATCATTCGAAGGCGTCGAGAAGCTCTAATTCGAAACATGCCATTGCACAAACTTCGACAAAAGGAGGAATGGGAACAACTCTCCCACTCAATGGCTGGAGGTGAAGCGGTTGAAGTTGAGGATCTGGTTGGATTCCAAGAACATGGGGCCGACGAGAGCATGGAGATGCAACGTCGACGGATGCGCGAGCAATTCTCTGCACAATCTGTTGAAGCCGATGGTGATACGGATACCTTTGTCGACGATGATGCGATTGACCAAGATGATGAATTGGGACCAGGGACAACTGAGGGATTGACGGGGGCAGTGAAAGAGGACCGTAGCATTCGTACAGTTGGAGATTTGTGGCGCCGAATCAGTGGTAATGAGGACAAAAAGAAACGGAAGCGCTAACCACTGATGAAATCATCAAGAGTGAAAACGGTTACACGGTCGTTCTTGAACAACGAATCTGTACTTCTGATCAAACCATCGACGCGTTGTCGAGTATACATGTCAACCTCGTAGTGCTCGATAACGTGCTGCATCACGTTGATGTATTTGCGAACCGAGCCCTCACTGACGGTCAATACGAGATTGCCACCGCAATGATGGGTCTCTCCTCGTGCGAAATCAATGCCTGAACGCATGCCTTGATTGCCTCGTGATTGATCGGGTGTTTTGATGCATTTCCCAGACAATGGCATTCGACGATATGATTCTCCACAGCGTACACAACGAATCTTCTGAGTGGTAAATGCGCGGAGATTGCCACGAAGATCTGGTAGGAAATGAGATTCTACAACTTGACGGGCGACGTTACGGACATCGACACCCCGCAATTGTTGTCCGAGGAGAAGTTGAGCATTCATCTTGTCAATCATGGTTTCAAGCGTCTTGTAGGATGAATTCACGGGCCCAGAATCGATGGATTGCGCATCGTGGGTGAACCCATAACCGCGCTGGGCACCTATCGATCCCTTACGACGGTCTACAATGTCCATTTGGTTGGACAATTCGTTTGGAATGGGTTGGTCTTGAGTTGCTTCATAGAAACCACGATGATACCACCAAGATGTATCGACGTTCAACGCTTCCTTGTCTAGTTCCTCAGGATTGAGTCGCGTTGAGAGCGTGAGAGGGGCATCCATCATGCCACCTCGATTGCTGGGGAGTAGGACTTTGCTGAAATTGAGCAAGCAATCGAGAAGTAGAATCAATGCATCTTCATCACCATCACAATTTCGTCGCTTTGCAGCATGATACAATGTATGGCCATAACCAGCACTCGCATTCGACCAACCGATGATTCGTGTCAACACACCACCTGATGTGTGTGGGGCAAGGCCGACACAGAGATGTCCAACCAAATCTTCGGCCGTCTCGACATTGTAGAATGGATCCATGCCGTAGAATCGTTCCAGCAATTCATCGACAAAAGTGGATGCGCGGATCAGGTAATCTTCCGCCCTTCGACTGGGGATGAAATCTTGAGGATACAATTCGAGAACCTGATCGTCCTTGGATAGGGGAAGACCATCGATATCATGGGTGTAACCCAATTCATTCAACCGATTGATGTCAGTACCGATGTCTCTTGGCCTGAAATGGGTGATTGGAACATCAATCATATCGAAACGAATAGTGCCTGCTTTGAAAGCGGGGAGTTGGTGTTTGGCCCGTAGAATACCCTTTTCCAACGGTTCTGGAAATCGCTCATACGAAGTCAACCCTTTGACACCTTTGAATTTCTTAGGAATACGGTCCAATCCCATCTTAATCCGCTTTGTTTCAAGGAGATTGGGGATATTCACAGACTGATTGATTCCTTTTCGGTGCCCATTCGTCGGTTTACCACCATCAATAGGTTGGGTACGCCCACCACATTCAGTGGGGTCATCTGGAATCAATCGATGATGACAAATTGTGAATGGAGATCGCTGTCCACATTTCGTACATTCCCTGATTCCCATGGTGACAAGAATAGTGCCTTTGTTCGCCGCTTCCGTAATCAATCGCTGAGGGCCGCCCTCATTTCCAATGGGGAATATACAGTGAGCCCATCCCTTGATTTTCCTAGGGGCTGCCTTTTCTGGCCGCCCCATTCGACAACCGATTCGGCACGGAGCCGCGGGTACCCAGCGGAGGCTACTGCACTTTCTGACCAACCACAACGCTCCATCGACTTCGTGTTCGTCAAGCAAAGCCTCAGCGGTTTCGAGCGCGAGTGAATCTTCTGGGCCATTGTCGACGATTTCCTCTGCGGCTTTACGACCTTCACTCTCGGTCACTGCAATCGACGCATCTCGCTGACGTGCCGCTGTTTCAGCACTGATTCGCAGGACGGCGCGTTGTTGTTCAAGGGTCTCTTGGCGAACAATCTCAGAACGGCAGGTTTCCTGCGCCTTCACAAGTTGATTCAAGCGTGATTCAAGATGGGCTTTGGCATCAGCGCGAATCTCAGGTTTCGTCGATTCATTAGATGTAATCTGTAGGCCAAGGCCTTCGATGAGAGGCTGCCAACCATGCATGATAAGAAGATCTGTGCCATCATGCATATGTGGGACACCGAGAACCATCAATGCGGATTTAATCAAACCATGTTCTTCATGATGTATACCATTGGGCCAAGGCCCCAATAATGAATCAGGAAGCGAGCGTATTTGTCCTGGCATATTCTCAGGAATCGTATTTCTGGTACCAGATTTCACCGAGCGAGTCTGATTTTTGTTGGGTAGTTCAATAGGGGTATGGTCGACCGGTTCCCAATTTTCTACGGCCCCTTGCAACCGCATCCAGTTACGATCCGGATGAGGTTCCATTGCCAGGCCATCTTCGGGATGAGTGGCGGGTTCAATGACTGCATCCAGCAATGTGTCGATGAGGGGTGTAACGAATTCAAGAGGTAAATCGTTCCACCATAGATTCCACGGAGGTGGAATGGCTGTCAGAAAGTTCCTTGAGATTTCGACGACAACATCCCAATCGAGAGTCATTGTTCTCAGACGTCGATGCCAGACGCGTTGTCGACGATGATTTTCAAGCTTGTCTGACGAGGCATCGATGGATCCATTCACAGGTAATCCATCGGGCAATCGTCGGCGAGAAACGCCTAGCAATTCAGCGAATTTCTCAACCTTCTCTTCTGAATTCAAGGCCTCCAATAAATCACTTGCAAACCAGTCAGAAACGTAACCTGAAGGGACCAGAGGCTTGTTATTCTCAGCGAATTCACCATAGCCAATCATCAATTCGCCATTGTCCCAGATAGAATGCACATCCTCTTCCAGTCGAGACCAGGTTTCTGCGGACTGAACTCGCCCATAACGGCCGCTGTTCAGCAATACGGTCGGCCCTTCTAACTCATCACAGGGAACCACAGCACAAGCTTTTCCGGGGCGCTCAATCTTCATCTGAGTGCCCACAGCAAGGAAATCCCCCATTGCATGCATCGACGCTGGATGAACACCGGCAGCACCCAAGCCAGAGGTACGTGGTCGACCGTATCGAAGGCGAAATCCACCAGGGGTGTTTGGCTCACCGAAGACTGGACGTCCGGCGATGATATCACCCATGAATCGATTGTTAGTTTTGATTTTGCGTCGCTTGGCGGCTCCCTTGTCCTTATCATCACTCCCTCGAGAGGCAAAGGTCGAGATGAATTCCCAACCTGGAATTTCTAACCTCTCGGTGTGCTTCTGAATTTTTGCCGCCTTCAGACAAAGACCTTCGCCGATGACCAGCATCACACCACCGCGAATACGGCCACCGTCGATATTGCGAACTTCACGATAACCCGAACACTCGATGTCTTCGGTTTGTTCTCCGTTGATCATGATTGGGCAGGCCTTGACAATCATCTCGATTTCATCAGGTGGGGGTTTGTATTGCAGCCCCCCCCGATAGAGTCCGAATTCTTCCTTGACTCTCTCAACTTCAGGAATTGTCGGTTCATACTTGTCGAGTTTGAGCGCGCGACGAATCATGTCTGCGATGAGAACAGCGAGGGCTTGGGCGGTGCCTCCAGCAGCACGAATCGGGCCGCAGAAGTCGATGGAAACGAATCGCGTACCATCCAGATTGTTGAGTACACGGACCTTTCCGATACCAGCCAGAGGAGCGACAAGAACCGCTTCAGTCAGAATCGCAAGACCGACCCGAAGACCCGTGTCGATGCTCTTTTCGACGTTTGCAGTACGGTCATACATCTGCATGGCGACATGGACGGCCATATCGATGGCCGCATCTTCACGTTCTTCCTTCTCGGCCAGCGATTTTCGGATATTTTTAGCAATTGGAATGGGTTCATCCCACCCCTCAGTAATGAGGTAAGGCTCAAGCAACTTTTCAGCACGATCAGCAAGATCGATGACACGTGGAATTTCAACTTCATCCTTCAAATCAAAACCCTTTGAACGAGCTTCTCCAGCGAGTTGGTAAATCTCCTCACATTCAGCATCGAGATTAGTCTGATAAGATTTCATCTCATTCTCTAGGCGTTGGGTATCGAGGGGGGCGATTGGCCGGTTCACTCCACCCTCTGACATCTCATCCCTCCGTGCGAACATCGGTTGAGGATTGTCGAACGCCCTAAAGCATTGGGTGGAAAGCAAACCACTTCCATAGGAAGTGTATTCATACTCAGCGAAAGTTCATGGCAGGTCAGCAACGACGCATAGCGGGGAGAAGGATGGGAGAGAGCACTGGAATCGACGATGCCCGAGCTAGACTCATTGAGAAAGTTCGTACCCTTGCATATCTTCGCGCCGATACCGAAGAATTCACACTTGCCTCAGGACGAACCAGTCGTCATTTCTTTGATACCAAGCCGGTGATGTGTGACCCTGAATCAGCACATCTGTTGGGCGTTCTCATCCATGATACAATCAGTGGAATTGAAGGAGGCGTAGATGTAGTCGGCGGTCTTGAATTGGGTGCAGTCCCCCTCACCGGCATCGCCATCGCCAAGGCAGGTGTGGGTAGCACACTTCGTGGATTCATTATGCGCAAAGAACCCAAGGGCAGAGGGGGCCGCAAAACTGGCAACCCACCAGGCATCGAAGGAAGTACGATTCAAGATGGCGATCGTGTCGTCATTCTAGAAGATGTCACAACAACAGGTGGTTCGGCTCTGAAAGCTGCCGGGCGTCTGCGCGCGATTGGATGTGATGTGGTCGCTTGCATCTGCATTGTTGATCGTGAAGAAGGTGGTAAAGAGGCATTTGAAGCGGCTGGAATCCCTTTGCTTGCACTTTCAACTCTGTCTGATTACGCATAGGGTACCCTCTGATTAGATTAGTAATTAGGAACCCATTGCTTGTATTTAATCATGCATTCGGAGAATTCTTCAGATTCTAGATTTGCTGCCAACCATTGATGCACATTAGGCCAATTCTGCCCATCAAACCACTCACGATTATGAT
>JAPKFG010000075.1 GCA_028821675.1 Candidatus Poseidoniales archaeon
CTCACCGATCTCGGCGAAGATTAGGATTCAACTGGCTCCGACGTTTGAATCATCGCACTTGGGAGCGTGACCGATTTCTCAAGGCATTTGATTGCGGCTGTTAACCCCTCTAAATCCTGTGCATTTGGAAGTTTGAATTGATCCAATTCTAGTGGCATTGCAGCACCAGGCCCCGGAATATCGGCCAATCGTTCACCGAGTGCCTTTGCATCCTTCAATAGTCCCTGACCACTCGAGGTATGCCTTCTTGACAGCCGTTCGGCAGTCCATTTTTCTAACTTTTTTACAATTCTTGGAAGGCGGGCTTGCAACGCACGATGAGGCCCCGAATCCCCTCGTTCAAGAATAACAGCGATTCGAGCGAGACGTTGCACACGAACATCCAAAGGAGGTGTCAAGAGTATCTCTAGAGACGGATCCTCATCATTGAGACCGAATAGATTTCGAATTCCTTGTTGGATTTCATTCTGAATCACGACTTCCTCAATTTCATCTTCGACGACCTCTTCAATTTCCTCAACAACTACTTCAATGGTAGATTCGACATCTTCATCGGCGACATCTTCCTCCTCTTCCTTAACAACCTCTTCGACGATAGGGACGGGAACTTCCTGCTTTTCTTCGACTCTTGCCATTGGTATTTGCGGTCTGAATGGTTTGAATTCGAAATGGGGATCGCCCCCCCCTTCGACATTCGATAATGTGAGCAGCAATTCCTGATATTCAGCATCCAATGCCACCAATCTTTCTGGCCGCATCAAATCTGAGAGAACACGCTCCGCCAATTCAATATCCAGAGCCCAAGGCAATGGTTCCAATCGTGCCAGTCGAGCGTCATGTGATTCCATCGCCAACCGAATCTCAGGTAGATCCAACCCGAGCCGGATTGGGTCTTGTGTGAGTAATTCCTGTAATCCTTCCACAGTCCACCCAAGGTGTCGCCATTCATCGAGTTCAGCTTGAAGTCCCTGCATTACGTGCTCCAACCGTTCATCCGTCTCAACCACTTTTTTGGGTATATTCAGTGTTGCAGGCAAATCATGCCCACTTTCCAAACTGGACACAGTGACTTCATACAATTCCAAATTCAGTGTTTCAGAATCGAGTTCTTTGGGCCATAGTGTTGCAAGGTCCAATCGCGCACGGTCTAGGAATTCACGGTGTCTTGTGGAGCGTTTGGTTGCTAATTCCAACCAATCTTGCGCAACTTCAACAACTTCCATTCCAGCCGATGCGCTACGTAGTTGCTTCAACCAATCCTCAACTTCAGGGCCACCACTAACAGATGTATCGAGTGCTTGCAAGCCTTCAATCAGGGGGATGACGATGTCAAGGAAGGGCTGATGCGCATCCAACTCCTCAAGAATAGCTCGAGGTTCATTGTCAACCAGGGAAGACCAAGGCGAGGTATCAATTCCATGCGTAGCCCAAGCCTCCAATCGTGATGTACAAGTTGCATGTGCCCCTTCTGTTTTGGCTGTTAAACCCTGTAGAAGAACATCGAGCGCTTGTATTGCATCCAGATGGCCCCGGGTACGTTCGGCCAATTTGCGATACTCGGGCCATTGTTCAAGATGGGTTTCCATTTGAGCCCAGATTCCATGGGTCGATTCGATTTGTTTGGAAATATTGGGAAGTTTTGCTTCCCATGCAATCATTTCACCAGCGAGTAGAGGTAGTTTGGCGGGAACCTCAAATCCCTCGGATTGCCATGTTGCAATCCGCGCCTCAACATGGGCAAGACGCCGCGCGAGATCTTCTGCAGCCCCCTGAACTTCTGATTTTACTTGATTCATTGCATCTTCACTCGCTTCTTTCTGGGCCAATAATACAGCCCCCCAGAGACGCTCAGCGATGTTGTGTCCAAAAGGCCGAATTTTACTCTCTATTTGGCGTTGACATTGAGTCAAATGCCCATTCAATGAATGAATCCGTTCTGCTTCTGTAAATTGATCATACATCGTACCCGTTTGGATGCCACTCACTTCCCATCCTCGTTGACTGAGCATGTCAACCATTCCTTGCAACGCCACGAATCGCCGTTCTTGCCTTCGTTCAATTTCTGTAAGTATAGGCTCAATATCTCGGGCCTGACTGACTTCCTCAATCATTGAGAGTATTCTAGGTGAACCCAATACAATCTCATCATCAATTGCATCCAATCGCTCTAAAATGTGTGTTAATTCGACCGACCGCCCCTCGTCAGACCATTTCATTCTAGAACGCTCAGCAATGATGACCCAAGGCCGATGTCGCCTCAACAACCCGCTCAGTTCTATTTCAACAGCGGTTGCTTCCGTTGGATCTGCAAGTTGTGACAAGAATCTGCGACGGTCTGCATCACGATGTTCAGGCAGGTCGAGAACTTTTGTCCGAACCTTCGCCGCGTAATCGGCTTGTTCCTCTAGACGCAACATTTGTTCGCTGGCCATATTTCCCGTGGGGTGATCAACATCAAAACCACGTCCACGTAACGCTGCAATGCGTGATCCGAATCGCCCTTCGCCTTCTACCACAGGACCCCCTCATCGTACCGAGGTGGCTTACGGCTATTCAACCTCCGGCAAAACGGCGGTTGAAAACCCCTCGCGAAAACATCGTATCACCCCTTTAGGGGTGCGAACCACTCAAAAGGCGCGCAAGTCCGCTACGTGCGATGGACCCAGTAACAATTGGATTAACACTGTTCTTCGCCGCTGCTACAAGTGCGGTAATTTGGTGGCTCGTACAAGCAGAAGTAGGCCTTCGAAGATTACGTGAAGATTTGGAAACTGCTCACGCTGAAACCAGTCATGTTCTCGAGAGTTTGAACGCTCGAACAGAGGAGCTTGCAGATAGCGCATTGGCTCTCCAAAGAGCCCATCCAGGTTTGGCTGGTATTATCGACGCTCATCGCACCATCGATCGTCTTCAATCCACACTCTCGGGTGCTGGCGAGTCTGAAGAAGCACGTGCAGCAGCATCTACGACTCTATCCGCGGTCAAGGGTTTGCTTGCCACCCGCCAAGGTGAGGGTGATTTGGAATCTACAATTCCAGCTGACCCAGGTCTATTGACTCTAGTCACGCGTGTTCTACAGACACTTGATCAACTTGAACTCACTGTCGATGATCTGACATTGACTGAAATAGAAGCCCGGCGCCTTGGTGAGATTTCCTTCCTTGCTGGCGATCGTGAATGGGCCACTGCTTGCTACACCGCTGCCTCCTCAATTGCTCCGGGCCAATCTGCAACCCTTCGCAGCCTGTGTCGCTTAACTCGCGAATCTGGTGAGGACGAGAAATTGCGACAGCATATCGAAGGTTTGCTGGACATCACTCCAGATGACCCTACTCTGTTGCGTGAACACGCCCGCCTATTGACCAGATCTGGTGATGCGGGCGCAGAGAAAGACCTTCGTCGCCTTGAAGCATTGGGGGTTGAAACCGCAGAAGACAAATCGATGATGGCTAGTTTGGCTGCTAGAGCAGGAGATACAGATGTTGCATTGTCATCCATCGAAGAAGCACTCGCCAGCGACCCTAATCACGATGATTGGCTGAGTAAGGCCGAACTCCATCTCGCACGAAATGAGCGCGGCCTTGGAATCACTGCAGTAGACGAAGCCATCGCTCTAGATCGCCAATCGGGTTCTGCGTGGGCGATTCGTGCCCGATTATTGAAAAACGAACCCGGTCGTGTGGAAGAGGCGTTGAAGGCTGCTGTACACGCAGTTGCTCTTGGTGAGACTGAAGATTTACTCAAGGCTGAATTACTCGAACTGTTAGGTCGTTCAGAAGAAGCACACACATCTTTGTCCGAAGCACTCGAAAAGGAACCTGCAAATGCTGAAATTCGCGCACAACTCGTTCTTCTTCAACATCAGGCGGGAAACCCTGAGGCTGCGTTTGAGATTCTGGCCGAAGCTCCAGCGGGTGCTTGGGAAGGGCCAGCACTTCATCTACAGAAGGGCCGTTTAATTTTGGCCGAGGCTGACCGATATCGAGATGGTACGGGTGATCGTGATAGAGAATTACTATCAGAAGCAGATTTAGCCTTCGAGAACGCTTTGGAAGTTGACCGTGAAAGCGGTGTTGGATGGCTCGGAAAAGCCCGTATTCAGAGGATGCTCAAAGATTATTCAGAAGCGCAGATTTCTCTAGCGCGTGCACGAAGACTTCTGCCCGATGAGCCACTCATCGCAGCTGAAGAAGCCCTTCTCGCTCTCGATGGCAACGATGTGGAGGCAGCTTCACGTTTGATTGCAGAAGCGCATGTATTGGAGCGCGACTCCCTCGTCATCGATTACGTCAAAGGTGTCGTAGCAGCAAGACGTGGTGATTTGATTGAGGCCAAGCGTCTCTTTGACAGTGTATTGTTGGAAGATCCAAATCACGTACGGGCACGATTGAATCGATGCACGACCCTGATGATTGACCAAAATCATCACGCTGCTTTAGATGACGTTCAATTCCTCTTAGAAGCACATCCTGAACTCGATCTTGCGCGTCTTCGCCGTGGAGAGATTATGCTGTCATTGGGAGAATGGGAAGAGGCGGAATCGAACTTCCGTGATGTCCTGTCCCGCCGAGGCCAGAATCCGCATGCATTGATTCAACTTGGCGCCTCACTCGTCGCACAGGAACGTCTCACAGAAGCAGAACAGCCGTTGAATGAAGCCATTCGCCTAGATGGCGACTCTGCTGATGGTTGGTATCAGCGCGGCCTTCTCTACATCGCCTTTGGGCAATTTGACAGTGCACTCTCGGACTTTGAGAAGGCTTCAAAACTCAATCGCCATCACATGAATGCGTTGCTGAGAATCGCTGCGATCCATCATGAAAATGAAGATTGGGATGCAGCAGAAGGCGCATGGAGAAACGTGCTCAATGTTGAGCCTGACAACCGCGTGGCACGCCGTAGAATTCAGGATGCGATTGATGGTCAATCCAAGCAGAGGAAAGCCGAGGTATTGACCACAGCGGGAACAGCCGAGGTCCCCGAAGAAGAAGTCGTTGAAGCCCCATTAGATAGCGCCGATGACGATGACGATGATGAAGGCGTACCAGATGAAGATATTCCGGATTTCGAATTTGGATTCGGCACGCTCTGAACGTGAAGTTCAAACAGAGCACCCAACCCTCATCATCCATGAGCCGAGGACTTGAGCCTGGAGATGCAGGTTTAGCGTTTGATTTACCCAATGCTAATTCAGATGGCCCAGAGAGCTGCAGTTTGTCTGATTTGGTGACAGATATCGGCTGCGTTGTGGTATTCACTTGCAACCACTGCCCCTACGTCATCGGCAATGAATCCAGAATCGAATCTATTGCTTCTCGCGCGCGAGAGGAAGGAATGGGCTTCGTTGGAATCAATTCCAACGATTCTGACAACTATCCTTCAGATAACTGGGAACACATGCTCAAGCGCGGCATCGTGATGACCTATCCATATCTACACGACGCATCTCAAGAGGTGGCCAATGCTTGGGGAGCAGAACGCACACCGGAATTCTATCTTCTTGATGAGAATGGGACCATCACCTATCGGGGCCGACTAGACGACTCACCTCAGGATCCGAATCTGTCCACGACCAGTGAATTATCGGATGCTATCAACGCGTTGTTGGCCCATGAAGACCCACCTGCGGCCCGCACAGATAGCATCGGATGTTCCGTAAAATGGAAGATGTGAGACACATCAATATTGTTCAAGGACAAGCTCAGTGGTGGTACTGGCAATCTCTGCCGGAGCAGCCAACCACATTCTGTCCAGCAACTCGCGCAGACTCACAGTATCGTCAACGTGAACGACAGCGACCAAATCTGCTTCCCCACTAATCTCGTAAACAGATTCAATTCCAGTCCAATTTGCGAACTCTCCTGCAAGGGAACCAATTTCCACACCTGGGCCGACCTTCATTCGAATTAATGCCGTTAGGCCAATGCCGGTTTCACGAATCGTATAGCCACGAATGATGCTATCTTCTTCGAGTCTACGGATGCGCGTTCGGATGGTTCTCTCAGAGACGCCAACCGTCTTTGCAAGGTCGACATAGGGTTGTCGACTGTTCTCTCGAAGTGCTGTCAGAATTGCTCTATCTGTCTCATCTACGCTCGCCATACGGCGCCGTCCCAATTCCCTGTTATGAACCCTACTATGGCCGAAATACGAACAAAAAAAACATAATTTTACCAGAAAACGGAAGAAAACATACAGTAAAATGGAAAGAAAATAGAAGCATCGTAAATCGAGCCCTTCATAGGTGGTCGGCGCTTCGATGTATCTGTGACGACTGAATCAAGCTTCTCTAACGAGAAACTTCAAGCGTTCCTTGATTCAGTCTCTACGCTTTCTTTGGAACATAAATTTAACGAATGGTACAACGTCGAAGTCGCAGCTGCAATCGATGGTTGCAAGATCAAAGGCCACGAGGTCAATTCTGATTCCGGTTCTTCGCTTATTTTTCTCAACAAAAGCGTTATTCTTTGTGTCCCCAACAAAGGACATATTGCTCATTACCCTCGACACCTGATACATTGTTTCGTCGATGATTTCAGACACAATGGGGAAAATGAAGATGGCTTAGTCATGCGCGCCGAATTATTCAGCATCTCTCCTAGCGAAGAGCAGTTGGGTTGGGAAGTCAAGTGCCGTTCCGAACGTGAGGTACCGGATGTTCAATCCAGCGTGTCTCGATGGCTAAAATGGCTCAATGAATAAGCAGCGTCACATTGACAATCTGCCGCCTCTCCGGTCCAA
>JAPKFG010000076.1 GCA_028821675.1 Candidatus Poseidoniales archaeon
GTCGTAGTGGAGGATTCCAGCAGCGTGACAACCGAGGCGGAGATCGCAGAGGTGGTGACAGTCGAGGAAGCGACCGAGGCGGCAACGACAGTCGTCCACCCCGTCGAGAATATCGCGGGAGCAATGATCGTAAATCCCCACGACGAGACGCCAGAAAACCTGGTGGATGGGGGCCCAAAAGCAAGGGCGGCCCCCGCAGGCGCTGAAATCTCGCGCGGAGCATTCATTTGACGTATTGACAGAGGTAGGGGCATGAGCCCGCCAATCGAACTTGTCACCGGCTTGGTGGAGGAAGGTATTCCAGCAATGCTCGATGAACTTGAGGAATATCTCAAGGGGGGCAATCGTGCCGGGGCTTTACTGAAAGCCACTGAAATCGTTGAAGCAGATCCGAATTGTGTCGAAGGGCTCTGGGCGCTGCTCAATTGTGGATTGCCAGACCTTCGACGTGATGGCACCTACCGAGTGGATCCCACCTTGCCTGAGGCGGCTAAAGGGTGGGCATTGGCTAAGCGAATCGTGGCCATCGACCCCACGCATCAAGGGGCATGGATTCGAGGTGCAATTCTATCTACACAACATCTAGGATTGGCCGAGGAAGCCCTAGAGTGGTGGGAAAATTATCGAGAACATCATCCGAACCAAACGACACCCATCATCGAACAGGCGGCTCTACTGATTCGAATGGGTCACTACGCCGAAGCGAGTCAAAGAATGGAAGCACTTCTTGCCCGCGGTATGGAAGAAATGTCGGGAAATCAATCGATTCGAGTTGAACAAATGAATCGGACCATCCAGCGTTATTATGAGATGGAGAAACTGGATGTCTTTCGACCACAGGATCCGAATCATTCCTCATGGAAAGATATCGATGGAATGCGCAACCTGAAGCCGGCTAGTGAGAAATTCACCTTCTTCATGCTAGCAGGACCCCTGGTGCTTTGGGAAGCCATCGCCCTACAGTGGTTCATGCCCGACGGCTGCTTCGGGATGGGAATCGCATTCATGCTGGTCTATGCATCTGTACTATGGGTCAAGAAAATTTCAATCTCAATGACCGATAAGCGCAATCGTCCAGTTCTGGATCTCTGGCGGGCCATCGAGGTTGAGGCAACCTCTGGAAAAACCTGCGTCCCTGATAATATTCGAGACTCCAAACTGTATCGCACAGTGATGACCAAGGATTACCCAGTAGCATTCCGCCAGCGCATTGAAAAAATTGTCGAGAACGAGGAGAAAATCTCCAATCGTTGGGAGATGAAAATGCCGGAATGGGTAGAATTTGAATTCGATGAAGAGGAATGAGCATCGGCTCATGTTCCTGCTGTGTAATCTGAATGATACGCGATTTGCTCCGGGGTCAGCGTGTCGATTTCAAAGCCGAGAGTGGTCAATTTGGTTATGGCGAGACCTTGATCCTGTTCCAGAGTGATGTCGTGAACAATCGGAGCCATGTCGCGCCCTTCAGCGGCCAGACGGCACAGTGCGAGGTATTGGTTGGCAAAACTCATGTCCATTACTTCAGAAGGGTGACCTTCGGCAGCAGCCAGATTGACCAAACGACCTCTTGCAAGTAAGAAGAGGTGGCGGCCGTCTGTCATTGTGAATTCTTCATTATCTGAGCGAATTGTACGAACACTCTTAGATTGCGATTCAAGGTGCTCGATGTTGATTTCACAATCGTAATGCCCTGTGTTGCAAATGATTGCGCCTTCTTTCATGACTGAGAAATGTCGATCAACGATGATATCTTTCATTCCGGTCGCGGTGCAGAATATATCGCCGATGCTCGCGGCTTCATCCATGCGCATCACTCGGAAGCCATCCATGACTGCGCGAAGAGCAGGGATGGGGTCAATCTCGGTAATGACAACATTTGCACCCATACCACGGGCTCGCATAGCCAAACCACGCCCACAGTGTCCATAGCCAGCGATAACGAATGTCTTGCCGGCAATGAGAACAGATGTTGCCCGGATGATGCCATCGAGCGTTGATTGACCGGTACCGTATACATTGTCAAAATCCCACTTTGTAATCGCATCATTCACTGCGATGACCGGATAACGAAGTTCACCCGCATCACCCATTGCACGAAGACGGTGGACTCCAGTTGTCGTTTCCTCCGTCCCTCCGATGACACCAGATGAATAATCCGACATTGGACCATGAACTCGAACGATGAGATCAGCACCATCATCCAGTGTCAACGTTGGATTCGCTTCAATCGTGCGATCGATACACCAATAAAAATCCTCGACACTTTGTCCATGCCATGCATAGATTGAGTATCCTTGACTGGCCAACCATGCGGCGACATCGTCTTGCGTAGACAAGGGATTGCAACCAGACCAAGCAACTTTTGCACCTGCTGCTTCAAGTGTTTCAATGAGTACAGCGGTTTCTTTGGTCACGTGTAGACAGCCGGCAACAGTCATGCCTGCCAAGGGTTTGGATTGTCGGGCCTCTTCTTGGAGGAGAGCAAGAACTGGCATTCTAGATCGAGCCCAATCCACACGACGTGAACCCTCTTCAGCGAGGGTGATATCTGCTACCTTCCAGCCCTCACCAGAGTCCATGATTCGACGCGACGGTTAGAGTTCATCAATGCCGCGCTAAACCACTCTGGAGGGACACCGGGGGGCGAAGCCCCCGATGTATCCATTTCGTCAGACTCTCAGCGTCATTGCTGCTGTTGCTGTTGAGCCGCTTGAGCATAGTATTGCTGAGCATAAGCACGAGCTGTTTCCTCAGGATAGCCCTGTGCAACCAGTTGCTGTACATAGGCTTCGACGGGGTCCATATCAGCGACATCGCCGCCAGTCCAGCCAGCCTCACCTTCAGTGCTACTACCGCCTCCACGACCGCGAACCAGCAGTAGGGTCACGATGATGACAAGCAATAGAACGAAAGCCGCGATACCTCCGAAGAGTAGTGCAGAACTCATTCCACCTTCAGAACTACCGCCTGAAGAGGTTGAATCACAACCCTCTGCCTCTGGGTTTGCTTCACAATCGACACCGACATCAGATTCTCTTGGTACTAGGTTGACATCAATCGTCTTGTAAATTGTCCAGCGTGAACCATCACCTTCTGTAATCTTAATCCAGATGGTCTGAGTCGAGCCGTTCTCATTGTACAAATCAGCGATATCCAGCGTCAAACTGAATTCTGCGCCATCCGCGAGTTGGACCGTACTGTCGTATTCACCAGCGGTCTTCTTCGGGAACTTCTGTGAAGGCAGCAGATCGAGGGTGTCCTCTTGCAGTGCGACTTCAATCATGACATCGCCGTTCTCTGAACCAGAGGTGATGCTTCCATTGACATACAGTGTATCGTCGGTCTGCGAACTTCCAGGCGCTGGACTGGTGAAATCAACCACCGGTTCATCATCGCCATAGCCTTCACCGACAACGACGAAGTACATCTTGTACTTGTCACTCTGTAGGCTTGGCTTGTCCGCTTGATCAATCACAGTCAACTCAACGCGAATCAGTGAACCTTGGAATTGAGTGGTTGGATCCACAGTGATATTCTGGAATCGGTGGGTGAATGAATGGCTTACCATGCTGGAGACTTCAGTCGTCTTACCTCCCTGAGGGGCGGTACCAGGCTGATCGTATGGATTGTCCAAGAAGACCTTCCAAATGTAGGTCTTGATGCCGTTGGTGCCATCTGTTGCATCTCCATCAGACGAGTTGGATGCATCAAAGTGCACAGTCAAGTCACCGGTTGGGCCAAGGCGAATCAGGTTGATGTCCCACTCTGACCCATCCGAGGAAACCTTTGGTGAATCTTCGTGTACGTCAATCTGGCCGCGATACTCGAGGCGATCGATAATTGAGAACGAAGGCATAGGGCTAAACTCGTCAGCCAGAGCATCGTTGGTTTCCAACATGATGTTGGCAATTCGCGTGTGTCCATCTGCATCGTGCAGATAGAGTGTGACCTGCCACTCTGCTTCCTGCTTGCAGAGTGTCGAACTCTGTGCATCTAGTACACAAAACTGAGCTGTGTGCATGTCATCCCCACGGTGATCACTCTCTCCATCTTGGAGTGGGTTTCCATCCCAATTGGTTGCGGTTGTGCCCGCAGCGGGGCGAAGTTCCCAATCTGCGTCAAGTCCCGTCAAATCAGAAGTGAATGAGAACTCAAGTTCTGCATCACTCTTCATGTAGAGTGTGTCGTATTTGCCCTGAAGGCTATTCCAAGCCATAATCTCGTCATTGATGACCAAGTCAAATCCATCACTTGCTGGTCCGAAGTCCAACGGGTAAGGTGTCACTTGGTGTGCCAATAGATTGGAGAGTAGAGGCTTGCCAATCGTCCCGTGTTCATCAGATACACTGGGGTTCTCAACGTCCATCGTGGTGATTATCATTCCACCCTGTCCAATAGAACAGGTTGCCAGAATAGATGCGGTCGAATCGGATGCATCATTGATTAGACTGTGGAACGTTCCAATCGGTGCAGCGATAGTGCCGCCACATACCTGTGGAATGTTGAGTGTGCCCGTCTGGGTAGTAATCAGTGTCGATTCAGCCACGTGGTGTCCACCATTGAATGAAATGAAGGCTACGGGGTTCACATCTTCGAGCAGTGGGTGATGCCAATCCATCACCGACGTATCGGAATGGGTGACGTAGTTGCCTTCCGCATTGCGGTTTGCGACATTGATGTCGTAAGGCAAGTTGCTCAATGGATCTTGGAAGATGTTGCTGTATGGGCCCAAGTGTATTTCGAGAGTCGCGCCTGCTTGCATGCGGTTCTTGATGACCGCCATTGGACTCAAACCATCACTACCACCCTCAGCGTTCAACTCGGTGTAGTAATTGCCGGCCTCCACATTGATTGTGGTCTGCCAAGGCAGCAGAATCTTGTTGTAATGATTCATCCAAGTGCTTGTGACATATCGGTCCCAATCATCGACATAGAACTGTGTGTAAGTCATGCCCATCGCATCTAGGTCTTCCTTAACGCGAGATAGGCGGTTCTGATCGGTTGGATTCGATAGAATCGCAACATCAACGCTGTCAGACATCGTGATGGAGAAATCCCAGGCGTTGCCTGAATTCGAACCATCTGAAGCAAGTTCAGCGTAGAAGCTGAAGTTGTAGTTGCCACCATCTGTCCAACCACTGGCTGGAGCGACAGCAGCCCACGATGCTTGTGATCGCTGATGTGGAGACAGAGTCATTGGACTCTCAGCACTGGATTCATCGTAGATAATCGAGCCTGAGTCCAAATCCGTTACCATCAGTTTGATGTTGTAATCACCCTCAAGGACACCATTCACGAGTTCCATCGTAAATGCGTGCTCCTCAACTTGGTCGATTGGATATGCACACGCGTAGGTGTTGTCCTCAACACAATCGAGTACATCGGGGCGCAGCAATTGCACATCGACGCTCGCAACTTGGAAAATCAAGCGGCTGACGTTGTTCGCCAAGTTGACTTCCTTGTGATTGTACCAAGAAGTACCCTGTGTCTGATTGTCATAATGGGTCATTGCGTCAATACGGTAGATTCCTTGTGAGAAATCGTGAGTACCCACGTTGACCTCTTGATCCTCTTGGGAATCAAGGCCGGTCACCGCTGTAGAGTATTCTGTTACGTACGTGAAGACATACTCCTTGACCGTGATATTGTCAATGGCAAATCCAGCCAAACCGCTGTTTCCGTTCACACCATCCCCATTGGATTGGAAGCGATAGGATACAGTAACTTCAGTGCCCGACAAATCGGTGCAGTTGTAGTCCCAGTCGCGACTGTCCAGAGAGGTGGTGTTGCGTAGGAAGATGTGGGTCAAATCTAGGGTCACGCCCTTAGAAATGCCTTCAGAGTCGAAGAAGACGTTCCAGCCGAGATCACCAATATATTCGGTCTCGTCATAGTTACCGTCGTCATCGATGTCCTCACACGTGTCATTGTATTGTACGCCGTTCTCATTGTAGTCGTTCCAGTTGCCGATGATTGTTCCATTGTACACGTTGTTACCCTTGCGCCATTCAACCTCAAGGATACCATACTCCTGTACGGCAAGAATGTCACCTTCCGAATCGGTTAGGTAATCAGTTTCGGCAAAGTAATCGAAGTTCAGGTAAACGAAGTCAGCTGTGTTCTGACGTAGATCGATGGTTTGCAATGTCATGGTTTCATCCCAATCATCGCCGTAACCATCGTCTGGATGACCAAACCAATATGCGCTTGAGCCAAACACTGGTCGGTTGCCAGGTACGATGGCGTTGTTAATGCTGGAATCGGTGTCATCAATGACGATACCAAAGTTGTCACCATCATCTCCGAATGCGTATCCGGAGGCACCGCCTTCGAAGTCCTCAACGAGGAGAATGGTAGGGTTAGCCGAATATACCGTGGCTACGGTGTCGAAGTCAACGACCGTGTTGCCGACGTTCTTGACCAGAACATCAATCGGCATGTTACCCGAAGCATAGAGTGCATTCTTCTCAAAAGAAGTAATCTCTTGCACAGAAGGATCGAACAGATTCTTCACAGTGGTTCGCCAACGGCTGTCGTCGTTGGTGTCATCACCGTTTGTGAATCCAGATGTACTGGACAATTCACTTTCAATGATGTAAGTCGTACCATTGACGAAATTCGCCTGTAGTGTCACGACCTGTTCATCACCGGGTGC
>JAPKFG010000011.1 GCA_028821675.1 Candidatus Poseidoniales archaeon
TCATCTGTGCCGCGTTCTTCACCAGACCACAATTCTGTCCTTCAGGAGTTTCGTTTGGACACAGACGACCCCATTGTGTGGGGTGCAGGTCACGTGCCTCGAAGTGAGGTTGACTGCGAACAAGAGGACTTGTCACTCGACGCATGTGTGAAAGAGCGGACAGGAATGTTGTACGATCGAGCAATTGACTGACACCACTTCGGCCGCCAACCCAGTTTCCAGTGGCCAGAGCATGCATGACCTTGGAGGTCAAAACATCAGGGCGCAGACACGAGGTGATCTTCAGGTCTCGCTTTCGATTGTGGTGGCGCTCGAGCTGATACTTCAGGTCGCGTGCCAGTTGCTGCAAAGATACGCGGAACAGGTCTTCAATGAGGTCACCTGCAAGACGCACACGCTTGTTGGCATAGTGGTCTTTGTCATTAGGTTCCTTGTTTTTAATGGCCATCTCGAGGACCTGTCGTACGATACGACCGAGGAAGATTGCCTTCTTCTTTCGATTGCGAGTTTTTTTCTCCTCGGCTTGAGCTTCAAGATCTGGGCCGATGCGCTCTTTATCATTATCCGAGAGAGGGGTTTCAAGGTGAGGGAGCAATTCCTTGTCTAGGAGATTCTGGATTCGCTGCTCACGATATTCCTTCTGTTGACCTGCAGCAAATTTCTTCTCAAGCCACTGCATGGCTTCCTCTTGATTTTCGACATTGTACTCTTCGTTGTCCTTAACCTCATTCAGATTGGCAACGATGAATTTGAACGTTTCAGTTGGTCCGGCAATTGCTTGGAAAATCTCCTGGTCATTGTCTATACCTAGAGAGCGCATGAGAAGAACAACGGGAATTGGGGTTGTGCCGGCACTGCTGATTTTCACCATCAGCATGCCATCTTTTCGCTTCTCCACGGTCAATGGCTTACGGACACCATCCTTCTGTGAGAAAATCTTGGCAACCTCAGTTTTACGAGCATAACGCTTGTTCATTTCCACAGTGACTCGATTAGGGGCCAAATCTTCCATGGAAATTAGGGCGCGTTCGGTTCCGTTGATGATGAAATAACCACCTGGGTCATAGGGATCTTCGCCCTTGCCTTGCAATAGAGTGTGATAGTGTTCCTTATCCTCTTCACTCTTTTCAGGGGACAGGTTTCGATTCGAATCAATGTGAGCGGGATTAAGATTGCAGCGTCGGCTGCGAACCATGATTGGCACGCTACCAACCTGAACCTTCTCTTCTACGATGGGTTGAGGCAAATCGTCACGATGAATCGTGAAATCAAGATATACCGGCGACATATAGGTGAGTTTGCGCAGACGGCATTCGAGTGGAGTGGATGGGTGTTCTGCGCCATTGGCCTCTTTAATGGTGGGTGGTCCAAGTTGCATGTTCTTCATGCGAACTTGGATTTCATGATCCAGAACGTCGAGTTTGATAATGCCGCCCTCATCGTCTTCAATCAGTTCATCTGTGCCGATGCGAATGTTTCGGACGATACGTTCAAAACGGCTGTTCTGTGAATCCACTGTAGGGATACAATCGTTGTATGATGCAAGTTGGTGGTTGACCAAACTCCGCTCTCGGAAGTAACTCTCAATAATTTCCTTCATGATATCAGCTCCTCAGTTTTCCTCCACAATCAATCGATATGCGGTCGTCGTTCCAGCTGAAATACTGTAGCGCTGTACCCGAACAACTCGGTTCGTGAGCCAGCCCGCAGGCAGTTCAGCATCTTCTATCTCAGCCGTTTCTTTGAGAACTTGAACGACAGGGTCAGTAATCAGAATCTTCGGGAGAAGTTCCTTTGCCAATCGTGTACCCTCCCCGGAGATATCGGGGACTTCAAGCTTCCATGGAGAAAGGGCGGTCGACTCTTCGTCTTCGGGCAAGAGTTCGTGGTGCGGAACTAGATGATGATTGAGAACATTGAAACGATCGCTACCTAGAGGGATATCGTCGTCGTCAAGTGCCTTTTGTGAAATAGTGATACGTCGTGATCGGGTTCGTTTTCGGGTTCCTTGTTCCCGGATAATACCCATGACTTTCTCAATTTCTGGGCTATCTGAATCAATGCCGATTTTCTTTGCAACCTGTTCGACACTCATTTGCTTGATGGCATCCATATTTGCATCGTCTGCAAGTTTGTGGGCGTGCTCCTCAGGAACACCCAATTCAACCAGACGTTTCTTCGTTGAACTCTTTACGACCATTACACGACCCCCCGTTACCCGTTTGGGCCAAAAAACCCGCATCTAACCAGAAATAGAGCGGGCCTGAAGGGATTCGAACCCTTGGCCATCCGGTTAAAAGCCGGACGCTCTACCTGGCTAAGCTACAGGCCCATGGCTGTCTCTGGGCCTTCCGCCGACCGACGGGGTGTTCAAAAGCCTTACGCCTCAGGCCACGCCCGTGGCTGGACCCGATTTCGTGGCTCCGGGGGGGGAACCGACATATCCCCCGTAGAGAAATTTTCACATAAAGGTTTGGCGAATATTCATCAAATAGACGCCTAATGCGGGGATAATTACGAGGATGTGTGACGCAGTTGTCCATTGAAAGGGAGATCGAATTAACGGGGCGTATCGGGACCATTGTCAAATGGCAGGCCTACGGCCTGAATGAAATTGAACTTGACATACCCCCGACTGTGTATCCTCCCAGAGAAGATACTCGGCTACTCGATCAAACCCTCGCCGAGCTAAGAGGAACAAAGGGCAAAAGTCTACTTGAAATTGGCTGCGGGTGTGGTGCTATATCCATCGCTGCCTCATTGCGAGGCTGGAAAGTGAGTGCTTGTGATGTAAATCCCTTAGCCATTGCAGCCACAAGAGGGAATGCGTCGAAACTTGGCATTGAATGGGGACCCGAGGTGCGAGAAGGCGGACCAGGGGACATTGGTAACTGGGAACCACAGCAAGGCGTGGATGTAATCGCATGGAATCTACCGTACCTAGAACCAGATTCCGGACAAAGTCTCGGTCCAATGGAGGATTCGTCCCTGATCGGCCACGATGAATCCAAACAATTGCTAGATGCCATAACTGAGAATTCAAAACTACTGAATTCAGGTGGGATCGTTCTGATGTTGCACAGTTCAAATCAAATCGGTCATGAACTGAGCCGTAGTTGGCGAAAGGCGGGCTGGGCCACCCGAAATGTATCGAACACAAGTCTAGGGGATGAACGCCTCACAGTAGTCGCATGTTGGCGTCCATTCGAAAATTCACAAATGATTCGTTTAGAATCGTGTCAATCAACCAATGATCAGGTCTTGAATCTTGACAATGCAACCCAGGGGACCCTGGTGAGTACAGAAAAACAAGTTTCGGGGCGCGGATACGCGGGACGTGAATGGTGCAATTCACCTGGTGGTTTCATGGGCAGTTGGTTGTTGTCCAATAAATCTATAGAAAGAGGGGCAGAGAATATACAATTGGCATCCACAGTAGCCATATTAGACACACTTTCAGCCTTTATGAATCTCGGGCTTCCAAGCCACTCTTGGATTCATGGATCGGCCCTAGAAAATAATGGAGTTCGTGTAAAGTGGCCCAATGATGTATGGTTGAGAACATCGGCAAAAATAGGGAAATTGTGTGGAATCCTTGTTGAAGGCAGAACCCAAGGGGATGATGTGCAGATTGTATTGGGCATTGGATTGAACAAGACACCCATACCTGAACTAGACGAATCAATTGGTTGGAATGAATTGTTTTCAGAATCCATCGAAGACTTGATTCCAGTCATCCACGCATCGGTTGCCTCACTGCTGGAAGTCCATGCTATGATTGATGATTACGATGCGGAGTGTGTCTTGAGTTCTATTTTCACATCCATGAGGATGTCATTATCCGAGGGAGTTCCACTATCATATGGTCTCGACGATTCGGGTGGCCTCCTGACCCATGAAGGTGTCGTAAGAACAACCGGTGAAATCCAATGGACATGGATTTAATCCATCTGTTCTTGCTGCTTTCTCCAGACACCCCAAACCACGAGAAGTGCACCGATTATGGCAGGGATATACTCATGTGGAAATGTTCGATTAATGGTGACCTCGAATGTGTACTCCCCTTCACCATCGAGGATGATTCGATATTCACCGGATGAAAGTGGTTCATTCAAACTACGAGATGATTCGGTCTCATTGGAATTCAAGAGGCTAATCTCTTGGGCGCCGTCCAAACTTCCATCCCAACTCTCTTTTCCGTCGTGCGGAACAATCCAGGCAGACAGGGGTTCGCAAGGATCTCCCAAACAAGCTGCTTCGAAAGAAAGAGATGCATCGGAAAGACCTGTGTGAATAGAGAGTACTTCTTGTTGGGCCCCGCCCAATTCGTAGGTCACGGGTTGTGTCCATGTGACAATGACAATTGTTGAAATGACGAGGACGGCACCAGCCAATACCGCCATGTCCCAAACGGGGACACTAGGTGTATCCCCTCCTCCAGCCATACCTTACCCAAACCGGCTAGGCACATCAATTTGGCTGAAGAGAATGTCCCTATATTGACTTTGAATAATTCTATAGACATCTATATTGGCTTTGATTTCAGTCTTTCTCGTACCAATCGAATTTTTCCAGACATGGTGACTGAGTGAATGGCCGAATCGGGTTGATCGAGTATTTTCCTCCACTCTTTCTCATCTTTAAGTAGAATTCTGAGAATCGCCGAACTATTGGAAAAATCGTATAATTTCCAATCTCCGACTGGAGCGATTTCTGAAATCTTTGATTCGAGTTCCTCGCGATTTTCACAGTTTGAAACGTTCAGACCGACCCAGCGACGTTTGTCACGAAGAGCCTTAGTCAAACGCTTCGCCATGGCACTCCGACAGTCGTCGGACTTAACAGGCCTCGCACACTCGCAGCGCTTGATGGAAGAGTCTGATGGTGTCATTGAAGCACCAACAATCACGGATGTTGTTCGTAATCTGGTCAGCCCATCTACGCTGCCTCACGTGATATTGCTCGGCCTAGCCGGCACGATTCTCTATCTCCTTTCAGCATCCGATTCCGATTCATTGTTTGCCATCGGAATCGCCGGATATGTCAGCCTCTCGATAGGCTACGGCCTCACGGCTTGGATGCAGGAAATGGATGCCATCCATCGATTCAGCCACTTCCAACCAATCCCCAAGGACACGCCATTCGGAGAGAAGTTGATGCTATTCTTCATCCGAGTCTTTACCTCATGGATCTCCCCTATTCTATTGGGACTGATTCCATTCCTAGTCATCGCTGGGTTCTTGAGCTCTGAATCAGGCAGTGAACAAATCAACTACTGGGCAATGGCCTTGGGTGGTTTGTTTGTCGTTTGGTCACTGGCTCAAGGCCGTGCGCTGGCAACCAGTCTGCAAATTTTTGTCGAGGGTCGTGCAGTTCGAATCGCTTCGATTCATCGGACCTCAAGACGTGTGACATCGACAACTGCCCATATGGCCATCATCGGAATCTTTGCTGCGATCACATACTGGGCTCTCGTTTCAGGGGCGCAAAATACCGAAGAAATGAGCTTCTTTGAAAAATTGGGCCCAATCACATTCGCCATTGCTGCTGTCGCTATTCAAGCCATTCTATTCTGGTACACAACAGAACGTCGAGTCATTGATTCCGAGCGAAAAGACACCGCCTCTTTCGGATTTGCCTGGGGCTTGTTCATGCAATTGTTCGTCACATGGCATTTGCTCAGTGCTCTACGTAGATTCACGGACGATGGTTGGGGCGTTCTCCTGATTGTTGAAGAATTTGTATTGATGGTCATGACTGTGATTGCGGCAATATGGAGTCTAGCCAAAAATACACATAGCCGCGGATTCAAACTATTCACCAAACAGAATGCCATTTTCTGGGGGTTGTCATTCGGCATGGCATATTCCGGTTCAATAGCGATGATTGCAGTTCTAGGTTCCAAACTTGGTGATGGCGAAGGAATAGGAGTCATTGGGATGTCAGCAACCATCGGCATTGGCCACCTCATCACAGCGGGAACCATGATGTGGATTCATGCTTGGAGAATTGGGCAACTTTCACGTTGGTTAGATTCTGCCAGAGATGAACAAGAAAATGAAGAGGGTGAAGGCGAAACTGAAGAACAGGAAGAGGAGGTTGTGGAGGAGACAACACCACCCGTCAAAGTAGAGGAATTGGATATCCCTTCACCGGTCACAGAAGATGATGAAATTGAACTGGTCGATTTGGATTAGACCAATCCATCCGATGCACCACGCGGCAGACCGCTGACCACAGCAACGACGCGCATTCGTTCTTCAAGGTCAGGGGAGACACGAGCACCTAGGATGACCTGGGCATCGATTGAAAGGCCGTCTGTGAAGGCATCCGCTACCGCTTCAACTTGTTTCAACGTCATGTGAGGGCCCCCCTCAACCTGCAGAAGGCAACCCGTCGCACCGCCAACTGACATGGCCGCAAGAGGGGATGATCGTGCCCTCAGATAGAGTTCCTGTGCCTCATCACAGTGACCCTCTGCAACGAGAAGAGTCGAACCTCCGGATTTTGAAACGATGGCGCGTAGATCCATCAAATCGAGATTGATGAGACCAACATTAGCGAGTGTGCGCATCAACCCTTCAGCGAGTTCCTCGACCCAAGCAGAGCCCTGTTGCCAATCCACACCCCTCTCTCGTGCCTGCCATGCCATTCGATCAAGGCTGAGTTCAACGCAAACATGGCTGACTTTCGACAATCGAGGTAGAGCATCTTCAGCGATTTTCTGTCGCTCCGATTGGGCTTCAAATGGCATTGCGGCGACGGATATCACCAAGCAACCCGCTTGAGCCGCCTGTCGTGCGAATTCAACAGAAGCACCTGAACCGGACCCACCACCTAAGCCCGTCAGAAGAAGGACCAGTTCCGCTTTTTCAAGGAAATGAGAGGCGATGGGTTGCAATGAACGCATTCGTGCTTCGGCCAATTGAGGCATTCCTGCACACCCTACTTCAGAGGGTGTATCACCCAGCAACAAACAATTCGCATGACGAACGCCGACCATAGATGAATCATCGGCATCAACCAGAGTCAGATCAACCCAATTGGTGACGCGGGCCTGAGCCGCTTTGGCCCATGCACAACCCAAACTGCCGATGCCGGCAATGAGCAGTTCGCCCTCCTCCATGGAACTGCTTGAACGCGGGGGGTCATGAGGATTGTGCGAATCAATCACGCCCAATGTAACGCAAATACCGCCGTCGGGCATCACGGGCCCAAGCATTATCTGGTTCGATTTCTAACACACGATCATAGTACTCAACAGCGTTCTCAAATTCAGAAAGATGTTTGCCGTATAAATGACCCAGATTGGAGAGGACAGGGATGCAGTCGGGTGCATCTTCCAGCATGGCTAGTAGAACACGCTCGGCGCCCGATAAATCCATGCCTTCCATTAGAGACTCGGCCTCTTCAAGTTGCTCTAATTGATCATCGGTGAGTTCGTATGTATTCTCCCATGTTCGCTCGGTCATCGGCCATGGGAGGTGCCTGAGGCTATTCACAACTGCGCCTGAATGCTCGCGTCGCGGGCGCGCGAAATTCGCTGCACTGCGTGGTGTTTTGCTTGTGCCGAGCGGGGAACGTTTATGGAGGGTATTCAATTCGACCGCTCACCATAGGTGAGTCAATACTATGTCAACACCAGCACACCGTGTCCGACACATCCTCGTCGGACTGCTCGTCGTGTTGCTGATTGCTGGTTCAACCCAAGCACGTCCAGTCGGGATTACAGGTGATGAAGCCGAAGGTGGAACCGATGTCGCCAAGACAGGATGCACTTGCCATTCAGGCAATGCGATTGCCCCCGATGATTCTGTGACCGTCATGATTGCAGATGTTCCATATAATTTTGAGGCTGGTCAAGTATATGCGGTCAAAATCGAAATCATAGGTGGCCCTGAAATCGGAGGCACCGCTTCCGCCGGATTTTCATTGCGAGTCTCTGATGGTTCATTGTCGGCTGGAAGTGGATATGAGGAAATGGTGCAAAATGGAGATGACGGTACAACCCTCACCCACACCGAAGCGGGGAACAACCCCACAGATCGTGCTTGGATGATTACATGGACCGCTCCTGTAACTGGAAGTGGAGATGTGACATTCTGGTTGGCAGGGAATAGCGTCAATGGCGATGGGAGTCCTACTGGTGATTCCTGGAACCGACTCTCGTTCTCACTGGGCGAAGGAATGGATTCCGGCAGCACCCGCACAATCTTTGCTGGCAATGGTGATGTAGCTCCACCCGCAGCTGAAGGGGGTCATGTCGATTTGCATCACATGGGCGCCCCATTCCGAGCGCATTGGCTTGGCCTTCTCGGCTTTGGCGCTGTCGTCGCCGTCATCCTATTCTGTGGCTTCTTCCTGAGATATGGGTTCAGCCGACATTACGAAGGAAGATCGAATCTGGTCCGACTCCGTATGAAGCACCTGCGTCGAGGTGATCAACTTTGAGCGATGATGTTGTCATGCGCCTGCTCAAGCAGGTCAAATTAGGAGAGGTTAGCCTCGAGGATGCGAGGACTGCCCTCGATGGGGTTAATCTGACCGAAGAGGAGTATGTGACAGCGGTTGATCATGGGGTATTCAATGCCCCTGAAGCCGGAACCATTGTGCGCTCAAGCATCTCTCCAAGTGCTTCTTCATGGTTGGTTACAATCGTCTTTGTTTGGGGTCTGTTTTGGACGATTTACTGGTCGGGCGGTTTGACTTACGGTCTGTTCAACCATTGGGATCAACAATTACTGTCTTTCTTCATGGCCATGATGTTTACCACACTCATCATCATGGGCATAGTCTATCTCAAGTGGGTCATGCCAGATACGGTCATCGTCAAGCATCGACGGAACAAGTCTATCGGACCGAAGGACCCCGAAAGTTGGGTCAAATATGAGGTGTGATTATGGCCAGACAATTTCGACTCAGACCCGCCCCCGGAGTGGTAGATGAGGTGCCTTCTGGTCTTGAAGTCACGACACTGGATCGTCGCCGATTCATGAAATACACATTCAACGCTGCAGGTGGTGTCATCGCGATGGTGAGTTTGGGCGCTGTTGGATTCGCTTCATTCCTCATGGGACAAGCCACAACAAGTGAAGGAGATACAGGGGTCAAGTATTGGGTACCCAAGGGACAAGAGGATACGGTCTGGTATGGAAACCTTCACTTAGAAATAATGAAGAAATCGGACTTGGTTGCACAAGCGGCGACCTCAGACACTGGCATGGCTGGTGCGCAAGGTGTTTGGAGTGGCTTGCCAATCAATATCATCTATATTCCACATGAAGAAAATCAATCCAAACCCCCTTCAGAGGGTGTGCCTCGAATTCAGTATGGAGGAGGCTATGACTCAGCCGGTGCCTTTGTCGGTCACGGCCGTGAAATTTTTGATGTGACACTGGAAGATGGGAGTCCGGATGATGCGTTGCAACCTCACGATAACATTCTCCTTCTTTTCAGCCGTTGCCCACACCTGTGCTGCATCCCCGGGTGGCAATTGGTCGCCAATGACTTCACATCAGATACATGGTTGCCCGGAGGGGTAGATGCGGGTGGCAACAAACTGTTCTGTATTTGTCATTCTTCACGCTATGACCCGACAATGCTTGAGAAGAACTCCAATCGTAATAGAAATGATGGTTCGACCTTCGAGTATTTCGGTGTCAAACGAACCGGCGGTCCTGCTCCCGTCGGCCTACCACTCATCCCCTTTGTTGTCACAGATGATGTTATTGAGGGCCTAGACACATACCAGGAATGGTACACATTCTGCGATTGAGGTGGAAATGATGCTACAAGTTTGGTTATTGGGTCTCTTCATCGCTGTGATTACCGTCATCGTCGCATTCACACTTCGAAAGGAGAACGAAGAGATGCCACGCAAGGAAATTCTGCGGGCGGTAGAATCATCCGGAAAACTCGGATTGGTCGAGAAATCATTCCTATGGGTGTTCTCTTGGTTGGATTCGCGCTTCCGAGTTCAAGATTATTGGGCGATGTCGCGAGATGCATACCATAGCATGCATCGCCAGATGCCACTGACACATGCTGAGAAGTACAAATTACGAATTATCTGGTATTGGTATCCATTGTATTGCCTCGGTGGAATTTCCTTCCTTGCATTCATCATCCTTGTGATTACAGGCACAATTCTCGGCATTTACTACGTGCCCGGAGGAGAGGGTGATCCGACGCCAGCTTACTCAAGCATGGAATTCATCATGACACAGTTGCCCTTTGGATACATCATCCGCTCACTTCACCATTGGGCTACTCACTTCATGGTCGCAGCGGTCTTCTTACACATGTGTCGTGTTTACTTCACAGGTGCTTATCGTAACCCACGAGAACTGAATTGGCTCATTGGTGTTGGACTCATGTTCTTTACCATCTTCTTCGGTTATTCAGGATATCTTCTGCCATGGGATAGTCTGGCATTCGGAGCGGCAACCATTGGCATCAACATGGCCAACAGTACGCCGTTGATTGGAAAATGGGTTGCGAGCGCCATGTTCGGTGGAACCAGCCTTTCCTATCAGACTGTGACGAGGATGTACTTCCTGCATGTGTTCATCTTGCCTGTAATTGTCACGGCACTCATCATCATTCACTTGTTCATTGTCTGGGTACAGGGCATTGCGGAGCCGCATTGATTGGAGGGGAGAAGAATGGGACTGATTGAAAATCTTGGACGGATTGCCGATACCTACGTTCGAGAGAAGGAAAGTTTGCAATCTGCGGATCAGGATCGCAGACGGGTATTTGTCGGACACGCCTTCTGGCCCCACGAAGTATTACGAGATGGGATTATTCTCGCCGCCATGATGGCTGTCCTCCTTTTCTATTCATGGCTAATACCACCGCCCCTACACAGTGCAGCCGACCCCTACGCTCAAGCTGGATTCGTTTTCCCAGACTGGTATGTTCTGTTCAGTTACGGTTACTTGCGCTGGGGTGAATATCTCCCTCAATTTGACATCCCTGCTGGGCCTATTGGCGAATTCTTCGGTCAACCAGTGATTGCTTGGAATGCAGCATGGTGGGGTGCAGCCATTACTGGACTGCCGGTGATGATTCTCACGCTCCCACCATTCTTGGGTGGTCGGTCAAAGCGAGGTGTCGAAGATCCGTGGTTCGCAACTGGAGGGGCAATCTACCTCGCACACGTCTGGTTTATCAGCGTGTTCTCCATCAATATCTTCCTCGAGTTGTATGCGAAAAATCGTGCGGATTTCTGTCAATTGAATTCACATGCAGGATTGAATTGTGGGACCCGTGAACCCTGGGTAGCTGTTCTCTTCAACGCGATTCCGTGGATTCTCACTGGGATTTTCTTATGGATTGTCTTGTATATGGGGATTCGTTGGTTCTTGGTCAAATCAATTGGCGCCAGAACCACACCTCAACTAGGCAAGCAGGTCTCTTTTGGGGCATTGATTGTGACCGTTCTACTCTGCACTGTCACCTGGCCTGTGTATGACAACGGGTTCTGGGACCAAGGTGGACTGGGGGCCATGGATGAAGTCGAAACGCTGGAAGAACTCCGGGGTCAGCCTGTAGACACACTTGTTGACATCAACGAAGGTCACCATTGGGCTGTCATCGAAGATGATTGCCTTACCTACGAAGAGAGTATAGCAAACGAAGTGTGGCAGGATTCAAAGTTTGAGGGTGTAGATGCGTATAGCCGTTCGGATTTCTGTATGGTCGCAGCGAGTTATTTCATGGATTGGGGGATTTTCCAACCCACTCAAATGGACCTAATTGATTTCAGTGGTGTGAATCACCACACCGATACAGCGCTGGGTCGAAATGGCATTTCTCAAGAATGGGCAGAAACTGGAAATGATGAAACCGGAGAGATTCCCATTTCAAGTACATGGGATATGGAAATCGAAGACTTTGGCCAAGACTCCGTGTATGTTGACTTCGCTTGTTCCGAACGTTCCAGTGAATGGGGCATCGGTGCAGGAGAAGGTGTGTTGTCTGTCACTGATTCATCTGGCGCACTAATCAGTGAAGGGATCTGCCAGAACAGCATGTTGAAACTTGAATCTGGAGATTACACGGTGAGTTTCTCGACGCTGTGGACGGGCGTGAACTCGTCTTACACTGTCTTTGCCGGTGTCAATGTGGTCGCCTATCAGCCTTTGTTGATGGGGGAAAACGGACAGGCATTGAATCGCAATGACCCGCAGAATCTCACACGTGCAGACATCGAACTGACTATTGCCGGTCTCTCAGAGTACATGGTAGAAAATCCGACCTTTGAGAAAAATCCCAAGAGTCTGGATGCGAAACTCATCTATTCCCTGTTCATTCCTTGCTTCGGTGTCGGTGCAATTGTATTCATGCTCATGCGTAATATGGCTCGTGGCTATGAGTACGAGATGAACAAATGCTACGGATGCGATCTCTGTGATGATGCCTGTCCAGTTCGTCTATTCAATGCCGGTGACAAATTAAACATCATTTACAACACATGGAATAATGAGGATGATGGAGTACCGATGTACTCCTGCCTAACCTGTTCTGCCTGTACCAATGCCTGCCCGCAATTGGTTGACTACGATTCCTATGTAGACATGCGGCGAGCGCTCACCGTAGGTGGCCCACCAGCATCCAACATCCCACACACTGTCTTACAGGCCGTTCTCGCTGCAGAAGCTGAGGAAGAGCGGGATGCAGATTTCATCTCAATAGAAGATTACCCCATTGATTCCAGCATCGGATATTATCCGGGCTGTGTCGATTATCTAGACCAAGAGATGATTTTCAGCCACGTCAATGAGGGCGAAATGAATCTTGGAGATGCAACCACATCTGCGTTCACACTATTCGATGAAATGGAAATGGAAGTCTCCTATCTAGGCCGTGATTTCCTAAAGTGCTGTGGCCATGACCAAAAGTGGCAGGGCATGGACGAGGTCTTTGAGAAATTGAAGGCCTACAATCAGAAGAAAATCATCGACAGTGGAATCGATACCTTGGTATCTAGTTGTGCAGAGTGTTTCCGAACCTTCGCCAAGGATTACGAACTTGAGGGAATCAAGGTCATGCATACCACTGAGTTCCTCATCGAGAATGGATTTGACATGGATCTGAAGTCCGAAGAAGAGGTGACTGTGACCTACCACGACCCCTGTCGACTCGGCCGTCAGATGGAGATTTACGAGGGGCCACGTGACTTGGTTACTGCTATCGATGGAGTAGATTTGGTCGAAATGGAACACACTAAGGAAGATGCCCTCTGTTGTGGCGTCTCAAGCATGATGTCCTGCAACGAGGACAGTCGGGCCCTCCGTGTTCAGAGATTCGATGAAGTGCGAGCCACTGGAGCTGACATCATGCTCACCTCCTGTCCAAAGTGTGTCTCTCACTTTGAATGTCTGAAATTTGAAGGGGACCCAAAACACGATTTCGAAATTCTCGATGTGGTGTCCTTCCTCGCCAGACAAGTTGAGGCGAAAAAGCAGGCGTGAGGAAATTGGTCACCATAGACCGAGATTGGATCTCTGGATTCAGTATCGGGCCTTTGGCTACGGCAACGGTCGCCATAGGATTGTCATGGAAGGCCGCATGGATTGGCATGGTCTGTGATTTCATAATCGGATTTTTTCTCATCCTGATCGCCATGGGATATGACCGACCAAACATGGCCAAAGGTACGCTCTGTGGCTTTGCTGTAGCCGTTCTTCTTTCCATACACCCACTCTGGTTGAGCTTCTTTGCATAGGGAAGTCTTGAGAAGATGAGGCACCCCCCGGAGGCTATGACTTCACTCAAGGAGTTGGAGGCCCGCCGACTCGGAGAGGCTGCGCGAATTCGCCTTGCCCTGAATTCGATGCGCACAGAGGTACGTGAGCAGGTCAAAGGTGGCCCTGGAACTGTCGCCTTTGTGAAGGAAGAATTGTGTATCGGTTGCGATCAATGTAACATGGTCTGTGATGATGATGCAATCGAAATCTACGATACACCTCTGGCAAGTCCAATTCTCGATATCGATGTCAATCGCAAAGCCAAGATCCTTCGAGATCCTTGCACAGGATGTCGATTGTGTGTTCTGGCTTGTCCCACTGACGCAATCATCATGATTGACCGTTGAAAACGCTTGATAACCCACAACTGGAGGCATGCACATGGCAGATGAGGACCCGGTTCGGTTCGGAGCGGAATTTGGCCCAGATTCGCTTACAGGGACTACGAAGGGAGTGGGATTAGCGACCTTCAAGCGATTGGTATGGATTTCTAACCTAGGTGGTTTACTACTGGTTGCAATCGCGTTGGAGATGGCGATTGCCTACAAGATGTTCTGGTGGGCATTGGTAACTGGTATTGCCGGTGTACTGGTCGCACTCTTTCCTTCGAATTATGAAATCATGGGCATGGATGCTCCACCTGAGTTGGAAGAAGAAGACTCAGGAGAATGACTCGGCCTCAACGGCCATGGCCAACATGGCGATTTCGGCAACCAGCATATGCCAGTGATTCCGTCTCGATTGGATCGCGATATCATCAATTTGACTGGGGTCGAGGAAGACCGAGGATGGGCTGTTCAAATTGGTCATCTCCCCCTTTTTCGCATTGGCACGGTAGAACCATCCACCAACTCGACCATTGGCACAATATGCGACCGGTTCTACGACCATATCATCCCAAGAAAGGGCGCTTGGAACCCCTTCCTGAATGAGGAAATCTTCAGCGTCAGCCCCACCTTTACCATATGTCAATTTGTTCATCTTTCGATTTGATAGATTCAACAGTTCCTCTCCGGAGGTGATCTCCAATATTCCAAGTCCGTAGGTTCCAGCATCGTTCTTGACGAACAGCGTTGGTTTGCCTTCGATGCCATACTGATCATATTTAATCTGTAAGTTTGAGATGAATTCATCTACTTCTGCAGCCAATAGAGTAAGACACGTTTCCCTCTCAAGGCATTTGTCTTCAGATACGAACCAGTGAGTAGAAATTAACCATGGGTCAATCTCCAATAATGCAGCAACTTCGTTCATAAATGGTTGTGCAGCACTGAAATGGCCGGATTTACGACGTTGATACCACCCCATCTCAGGTGGTGGTAATACAGGAACACCCAGATTTGGCAGGGGGCCATCGGTGAGGTCATTGTTGAGGAGAATGATATCGGGTACGGCACCTTGGTGGGATACAGGTGCCCCGGGTTTAATTTCAAGGATCCCATGGGTAACAGCATAACCCTCGTTTTCGAGAAGTGTCGACAAGGCGTCGATATTCTCTTGATAGGCGATATTTCTTGTATGTGATTCCGGCCAAATGTGAACGTGCCGTAAATCACCGATGGCTGCACGGAGATGAGCACCGATATCTCCCTCTCTGAGATTGTTGAATCCTGCTGGATATTGATTTGCATCGACGACTGCGACCTTCCAATGAGCATCACGGATGTCTACAGAGCCGTAGATTGGCATGTTTAGTCCGGCACGTTTAGAGGCGAACCAAGCCTCCAAATCACCCTGTTTTTCGATGATTTTCGCTTCTAGTTCAGCGAGAATGTCTGGGCCATGATACGACATCAGTCCACATCCTCCAGCAGGGTCATCAAATCCTTTCCATGTCGACCAAGACCGCCATCGGTAATGTGCATTGACCGAAAGAGGCGAAGTCCGAGGCTGATTTCGGGTTGACCATCAAACATCTTTGACATCGAGGGGATGTCGTTTGCATATTGTCTTGCGTGTCCATCTAATTCTGCAAGAAGGTTGTCAATCATGGTCGGCGAAGTGGCGCGGCCTGCGGGTAATTTGGGTCGGTTGACAATCGATTTTGGAAGAGAGGTTAGATTCGCCGCAGCTCGCAAAGCAATCTTCTCACGTGAATCGCTGAGTCGCCAATCTAAAGGCAATCTATGAGCAGTATTCCGGTGTGCAGACCCCAAGAATGGAACCCGCACTTCAAGTCCATGGGCCATCGAATGGCGATCGACCAAGCGCAATTGAAAATTCGTCAACTGACCGTGGTCTAATTCGTACTGGAGTGTATTGGTCAAATCTGCAAATACCACATCAGGTTGGTGAGATGCACCTGTCCAACCAGGCTGTTCGATAGTTGAATTGAGGAGTTTATTGGCAAATGGATGTTGGGAATTATCAAGGCGAGCACGGATGAGATTTCGATGATTCGACAAGTTCTGATATCGGGAATATCCCGCATGAAGTTCGTCAGAACCCTGGCCACAGAGACCGACTGTAACCGCTTCAGACATATGCTTGAACAACGGCTGGAAAAACAAAACCGTGAAATCGAGATCTTCACCGAACCAAGCCAAGTCAGGGAGCGCCATGGAAAAGGCATCTTCTGCCAGAATGTGTTGGTGATGTTCTAAATCAAGTGCTTTGCAAACCTCTACAGCAGCCATCCAATCTGGGTTGTCTTCAGATTCAGCAACCGTCCAACATGCAGGAACGGGGTTTCCTGTACGTTCAGCAGCCTCATGGGCAAGCGCCGCAACCATCGCAGAATCAAGACCGCCACTCAAGACAATTCCAAGGGGAACATCAGACATCAGTCGATCTGCTAAACTACTGGTTAGCGATTCCAATAAAGCTGGGGCCTTCTTGATGTCCCAACGCCCCGACGGGGCCACGACATCTTGAGAATAGGATTTCACCGATTGAAGTTGAGCACCATTTTCGTTCAACATCCAAACTTCAACCGTGCCAGGTCGAACCTGATGGACATCTTTCAACAACGTCGTATCGTCCAACGGATATTCAAAGGCCAATCGGGCGACCAGTGCCTCTTCATCCAAAACTGGAGTATGATGAGGATGCGCACGAAGTGCCTTGGTTTCAGAAGCAAACAAGAGTGTGCCCTCCTGAGTTAACGTTCGGACCAATGGTTTGACGCCCAATGGATCTCGTGACAAGATGAGACTCTCGATGTTGGGGTCCCACAGTGCAAATCCCCAGATTCCATCGATGCGATTCAGCCAATCGGCGGAATTACCGCGAGATGCATAAGCTGCGAGTATGGCCTCGCCGTCACCCTTTGTTCGCCAAGGATAGTTGGGGGATGTTTCTCGAATCTCTTTGTGGTTGTAGATTTCTCCATTGACAATTAGCACACAACCATTGTCTGAAGACAACGGTTGATCAGAACCGATAATATCGACAATTGAAAGTCGCGTATGGCCGAATCCAATGCCGCCGTGGCGACACGGCGTAGACCAAGAGCGAGTGCCATCGGGACCTCTGTGTTCCAACAATGATGCCATCGAATGAGCGATACGGGTATCATCTCCGTCCGGACCAAACAGGCCTGAGATGCCGCACATGATGTAGGGGGTGGGTTCAATTCATTTCAAGGCGCTGAGATGATTTCCAGCAATTACGTGTAGAGAACCATCGTAACACCCAAGGCAAGCATCGAAAATAGGTACGCAAAAATGTACAGTCCTTGAGCGGGTGCGTCATCAGTCAGAGGTGCGGCCTCTTCGGACATGGTTGGGCCACAAGAATTCGCTTTGTAAACGTAGCGTGAGGAAGGAGAGCAATCACAGGAACGGCACAATCATGAGTACGGCTGCCACTGGAATCAGAAGCATTGTAGCATTATCATCAATCCACTTCAATTTCGGTAGTTCAGCAGCCATTGTCAATGGACCCATGAGCAGAGCCATCCAGTAAGGGGTGCCCAAGAAATATCCACATCCAAGCCAAATCAATCCGCAGATAATGGTGCCGATTGCATACACCATGCGATCATCCAGTCCCATTCTTCTTGCTTCGCCCATGGCTGGATCCCCGAACGTGAGTGAGAGAATTATTGGGATGGTCAACCACCCCGCGTGGGTGTCGCCTGATCCTTCCCATGGAGAGAGGGCAATAATAGTCAAAGCAATCGAGACGGCACCCCAAGCCAATGCGCTGGTCTGGTGTTTTTCGTATTCTCGTTGGCCGACGATGAGAATACCGAATTTCATTCGAAATATTTCGAAGATGATGGCGACTACACCAAACAATGAGACGAATTGGATTGGAGTCAGTGAAGCGATGTTCGCAAGCGCCTCGCCGTGAACATAATACAACCATGGAATACCTGCCATACTCATGTGGAAAAAGCGCCGGAAAATATGCCCCGAACGACCTCCTACACTGTGTTTGACATGATCAACTTCATATTCAATTTCTGACATTTCTAACCCCGCTGAAGAATGTTAAGTGCATCTTCAATGGACATGTCGCCTTGGCTCAAGGACTTGAGTACATCGGCGAATCCGGGGTGCAAGAGCAGAGATTCTTGATGAGCGGCCAACAGCCGTTCACGGGCTCGAGCGATGGCGGGGCCTCTGGCTGCCGGAAGAGAATCTAGGGTCGAAATTAGTGACTCAATACCATCGCCGGTTTCGGCTGAGCAAAGAATCACAGGGGCTGGTTCATTTTCAGATAAATTGAGCGACATACGGATTTCATCAGCAACTCGGTCTGAACCTTCAAGGTCACTCTTGTTGACAACGATGAGATCGGCCAATTCGAGGACACCCGCTTTTTCCGCTTGAATCACATCCCCTCTTGCTGGGCCTTCGACCAGAAGCAAACGATCCGCAACCGCAACTATTCGAATCTCTGATTGCCCTGAACCGACGGTTTCGATGATGATTCGAGACCAGCCTTCGTGAACCAGAAGGTCGACCATGCTATTCAGTCGGGCTGGGAGTCCACCTGGCAAGTTTCTTGTTGCTATAGAACGGAAGAATACGTTGTCACCAGCATCGACAGAGGCCATTCGCATTCGGTCCCCCAGAAGGGCACCTCCTGTCACGGGAGATGATGGGTCAATGGCCAAAATTGCTACTCTCTCACCTCTGTCCAACCAATTCGATACAATTCGATCGACCAAACATGATTTCCCTACACCAGGTGAACCAGTTACACCTAGAACAAGCCAAGGTTCTCGTGGCCGTGCAGGTGCCGTAATCATCTCTGCTGAAGACAAAGCACGCGCGAGTTCGCGCCTATCCATGCTCAGGCCTCCAATCCCTCAAGAAAATCAACCATCTCTGTTGATGTAGTTCCTGGTCCAAATATTGCAGCCACACCTGCTTCGTACAATCGGGGTCGATCTCGCTCTGGAATAATGCCGCCACCAAATACTACAATATCTTGCAAACCGGCTTCACGCAACAATTCACACACTTTTGGGAACAAGAAACCGTGCGCCCCAGAGAGGGAGGAAAGCCCGACTACCTGTGCATCTTCGTCCATCGCGATTCGCACGATTTGCTCGGGGGTTCGACGGAGGCCGGTGTAAATCACCTCGTGTCCAGCATCGCGGAGAGCTCGAGCAACCACCTTTGCACCCCGATCATGTCCGTCAAGGCCGGGCTTAGCGATGACGATTCGCAATGGGGTTGCCATAATTGGTCGAGCCGTGGAGTGACCTTGAACCCCACGGATGGCCAAAAGAGCCCCCATAGGGGGCTATCTTCAAGGGCGGACTGTGACAACGAGGGGTTTGAGGGCCATGAAAACCGCAGACGAGCGACTGGACGAACTGCGTCGTCGCAAGGCTCAATCAGAGGCTGGAGGTGGCTCCCAACGCGTCGATGCACAGCACAATCGTGGCAAAATGACTGCTCGAGAGCGACTTGAGATACTCCTTGACGTAGATACATTCCAAGAAGTCGATGCTCTAGTTGAACACAGATGTACCGATTTCGGCATGGAAGGCAACATCATTCCGGGAGATGGCGTGGTTTGCGGCCATGGACTGATTGATGGTAAGGCCGTCCACTGTTTCGCTCAAGATTTCACGGTGTATGGAGGCAGTCTGGGTGAGATGCACGGCCTGAAGATTTGTAAAATTCTGGATATGGCAATGAAGGCCGGCACCCCAATCATTGGTTTGAACGATTCAGGTGGTGCTCGAATCCAAGAAGGTGTGGCCAGTTTGGGGTCTTATGCTGAAATATTCTTCCGCAATGTTCGAGCTAGTGGTGTGATTCCGCAGATCAGTGTCATCATGGGTCCCTGTGCAGGGGGTGCCGTTTACAGCCCCGCAATTACCGATTTCATTGTCATGGTTGACCAGACCGCACATATGTTCATCACCGGACCTGAAGTAATCAAAACGGTCACGAACGAAGAGGTTTCATTCGAAGATTTAGGGGGTGCGAACACCCATGGAAGTAAGTCAGGCGTCACTCACTTCACTGCAGGTTCCGATGAGGAGGCGCTTGAACTCACCCGCGATCTAATTGGCCTATTACCATCTAACAACCTTTCAGGTGTGCCCAACAAGTCACTTGGAGATTCAGCGGAACGATTGTGCCAAGAACTGGATTTGATTATCCCTGAGGACCGGAACAAGCCGTACAATGTCAACGACGTGATTGCGACCATTCTAGACGCTGGAGCATTTTTGGAGGTTCAAGCCGACTACGCAGGAAATATCGTCGTTGGATTTGGTCGTCTCGATGGCACAACAGTTGGTGTCGTGGCCAATCAACCCAAAGTTCTCGCCGGCTGTTTGGACATTGATGCTTCAACCAAGGCCGCACGCTTTGTCAGATTCTGTGATGCATTTGGAATCCCTCTAATGACACTGGTCGATGTCCCGGGGTTCCTGCCGGGCGCCAATCAAGAATGGGGGGGAATCATTAGACATGGTGCCAAACTTCTGTACGCCTATTCAGAAGCCACGGTCCCCAAGATGACGGTGATTATGCGAAAAGCCTACGGTGGCGCTTACGATGTGATGTGTTCCAAGCATATTCGTGCAGATTACAACGTAGCATGGCCAACAGCAGAATTGGCGGTCATGGGCGCAGATGGAGCCGTCCAGATCATTCATCGTCGGCGCATTGAAGCAGCCGGAAATCCAGATGAAGAACGGCAACGACTGGTAGACGAGTACACCGAACGCTTTGCCAATCCGTATCAAGCAGCAGCGATGGGATACATCGACGATGTCATCGAGCCTAGAGATACACGTCGACGCCTCATCAAGGCTCTTGGAATGCTACTCGGTAAAGAGGAAACTCGACCCGCACGAAAGCACGGAAACATCCCCTTGTGAGGTTCATTGATGTCGTCCGAATCGTATGCAGAATCACTTGAAGGTGTTCTCAAAGCGGCTCGGGATATCGAACCAGCGAAAAAAGAAGAACGCAAAGAGGACAAAACTCGTGAACATTTGCTGAGAGCGGCGGCTCTGGTGGCTGTCTTGTCAATGATTGAATCTGTAGATGAACGTGCTTCCCTAGGCCGACAGTTGGGCTCGGCTTGGAGCCAAGATCATCGCAGAGCACACATGGGAGACTCGAATCTAATGGAATCGCGCCAGAAACGCGCAACTTGGAGGTGATTTCTTGAGTACAATTAGGAAAGTTATCATCGATGGTGAGGAGTTTCAGGTCGATGTCGAAATAGAGGGGGAGGCCTATCGAGCAACAATTGAGGGGCAGACATTTGAATTTCTCATTCCAGAATCCAAAGCCAGTTCACCCCGAAAGCGGGGCGGTGGTGGAAGTCGGAAGCGCAGTGGCACTGTCAGCGCCAGTATGCCAGGCAAAGTGGTCACTGTCGAAGTGAGTGTGGGGGATTCAGTCGAAGAAGGGCAAACTGTTCTAATTCTGGAAGCGATGAAAATGCAGAATGAGGTAGCAGCTCCAATTTCGGGCACGGTCAGTGCCGTCCTCTGTGAAGATGGGATGAATGTCGAGGCGAACGTGCCTCTAGTTGTAATTGAGCCAGCGGTGCCGGAAGAGGATTGAAAGGGAGCGAGGAATAGTCATGTCAGAGGATTCAATGCCACGGTGCGATTATCCTGGCTGCGATGCAGATGGAAGTACCGTTTCACGACTTTCACCCGAAGGATATCTCGTCGCCACAGGCAAGAAAGCCTATTCATTCCGAGAAGCATACCGGCGATTCCACTATTGTGAGAAACATCATGGCGATTTGATGTCAGGTGTTTGGAATCGTGTTCGCACACCTGATGACAAGGACGATGATCACGTAGCCCCAACCGCAATTTAAACGGGCCCATGTTTTATCACCTGAAGCGTTCTTCGTGAAGTATGGAAGCGCAAGCCCCATGGGGAGGAAGTCAGCAACCAGACCAAGTGACGATTGGTGCAACCCAACCTCAAACAATAGCAGGGATTCCAGCGAATACACAAGTCATCTATGTTCAAGCGCCTGCATTCAAGCCAAGCCCAAATTACAGACATATCTCGTATCTAGTATTGGGCATTGGAATCGTTCTTTCCCTATTATTTTCGTTCGTTGCGGGAATTGATGGATCAGAAATAGCATACAGAATAGGGAATTCAATGTGCTGTGGTGCAGTGGGGATTGCATGTGTTCTGGATGCAATCTATTACAGTGGGAAATCAAGTTGGCAACAGCAAACGGGTGCGAATACAAATGGCACCACAATCGGAATGATTGCAGACATAATTTTCGCCGTTTTGGCCTTTGGAATAGCCTTGCTGTTTTTGATAGGCGATGGATATTTAGGGTAATCAAACGACGCCTTGCGCCATCATTGCCTCAGCAACCTTGAGGAAGCCAGCGATGTTCGCACCGAACACATAATTTCCAGGCTGACCATACTTCTCAGCAGTCTCGTAAGCGTTCTGATGAATCCTAATCATGATGTTCTCGAGTTCACCATCGACTCGCTCGCGAGTCCAACTCATGCGGAGGCTGTTCTGACTCATCTCTAGACCTGAGGTGGAGACACCGCCTGCATTGCTCGCCTTACCTGGAGAGAATAGGATCCCATTTGATTGGAATATCTCGACGGCCGCAGGTGTGCAAGGCATATTGGCACCTTCCGCGACAGCGATACAACCGCCATCTAGCAGAGCTTGCGCCTCCTTGTCGTTGATTTCATTCTGGGTCGCACAAGGTAGTGCGACATCCACAGGAACGGCCCAAAGGCCATTGATGGAGGGTTCTGGTTGTGATTTGGTGTAGGTCACGCCATCGAAATTATCCGCATATTCACTGATTCTCCCTCGACGATTATTCTTCAAATCCATAATCCATGCCAACTTCTCTCGATCGATGCCGGCCGGATCATGAATCCAACCACTGGAATCACTCATGGTAACAGGTTTACCGTCGAGATCGAGGACTTTCTCGCAAGCGAATTGTGCGACGTTTCCCGAACCACTAATGGCAACCGTAGACCCCTTGAACGACTTGTCCTTGGTGGCCAGCATCTCGCGCGCGAAGTAAACCAGACCATAGCCGGTCGCTTCTGGCCGAATCAGAGAACCGCCGTAGGAACGTCCCTTTCCAGTTAGAACGCCGCCTTCGAAATCGTTGCGAAGACGCTTGTACATCCCGAACAGGTAACCAATCTCTCGCCTACCCACTCCGATGTCACCCGCAGGAACATCGAGGTTGTGGCCGATGTGTCGCCATAATTCAAGCATGAAGGCTTGACAGAAGCGCATGACTTCTCCCTCAGACCTGCCCTTTGGATTGAAATCTGAGCCGCCTTTTCCGCCACCTAGAGGCAGTCCAGTCAAACTGTTTTTGAATATCTGTTCGAACGCAAGGAACTTGAGGATGCTCTCATTCACACTGGGGTGAAATCGGAGACCGCCTTTGTAGGGGCCAATCGCACCATTGTATTGGATGCGGAAACCTCTGTTGACTTGCTGCTTGCCTTCATCATCCACCCATGTGACACGGAATTGGATGATTCGCTCTGGTTCGCAGATGCGTTCAACGATTGGAATGTATTCTGGATGAGCGTCAATCACTGGCCCGAGGGTCTCAAGGACCTCAAGGCACGCCTGATGGAACTCAGGTTGGTTCGGATCTCTAGCAACTACCTTGTCGTAAATGACCTTCATTTCAGGGTGCATTTTCATTTCACCTGCAGGATTCCGAGGGGGTTCTAACCACCACTTCGGTTAGCCCGGCGACCCCAGACCCCCTTTTCAAGGGTCCGCATCAAATCCCCAAACCCATAGGGTTTTGTTTCCAATTGTATGCTCGCAGTAATGCGTTTCCCCCCTACAAGCAGGTGTATTATTAACACCGCTTACTGAAGTGGTATCCAATTGCCATCTGCATCGTAGTATCCGCCCCATTGTTTGGCCTCTTCGTACCACGCCTGCTGTTCTGCAGACCATTGCGACTGATCATCACTCCATGAGGTGACTGTTCCGTGTTCCTCAATCATGGCCAAATCAGCATCTGAACCGGAATCGGTCCCTTTCCCTGGGTGAGAACCCGCACCTGACATGTCGTCCTCAAGAGTAAATTTGCGCGATTCAAGCCGATCCTTGAGGAGCAATCCCTGCCCCGCACCAAGTCGATTAGATTCGAGCATCTCGTCAAGTTCCTTTTCAACAGCAGACAATCCAGAGAATCCTTCAGCTTGTTCAACCATCAACAGCATCCCTTCGTATTCCCGGCGCTTGCCCTTTCCAGATGCAAACAATGTCCATGCCATGATGAGTGTGATGAGTAGACCGCTTGCAAGAACGGCAATGACGCCCTGAATGACAGGGTCATCAACCGTCGATGTCTCGATGGTCTCCTCATGGTTGGCAACAAAATCGCCATCATCATCAGCAGGAGTTGAAAGGGCGTCGAGAGGGTCGGAGGGGGGTTCTGCACTCAATTCAGTGATGTCTGAGTATCCATCGCCATCGGTATCTGAATCCTTCATGTCCGGCCAACCATCGCCATCCATATCGGGGCAACCAAGGTAAAAGCGGGTACTTGTGCCATAATCATCAGGGCAGTCGTCGGACAACTCTGGGTCTCCGCGTTGATCAGCATATCCATCTAAATCTGTATCTGACCAGAGATTGGGATTGGTGTTCCATAGGTCGATATGGTCTGCCCACCCATCGCCATCACCATCTGCACATCCGTACACTCCATCCTGATTGGAGGTGCCGGCCCAATTCAAGCAATCATCCGCTTGATTGCCGCCGGGTTCATCACCATATCCGTCGTCATCTTCATCGGACCATTGTGTCGGGTCAAGATGGAAGGGGTCATTATCATCGGAAGTACCATCGCTGTCTGCATCAGGACATCCATTTCGATCAATTGTCGAGGTGCCCCAATCTTCAGGGCAATCATCGATTTGTCCAGGAAGCCCATCGTCTACCCATCCATCTCCATCGCTGTCGGGACAGCCATTGTCCAATAGACTCGCCAATGATGGGCATTCATCGTTGTCGTTAGACCATCCATCGCCATCATTGTCAGGACAGCCGTACCGATCACGGGTCGAGGTGCCCGGTCGATCGGTGCAGGCATCCCATTCTGTGCCAAATTCATTGTCACCATAGCCATCACCATCCTGATCTTCCCATTGAGTGGGGTTGTCATCGACAGCATCGCCTTCATCGGACCATCCATCACCATCTGCATCTGGGCATCCGATAAGATCACGAGTCGAGGTGCCCGGTACGTATACGCAGTCATCGTATGGCCCCCAGGGCCCACCGGCACTCAAATCTTCAAATCCATCACCATCGTAATCGAGAGGGGTTGGGTCCGATATGGTGGCGTTCTCAACCCACATCCCAGGCCAATGCTCAGCCCGTGAATCGTTCCACGTACCATCACCCCAGTTGTCACCCAAACCATCACTGTCGGAATCCGACCATTGAGTTGGATTGTTCATGAAAAAGTCGTTCAAATCCGATTGACCGTCTGAATCCAAATCTCGACAGCCCAAACGGTCTCTCCAAGAATCACCCCATTCATTTGGACAAGCATCAGGTGTGACTCCATCGGGATTTTCGCCAAATCCATCGTCATCTGCATCTATCCATTGCGTGGGTTCGTAAGGCAAATCATCACCTTCATCAGACCAACCATCTCCATCTGCATCTGGACAGCCATATCGGTCCATGGAAGAAGTGCCATACACCGTTGGGCAACTATCCCCTTGCCAACCATCGAGATTGTCACCATAGCCATCACCATCCGAATCACGCCATTGTGATGGCTCCCAAGGGAAATCATCGACTTGGTCGCCGATTCCATCGCCATCTTGATCTGAACCGTACATCAATACGAAGCCGTCTGCACCCACCACAGCGCTATAGGATATCTGACCAGAATCATCGGTGGCCATGCCATTGAAATATCCACCAAAGGCATACATGCCATTTCGCATGGCAACCGAGTAACCATACTCCGAACTAGAACCACCGAATTTCTTCATCCAATCCCAGCCGCCTGTGGATGGGACGTGTGCTATGAAGGCATCATAGGATCCAGAAGATGATAGTTGACTGTTCCCAAACCACGCGTTACTGTTGAACATCCCGGAGACTGTGATATTGCCTGACGTTTTGTCCATGTCCAAATCATAACAATAATCCGTGCTTGACCCACCAGCATTCTGAGCCCATTGATAGGTCCCATTGGCATTCCATTTAGCCACAAAGCAATCCCAATTATTGGACTGTTGGTAGGCAAACATTCGGTGATTATTGTTGGAATTGAAATCCATCAAATATTGGAAGCGACCAGAGGCTGCAACATTTCCAGAGTCATCGATGGCGACCCCATGGCCATATGAACTGTACGAGGACTGGAGGTATCCAGCCATCTTTGCCCAGGCTAATTGCCCTGAATTGGTGAATTTCGCGACCCAGACGCGATAGTAACTGCTTGACGAATAACTAGGAACCAATTCAGAGCCACCGGCGTCAGCGAAATTGATTCGATAACTGAACTCACCCGTCACGGCGATATCGCCATTGGCATTGACATCGACGTCGCGGCCCCGCTGATAGTACGAGCCATAGAATCGCTTGGCCCAGACGAAATTCCCCGTATTGTCCAATTTCGCCAAAAAGGCCTCGTCATAGCTGTAGGCACTCAAGGTGATAGACCCGAAATATCCAGTGTTGTAGTAGGCGCCGGTGATGTAAGCGTTGCCTGAATTATCCATTGCTACGCCATATCCATAATCGGCACTAGAACCGCCAGCTGATTTCGACCATATCCAATTTCCATTGGTATCAAGACGGGAAATGAAGATGTCATTGCTACCTTGGCCTGACATCGATTGTGAGCCAAAATTCGCCGTACTCGAAGAGTAATAGTATCCCGTAATGGTGATGTTTCCACCATCATCCACAGCGATGTCATGGCATTGATCACTATTGGTTCCACCCGCTTTCTGAACCCAATCCCAAGCTCCATTGGTCAAACGCCCAACAAATATGTCGTAACTCCCGTAAGAACTCAAGGTGATGTTGCCAAATGTTGCAGTGTTGTAGAAATAACCACAGACATAGGTACGGCCCATTGCATCCATTTCGATGCTCATGACTGAATCCGTGCTCCCCGAGCCGGCAACATGGGCACCCCATAGGAGAGCGTTGTTGGTCGAACGTGCTGAACTGTCGGAGATATTGTTCTCCTCAAGTAGAGATTCAGACAAGCCAATTGCGGGGGCAACCAACATCAAACTGACGAGAAGGAAGGCGACAAGGCGGGGGCGCATCGCTCCTCGACAGGACTCACCCATCAAGAGCATTGCTGCGCATCCCGTAGGGATGCGTTCAACGATAGGGGTGAAGTGTGACGTATCGATCTAAGCGTGAAACAAATGATTCGCCATCCTCAACATTAGCTGCCATGCCACGAACTGCTTCTTCGATTAATCCATGCTCTTCGGGCTGGATTCCCATCACCCGACGCATGACATCGAGCATTGCCCATTCATC
>JAPKFG010000012.1 GCA_028821675.1 Candidatus Poseidoniales archaeon
GCTTCACACTCATCAACGTCATCATCTTCGGTGGTATCTATTGGCTGTTCAAGCGCGCAGGAATCTTTGGCCAATCCGCCGTAGAATCGTGAGGTCTTGATTTGCAACATTCCCGGGCACCCCCGGTCCATGCTTGGATTATCCTTGGCATTGCCGTTCTGGCGGTATCCAGTGCCGGTGCAGTATTCATGCTGATGTCGGACGTTACACCATTGCTTCGAGCTTCATGGCGCCTCCAAGCCACATCAATTGTACTGCTTCCATTCTTCATTTGGCAACTCAGGAATGAATCGTTTGATTGGAATCGGAACACTTTATGGATCATCCTTGGCTCGGGGATTTGTCTTTGGATTCACTTTGGTAGTTGGGTATGGTCATTGGACCATACATCACTGGCCCATAGCCTACTTTTTGTTACCGCCCACCCCCTCCTCATAGTCACTGGAATGGCTGCGATACGCATGCAGCCACACAGGTGGGAAATATGGGGTGCATTCATCGGTGTGTTTGGAGCCATCCTCGCAGTCCAAGATGCCGGATCAGGTTCGGTGACTTTGATTGGAGATGCTGCCGCATTCTTGGGTGCCATCGCTATCGTCGGATATCTTGCCGCTGGCCGTCATCTCAGGGGTGAGAAACAGATGCCCCTCTTCCTCTATGCTTTTCCCGTGACTGCAATTTCTGCCATATTGCTAACTTTTCATGCTATATTCGCAGAGAATGCAACACTAGATTCTGCCATTGTCGATACTTCTGTATTCGGTTGGACTGATGCATCGTGGATGCTTCTTGTTGGATATCTGGCTCTAGGTCCTGGACTTGCAGGGCACACTGGCATCAATGCGAGCCTCAGATGGTTGCCCCCACTTGTCATTTCAGTTAGCGTTGTAATGGAACCTCTTCTCGGAGGTCTGCTAGGATGGATATTGGGAGTTCAATCCGTGCCCAACATATGGACATGGGTCGGTGGACCCTTCATGATTATCGGCACAGCACTCGCTATTGTCGGAACCAATCATAGATTAAATGAAAAAGTCGACCCTGCCGACGAGGCATGAGGTGATTAGATGGCCTGGCGAGAATCCCTATTCCTGACTAACGACGATGGAATTGATGCTCCAGGTTTACATCGATTGATACAAATTTTACACCACCGTGGTCATCCGTTGGCAGTCCTTGCACCCGCCCAAGAACAATCTGCATCAGCGATGCGTCTATCCTTGAATTCCGAACTTGAATTCACCAATCGAAATGACCTCGTTCAAACGCTCCAACTAGATCCTGACGGCCCCCCCATTCACGTATTCAGTCTGAACGGGACACCTTGTGACTGCACGATTGTCGCCATCGATCAAGGGTTTGAATCATGGGCAGAGATGATTCGCCCACGCATGTGTATCTCTGGAATAAACCGTGGTCCAAATCTATCCATCGATGTTATCCATTCAGGAACAGTCTCTGCTGCTCGTGAAGCTGCGTTGTACGGAATGCCCGCAATCGCGCTCAGCCTAGGCACCTACTTACACGAAGATTTCACCGTCGGTAATGAGGCCATATTGACACTCATTGATCGTGCTTTATCTCTCGCACCGGACGAACCTACGAATCTTATGAGGACACGCGGTAGTAAGCATCGGCCTTGGTCTGATGAGGAGATGGATATGGAAGAACGCATCCGTGAGGCTTTTAGAAGCGGTGACATTATTCTAAATCTAAACGTTCCACACGAATGGAATGGCGTCGTTGAAACAGTTCCTTTGGGTGCGCGTTGGTACCATGGCGCCACGAAAAAATGTACCGAAATAGAAGGATTCATTGTCGGGGCTGCATCGATAGAGGATGAACCCATTCCACGCACTGATTGTTCCAGCATTATGGCCGGAAATGTTGTTATTTCCCCTCTAGCGACATGGCCACAAACCCATCCATTGAACGTCCCAGATGCAATTCTTAATTCTGCATTAACCGAGGATGATGAAGGGTATCCTGCTTGGCTTGGCTAATGCGAATCCAAGTAATGATGTAAGATTGAGATACAAGCATGTCCTTGCAACCATGTTTCTCCCAGAGATATCCTTTCTAGGCCATTAATAGCTTGGAGATCCGAATCGCCAAATGGTTGATCGTCAGATAGAACGAAGCCGATTGAATCAGAACCATGTATTTTCAAATCAAAAGGTTCTCCTTCCGCATCTAATACGAAAATTCGAACGTTTTCACGTTTCCATTCCGAAAGTGTTTGTTCCAACCCCCCTCCCGAATGCCACAAACCTGAATGTAGTTCGATTAATTGGCCAATTGCAGGAACTGGTTCCTTCAATGCCTTACCTATTTGACCAGCAATGGCTCTTTCATCTGGATGAACACCACGTAATTTTGGTCCTTCAAACCAAATCCTCCTAGAAGGTCCCGGCCCGCCAAGTAAGTGTAGAGTGACATGTGAATCATTTCTAATCCCATGTGATAGGAACAAACCTGTATTCACGGCACGAGCCAACACGTCGATACGACCCGTTGAACCTGCAAGGTCATTGAGGTTGATTTTACCAGATGATTGGGCACGATGCCCGATAACAGCAAATCTACGTTCCATGTTCTCACATCGGCATATCCATGTCATCCATGTCGCCCATCATGCCTTTCATCTGCCGCCTTAATTTGCGATTGCCCTTGATTCCTTTCATCATCTTACGGGAGCGATTCCACTGTGCTAGGAGTTCTCGCACATTCTTTTCCTTCACACCCGAACCACGTGCAATTCTACGAATTCTATCTGCCTTGAGCAGATGGGGTTCATTTTTTTCTTCTTCGGTCATAGAATCCATGATGACTCTGAATCGCTCCAGATTACCTTGCATCTCTTCCTTTTGCTTACGATCCATGGTGCCCAAGCCTCCAAAGAAGGATGTGGGCAAATGTGACACAATCTTGTCGATGGTTCCAATCTTCGACATCATCTCCATTTGTTTGTACATATCATTCAGTGTGAACCGCCCAGACATCATGCGTTCTGTGAGCCTCATAGCTTCTTCTTGATCTAGTGATTCAGGTGCGATATCGATGAGACCCCGAATATCACCCATCCCCAGCAATCTAGAAATGAATCGGTCTGATTCAAATTTTTCCAAATCAGCGACTTTTTCACCTTCACCAATGAATACGATTGGCGCACCTGTTGTTGCCACTGCGGACAGGGCCCCACCACCTCTGGCGGTACCATCGAGTTTTGTGACAATGACTCCAGATATGCCCACCAATTCGTGAAATCCAGCGGCTACTGGGCCGGCTGCTTGGCCGACTTGGGCATCGATGACAAGAAAGCGTTCTGTGGCATTCGCAACCTTGTGGATGCGTTCCAATTCTGCTTGCAATTCGTCGTCTAGTCGATCACGACCTGCAGTATCGACAATCACAACATCGGCGTTTCCAACTTGGGCCAATCCATTGCGAACGATTTCTTCCGCATTATTGTTCTCTGGTTCACCATATACCTCGACCGGTGAGTCCGCCAAGAGTTGCTGTAATTGTGCATATGCGCCAGGACGTTGCACGTCGGCTTCAATGACGGCGACCTTAACCCCATGTCGGCGACGCCACCATTCGGCCAATTTTGCCGTGGTCGTCGTCTTACCTTGTCCATAGAGCCCAACCATCAGAATCGTTTGATTGTGAGGTCGAATCTCTTTGGGTGGCCCGAGTAGACGAACCAATTCAGTGTATATGATATTCATTGCATGAGTCTGTAAGGTCACACCTGGAAGGGGCTCTTCCTCAACCATTCGCTCTTCGAGTCTTGCGGTAATTTCCTTGGATTGACGGACGTTGAAATCAGCCTCAAGAAGTGCTCTTCGAATGCTTTTCGCCAACTCTTTGATTTCTGCCTCATCGAGTTTTCGTTTTCCTTTGAGACGACTTAGGGCCCCGAAAATGCCTGCCTTCAACCCCTCAAGTGCCATCGGCCGACCCTCTCACCTTCCTCGTAAGAACCCCTCGGAACGGCCCGAAGGGCCGGACAAGCCTAAGAAGCGACCCCTGAAGCCACGGTCGTGGTAGAGTTAGGCATCCCTCTTTGGCAACTTCAGGTTGCGACGACGCTTGGCCTGATCGGTGTATGGGTTGGTTGGCGTGGCGGGATGTCCAAGATGGTTGGATTCTATGACCTACCAACAGCCACTCGTCTCCTCCTGTACGGATTTTTTACAGGTGCAGTATACCAAGCAGCCGCCTCAGTCATGGTCCTCGATTCGCTATGGACTGGCGTTGCTTTCCCACTACTGCCATTACTCCTTCTGTCACTTCTTCTCTCGTTACTGACTATGTTCATGTTAACTCGAGAAAGTGTCCGACGATTGAATGGCCAACCGACAGCAGGGTGGACATTTGGATTGGGGATTGGATCTATGCTCGTCGTCCTCCTCATTTATCGCCTATTTTCGACAAAAGACGAGCAAATAGGTTTCATAACGACCGGATTCGGATTACCATCTCTATTTTTCGGGTTGATTTTGACGAGCATCGTTCCATGGACCATGGCAATCATTGGCTCATGGCAAGGCTGGCATGCACTTGAAGGCCGCCGATTCAAACCCGCGTTTAAAGCGATGCTGCTGCACTCTATGCTTCTAATAACCGTAGCCTTTGGCATGACCATTCCAATTGTATTATGCGTACTCCCTGCAGTCATAATTTGGGGCCAAGGTACCGCTGATCGACTTTGGCTCCCGTCGGGATTATCGCCGCGAATGAAGCAAGAGTGGACGAGATTACAGAGGACCGGGATTTCCACAGGTGTTCGCTCCGTGCCGCCCGAAGAAGAGTCCGAATGATGCTGCGTCCCATAGGGACGCACCGCCAACATTCAAGGGTCTACTGATTATCGTAGGGGTGAATGGCTCGTTGTCCCTACTGCCTGAGCCCCAATCGTGCGGGCGAAAGTATCTGCCATAGTTGCGGTAGGGTCGTACTCGGTACCCGCGGCATTTCTATTCGTGTCGGAGCGCCAACTCCTGGTGGACAATTGATTCACAGAGCCCGAAAAGGCCCTCCTCCTGGTCTCAATGTTCGCCGGGGTGGGAAACGTCGCGAGAAGAAAAAACGAAACAACATTCGTACCATGGTCTTGGTTGTCGCAATCGCATTCCTATTCCTGTTCACTCCTGCACAAGAACGAATTTCTAATCAGTTAGAAAAATGGCTTGATTCCCTCTTAGACGAATTTGGTCCGGCCCGCGAGTATCCGATTCACGCCGAATATACGGCCCAACGGAATGTGAATTTAATGAACCCACATAGCCAACCGATATCATTCAGTTATGAGCTGCCAATCCCGTCACATAGAACCGATTTTGGTATCTCCGAATATGGGTTCGAATTGAATGATGGGAGTCAATACACAGTCGAATCTCTGCAGGATGTGACATTCATGTCCGCCAATACAGAAGGCGGAGAAAATTCCGTCAATATACCGTTACAAGAAGAATATCTGACTGAAGATAATGCAATCGTCTTGGACTCTACATCTGAGATTTATTGGCCCCCTGTGGGTTCTAGTTCGAATCGATGCAGTGTATCTCGGTGCGCCATTTGGCAAGGGGATATACCACCGGGTCAAATCATCACACTCGTCGTCACATATGACGTCATAGGAACATCATTCACATGGTGGGGCGGGGATAGAGCACCCGATGAACTCAAACAGGGTGTAAACACACATGGTGCATTTTCGATGGACAATGACAATTCTGGAACATACGATGACTACCAACGAGCTGGATACCTAAACACGATGTATGATCAATTCGGTGCCCACAAACAGTGGTATGATCGTGACCCCGGTCCAAGCCGCAACTGGGCGATTGACGGTATGGACCCAGTCGTCATAGAATTGGCCAATGAAATTGGCAGTAGTCTTGCAACTGATGATGCGGAAGACCCGTATGCATTCGCTCATGCCGCATTCATCAAGATACGTGATTCAATCGTATACAGTCAAGGCCTTTCCCCCGCTCGTAGTGGACCTTCCTGCATCGTCGATGAACGAGGTGATTGTGATGAACAATCGAATGCTTGGATGAGCCTATTACGCACGCGCAATATCCCGTCATGGTACGAGTTCGGCCCGATGACAGATGGCCAGTTCAGTGGTTGGGAACCGCATGCATGGTCCAATGCGATTTTTCCCTTTGATGAGGATTGGTGTACTGCCCGCAATATCCTACTATCGAGTTGTTTTGTAGAGGGCGAAGTCGATGTTGTCAACAATCGCTGGCTTTTGCATACTCCCACGACTATGACCGAATGGATTGAAGATCCAAGTAATTTGGGTGAGGCTGCTTACGATTTCTATAGACCGTTAGCCATAGGGTGTGTAAATTGCTGGACCGAGTCGTGGGACACCATTGGTGAACCCATAATTACAGGTGGAACATATCGAGTTCCAGTGCGGATTGGTGAGTGAGGAGTTAAGAGGGAGTGCAAGGGCCGAAAGGGTGCCGGAGGATTGCATATGCGCATAATTATCGGTGGGGCTGGCGAGGTCGGCAGAGGTGTTGCTAGGGCTTTATACAATGAAGGCCAAGACGTAGTCCTCATCGATCCTGACCCGGCTGCCATAAAGGAGGCTCAGTCAATTGATGCCTTCGTTTTACTCGGCGATGTCACGCGCCGCGACGTACTGAAGGAAGCCGGTATTCGTGATGCCCAGATTTTCATTGCTGCTACAGGTAGTGATGAGAGGAACATGCTCTCCTGTGCACTGGCGCGAGATTTATTGGAAGAAGAGGTCCCATTGGCCAAATATCCCAATCGCCCCTCACTCCTCACCATCGCTCGAATCCATGATGGTGGCCTGATTGAGAATGAAGAAGAACGATTGTCACGTTGGTCGGGTGTTGATGTTGCGATTTGTCCGCATCAAGAATCCATCGATCGACTCACAGCCGGTCTCAAATCCTCCAGTCTCACCGATGTTCTACCTCTGGGGGGAGATGCTTGGATTGTCGAGGTTGAAGTGACCAGTGAAGCCACAAATCTTGTCTCGATGACTCTAGGTCAGGCTGAGGAAAATATCGATGGTTTGCCCCAGGCTTTCACGTTGTGCAGGAAAGGCCAAAGTGCAATCGTTCCTACACATGAGACCGTTGTGGAGATTGGCGACCGTCTTGTCTTTGCTACAATCGGCGAGCACACCTTCAAGCGTATATCCAAAGCCGCTGGACACGTAGAACCACCCTACCCTGAAACCCCGAGGGTTGCAATTTTCGGAGCAACTCCCCTTGGAAAACAATTGGCGTCAGAATACCTCAGGGAAGGATGCTGGGTCACAGTTCTAGATGAACATCTCGAAGCGGCAAATGAATTGGTCGGCTCCTCAATTGGAGCCCACAAACGCCTTGATGTAATCCATTGTAACTTGAGTGACCTTGATTTGCTGAGAGAAATTGAATTGGCAGAGCACGATATCGCCATTGCTGCACTACCCAATGATCACGAGAACATTGCCATCGCCATGCGTGCAGCCGACATCGGTGTCGTTCGTACGGGCCTCGTCCTCGATGATTCCGCCCTCGCACGAGTGGTTCGCAGAATTGGATTAACCTACGCGGTTTCGGAACGCCGAGTCGCCATCGATTCGATTTTGATGCAAGTTCACAGACGCGTTCCAGGTCATTATCAGTTGATGCCCTCTGTTCCTGAAATCGTGGCCATGAGTGCAATGATTGTCAAAGGACACAGTCGATTAGGTCAAACAATTGCGAAGATTGAGAAAAAGGGGTCCTTCCGAATCGCCTTCGTTGAGCGTGAGAACACGGAAGGGTCTCGAATTATGTTCCGTTCGAAGCCAGATATGACTGTGAAAATCGGAGATAGATTGATTCTATTCGTTTCGTCCGATGATGTGCCATCCGTTGAGAAGATTCTGGAGCGTTGACAATGCGATACGATGTCATTGGACTAGTGGCAGGCTGGAGTCTCATTCTACTCACCATCCCTCTGATTATCAGTGGTGGGATTGGTTACATCATGAATGATGAGATGTCTATCATCCTGTGGTCCTTCATTCCACCAGTAATTTTCTGCGTTATCGTTGGTGGCATCCTCATTCGATTGGGAACAAGGCGCGATTCAGCCGAGCGTCTCCGTGATCGTGAGGCATTCGCTGCAGTTGCTCTATCATGGCCACTCATCGTCGCTGTCGGGGCATTGCCCTATTGGCTTGGACCGACATTCCATGGGCCAATAACGTGGGATGGCGATGGAGGTACATTGTACGAAATCCTGGGGGGGATGATTCGCGGCTGGTTCGAATCGATGTCCGGTTTTACCACGAGTGGTGCTACGACCATTGACCCCTATGCATCTCCTAGGTGTGAGGGTGTTGAGGACTGCATAGCCAGCCAACCCTACGGAATTTTGTTCTGGCGTTCATTGACCCAATGGTTGGGTGGTATGGGTATCATCATGTTGGGAATGTTGCTATTGAGTCGAGCTTTGGGTGGTGGCATGTCCATTGCTCGTGCCGAACTCACCGGCCCATCTCTCAGTCGTCTTCGCCCCCGGCTACAAGAAACTGCAAAGGCGCTTTGGGGCATCTACATCGTATTCACAATTCTTGAGTTCATACTTTTGTTGTGGTGGGCAGATCTGAGTTGGTTCAACGCGATCAATTATTCCTTGACCACGATGCCTTCTGGCGGATTCGGAACGACTGACGGTGGAGTAATGGCTTTCGATAGCCACCTCGTTGAAGGTATCATCACCTTCTTCATGGTCGCTACGGGTATCAATTTCACACTATTTCACTTCCTCCTTCTAAAGGAGTATGCTAAGGTCATCAATGATCAAGAATTACGCGTATACCTCATGGTTCTCGCTGGTGCTTGGGCGGTTTTCGCCCTCAATCTCGTTCACAGTGCCGGGTGGGAGTGGGGGGATGCTCTTCGACATGGTGCATTCCAAGCGGCAGCGATTGGGACCTCGACGGGGTATGCCAGTGCGGATTTCGCAAGTTGGCCCGTCCTTTCCCTGTTCGTTCTGCTATTCCTGATGGTCGTCGGGGCATCTGCTGGTTCTACGAGTGGTGGGTTGAAGATTCTACGTCTTCGCCTCGCGTTCGTACTCGCACGACGTGAGGTTCATCGAATGGTTCAGCCGCGCGCCATCATCAGCGTTCGGATGAATGGGGAAGTGGTCGACGATTCACGGATGTGGGTTGTGATTGGGATGCTTTCTACATGGGCTGCTCTAGCGATGCTCAGTCTTGTTGTGCTGGCATTGTTTGAACCAACTCACTCTTTGGAAACCATCCTTTCTGTGATTTTCGCTGCACTCGGGAACACAGGTCCGGCACTCGGCGCGTTCGGGCCAACATCGACGTGGGCCGGTCTGAATTGGTACTCATTGTTTTACACATCACTTCTGATGTGGGCAGGCCGCTTGGAACTCCTCACAGTCCTCGTCCTGTTCCACCCACGTACATGGCGCAAAGAGAGCAAGAGTTGATTAGAAAAAGTCCAACGATTTCTGTGCTGAATCATTACTATCCTCAGATTCACTTTCATCATCTGAATCTTCAGACATCTGTTCCAAGTCATCTTGCACCCCTGGTGACGCATTGACAATCTGAACTTCCTCATATCTTTCTGCAAGCGCTTTACTAGTTTTGAGATTCGCTCGCAATCCATGTAATGCAAGGTGATCGCTGGCCGACAATCCAAAGGCGAGTGAAATATCAAAATTTTCTGCATCACCAGCCAATGTTTCACTGGAGATTGCACGCAGTGCTGGCCACAACTCTTCACGAACCGCCATCTCGCTAGCACCACAAGTGTCAGCTAAACATTCAACGATGGATGAACGGCGCCATGCTTCATTGCCGCGTTTTAGGAATGCGGGAAATTGTAGTGAAAACCGATCAGGGCGGTTTTCATTGGATGCAACGCTGGCGGCTAGTGACCCCAGATTGCCCCCCCAGTAGTAGGATCGATACGCTAGATTTGAGAATCTAACAAATAGAGACTGAGCTGCGATGGACAGCGTCTTTGAGGCACGCGCCCAACTCTCTGGTTGACGCATGACCGATGCGTTGTTCCAAGACACCCACGCAATCAATTCATCAGGTGATTTGTCGAGAATGAGACTCAACTTAGCCGCCTGTCTGGAATCTTGTGTCCGGTATAATTTTTCTAAACCCGGAAACAGATCGATTTGTTGGTCACGTTGACCCATTTCGATTTGCTCGATGACCGATTTTTCATCGATATGTTCTGGGGATGAGACGCATATTGCTTCCAGATCACGTACCAGCGCTCGAATATCGCCTGGATTTGCAGCCACGAGTCTGTCGATGGCAATACTATCGGCCGTGACACTTTCTGCGACCAGTACACGATTTGCGATTCTACGTAAGGCACTGTCCGAGACTCGGTTAAATTCGATAATTTCAGCCAACCGGGAAAACCGGTCGCGAGTTGAACGCCATTGTCCCCTTCGCCCCCACAGACGCATCGGATCATTGCATGTCAACAATACAGGTTGTTTGGTATTCTCCAACAACCGCAGGAGTTCGGCTTTCCCACCACTATCTCCACTTAGCGTATTCTTGGCTTCCTCTGGCTCTACACGAGAACTCAATGTTGCTTCGATTCGTCGTTCGCTGGCTTTTCGGAATGTACCCGATAAATGGTCTACCTCATCGAGGAGGATGAGTGTACGTCGATTCGGAGACGAGCTGAATGTTCCATCGATGTTGAAGGTGAAATGATTGGCAGACCCTGTAGATGCACGCCTAATAGCCGCAGCATTGCGCTGATCGCTCGCATTCAATTCGACTATATCCCACCCCATGTCCGTCGCAATTGCAGACGCCAAACTCGTTTTTCCAACACCCGGCGGGCCAGTCAGCAGCATGCCGCGTTTGTCTGGGACTCCCTTCTCCCATGCGGTCAGCCAGTTGCGAATTCTCTTCCTTTGTGTATCATTTCCCTCGAGTTCACGTGTTGATTGGGGCCGATACCGTTCGGTCCAATCCTGATGAGACCCCGATTCAGCCATTATCAGACCACGAACGTCGGCGCCCTTTGAACATTGAGAACTAAAACAGGTTTGCCGAAGGACCTATGGTCAGGGTGTCTACTAGGTCATCACTCTGAATTCGAACTTGTTTCCCATCATCACGACGTCGTATGGTCACCGATCCGTTCTGGAGTGATTCATGGTCGATGGTAACAGCCCAAGGAACCCCGACTTCGTCCGCTCGTGCATATCTACGTCCAATGGAACCGGACCCATCGTAATATGAAGCGAGATTTTTTGTTGAACAAATTCGACGATGAATATCGTGTGCCATTTCCGCCAATTCGTCCTTTTCCATGAGCGGAAGGATTACCACATCAATTGGAGCAATGGATGGACTTAGGCGCAAAACCGTGTAAGCCTCTCCACCTTTTTCCGATTCAAGGTATGCATGGTCCAGAATATGCCATAGAATCCGGTCAATACCGAATGCCGGTTCAACCACATGTGGAAGGAACCATTCACCATGCTCAGTGCTCTGAATCCTCTTTTCCTCGACCATTTCAGATTCAATTGTGACTTTGTCACCATTACCAAGAGATAATTCAAATGGAAATTTTGATGGCATATCAATTAGTAATTCAAGTGCTTCATTGACAGCGCTGGCCTGATCTCTGAATGAAGGGCCAATGACTGCCCCCTTGCCTGAAAGGACAGTCTTGTCGACGATTTTCGGTTCGTCGTAGGGGCGCCATGCCCGGAGATTATTATCTCCGGTTGCAGATTCGTGTGCTGCCAAGTCGTAACAACCACGGTGTGCGATTCCTACACACTCAATCCAGCCGTATGATCCGTGAATTTCTGCATCCCAGCAATCACTGGCATAGTGAGCCATCTCTGTCCCTTCGTGCTGCCTGAATCGAATTTTCGCAGGATCGATACCAACAGAAACAAGGAAATCCCATGTTCGCGCCATGAACCATGCAACAGTCGGGTGGCGGATGATATTCTGTGTTGATGCTTCACCCGGACTCATCTCAAGTGGTTCACCGAATTCAGGGTCGGGGACGAAATTGAACCGACTCGAAACCCATTTTGAAAAATCATGGCTCGACTCGACCTCGGGGTCAATGAAATATTCTAGTTCAGCCATATTGAATTCACGAAGCCGAATCATGCCCTGCCTTGGACTAATCTCGTTACGATATCCCTTGCCGGTTTGAACCGCACCAAATGGCAATCGGTTTCTGAAATGACGATACAATGCGGGGAACTGCATGAACATCCCTTGAGCGGTTTCAGGGCGCATATACGCCGTACGCCCACCTTTCATTGTACCAATGCGCGTGCTGAACATGAGATTCATCGGTTGAGCATCTTTCCAATCCATTGCACCGCATGTTAAGCAATTGACGTTGTTATTCGAGATGAGTTGATCCAAGTCTTTTGGCGCGAGTACATCTGGATTGGAGTGGAATCCCTCTACGAGATGATCGCTTCGAAATACACCGCCACATGCGTTACATTCAGACATGTGGTCATTGAATTCCCCAACATGACCGCTCGCAATCAATACCGATTCAGGTGTTATCGTGGGACTATCAATCTCAACAATATCACCTTGAGCTGCCCAATGTTCTAGCCATGCGTTATTCAATCGCCTTCGTAATCTTCCGCCTATTGGTCCAAAGTCAAAAAGTCCGGCAACACCACCGTGAATCTCAAAGGCTGGTAGAATTACACCCCGCCTTCGCAGCATGCTAGTCAGACGCTCGAGTCGTGCCTGCGGGTCACTCATCATTCCGTCGCGGGTGCGTTAGCCACATCAAGCAATCGGCCCAATTTCGAGGTCGAAGTCTATTTTCGTAACTCAGCAGATTGCGATTTCCTATTTTCAAGCATTAATATTGCTGAAATATCGAATCGTTGATATACCGCTTCGTCACGCTCAACACCGAGTAATAGGAGGAAATTCTGTTGGCAGAAATAGTATATCTTGATTCTCTTGAAGATACAGAGGTATTGCTATCAAAATTATCTCAGCCCGTACGTGATTGGTTCAAAGAAAAATTCCCAGATTTCACTGAACCACAGAAAATGGCAATTCCCTCTATTCTCGACGGAGAACATCTCTTGCTCTGCTCACCCACAGGTTCAGGAAAAACACTCACTGCCTTCCTTACAATCATTGACAAACTTGTTCGGTTGGCAATAGATGGAAATCTAGAGAAACAACTCTACTGTGTGTATATTTCACCCATCAAGGCTTTGGCCAATGATATCCAACGAAATTTAATTGGGCCATTGACTGAAATCAAAGATCGATTTCTTCCAGCACGTGCTCAAGAAATTAAAGTTGGATTGAGAACAGGAGACACCCCACAATCTGAGCGCCAGAAGATGTTGCGTAAACCCCCCCACATTCTCATAACAACTCCTGAATCGTTGGGACTTGCTTTGGCCTCGAAGAGATTCAGGCCCATCATGCATAACCTCAAATGGCTTATCATCGACGAAATGCATTCACTTGTTCCAACAAAAAGAGGCACACATCTCGCATTGACCATGGCATTGCTTGATACTTTAATTGCCAATCCAGTGCAACGATTGGGGATTTCAGCGACGATGGAACCTCTTGATGAAGTAGCGCAATTCTTGGTCCCCGTCAAGGCTGAGGACCGCCAGACGGATTCAGGGGCACCCATTCCTAAATTCGATGATGAAGAATCATCCTGTGTGCATATCGCCAAGGTCAGCGGTGCGCGAGAACTAGATTTAGACATCATTCTAGCTCATCCCAAGTTCAGTGAAGTTCCCATTAAACAATTATTGGATCACAATGTTGATCTCATCAAAGATTTAGCCGAGGCCCACACGACGACACTTGTATTCGCCAACACCCGTCAAATGACTGAGGTTATCACACAAAAACTCCGGATTCTAGGTCTTGCTGGGGTGGAAGGACATCATGGTTCGATGGACAAGCAGATCCGCCTCGAAGTTGAGCGGAAACTCAAACGGGGCGAGTTAAGATGCTGTGTATCCTCATCGTCACTTGAATTGGGAATCGATATCGGTAGCGTTGACCTGGTAATACAGTTGGGGTCACCCGGTTCCATTGCCACCGCAATACAGCGCATTGGTCGCGCCGGTCACCACGTTGGAGGCATACCTCGAGCGCGATTCTTACCCACTTCGTCCCATGACCTGCTTGAGTTGGTTGCATTACAAGGCGCAATCATGTCGGGTGAAATGGATCACCTGCGATTTCCAATAAATTGCTTCGATGTTCTGGCACAATTCATCATCGGCCTGACTATCTGTGGCGAGATAGATATGGACGAAGCTTACTCCATCATTACTTCTGCATACCCATATCGCACTCTTTCATACGATGATTACATCGAAGTTCTTTCACTGCTCGAAGATGAGCGTAGAGTTTGGGTGGATTGGGAGGAGAACATCATCGGTAAGCGTGGTTATGCACAGATGATCTACTACACAAACATCGGAACAATTGCACCCGACAATAACTACCTCGTCTTCAGTGCTGATGGTTCGATGATTGGCCAATTATCATCCTCATTTGTACAGAACATCAGGCCAGGTGATGTATTCTTACTCGGTGGGTCGACATATCGTGTGCATCAGATTCAGGCTAGCCGCGTAAGTGTAACACCGGTAACTGGGTATCGCCCCACCGTCCCCTCGTGGTCAGGAGAAACGAAGAGCCGAACGAGGGAACTCTCCCAAGCCGTTCTCAATCTCCTCAATGCAACGGTGACAACGATTCGTCGTGGTCGGGACCCCCGTCTATTATTGTCTGGTGCGTATGGGTTGTCAAAACCTGTCACAGAATCTCTCGCACGATTCTTGGAAGAACACACAATCGAGTCCATCCAGGTCCCCAGTCCCGACAAGATTTTGATTGAGCAGATTATGAATTCACCAATTCCAACATACATCATCACCACCTGTAGAGGTCGTGCATTCAACATGGCAATGGGATATTTTATGGCCGGATTATGTGATTTGAACAATGTCCACGTTGTCGAAATGTCGTTCGATGAGAATTCCTTCCTTTTCAAAACGGGTCAAGAAATAGATACCAAGGAAATTTATCCAATGTTCAAGAACAATCAACGTGACGCGGTTCTTCAGAGATATCTTCTCGACAGCGAACTTTTTGCAAAACGATTCAGAGAAGTTTCCGGGCGTTCACTCATTGTTCCACGCCGCATTGGTGCTGAAGAAGTCAGCCCGAAACAATTTCAGCAAAAATCAGAGAAAGTGTTCCGAGAACACCGACAACATTTGGATAGTTTGCTAATACGAGAAGCTCAGAATGAAATTTTTCACACCGATTTAGACATGGAGGAATTGGAACGTTTTGTCAATCGAATGGACGATGAAGGTGTTAGAATCGTGCATTCTAGAGTCACAATACCGAGCGCCCTCGGAATGAATCTGTATATGGCTGCATTCGAAGATCTTCTGAGCATGCGCACTCGAGCGTATCTTGTCAAAGATATTGACCCCGAAATTCTACGACGATTACTTGGTGGCAGATCTCGAGGCACCGATTTGGACGACAAAGCCCTCGATGATTACTTTCAAGGAAAGGCCAGTGTACCTGTTGACGCAGATGGATTGCTACGGTTGATGGAAAAAGGTGGAGGTTTAGACCGTGATTTGAAAAATCCTCTTTATCAGGAGAAATTAGCTGAAATTAATCATGACACAGTCCACGATTGGGTTGTAGATCTCGCATCATCTGGTGACATCACCAAAATACGCTCCACTGGCACTGTAGAAGTCGATGACAAGTGGTTTTCCATTCGTATGGCTGAAGTTCACGGGACGTTGGGAGTTCTGGCCGAAAAGGGGTCCAGCGAAATGGATGACTTGCGTGAATTGTACACCGGTGGTTTAACCTACGAATATGCCGATAAATTTGATGATGCGAAACCCACATCATGGAAATCTGCGAAATTAATGGATCCCCATGAGGCATTGAGAATCAAAATCGTCGATATGCTAGGGAGTGAAGGTCCCATGACACTTGCCGCTCTTTCAGAGCGCCTACCATTCCCACAAGGACAAATTGAGTCGCTATTGCATGAACTTGAAGTCAGAAATATTGTCTCAATAGGTTTCTTCAAACAAACAGAAGAGGGTGAATTCATCCTTAGAGTCGATGAACACATTATCACGGGAGGGGAAGACAATATCATCGAATATCGTGAACTTCAAAATCTACTTCTTCGTAAATCATTCCAAACGTATCCAGATGCACTCACCGCACTTGCCGATGGGCATGTGATGTTTGCCAAGATGCAGGAACTGCTTGATCGAATTGAAAATTTTAGATTCGCAGATTGGAAAGACATGAAACATGACTCCGATATCGTGATGGGACGATTGTTGCATTCGCGGGTGGGATATACTACCAAATCGATGATTCCTATGCTTCTCGGCCTGCGCCCTGAACCCTGGTTTTCAGATATGGATACTGAATTAATTGAATTTATTCCTCATGATGAGAATGTCGAGAGAACAGAAATCATTGGCCATTTACCAAGAGGCGATGAGTTCAAGTATATCCAAAGGGATGCACGGAATTCACTTTCCAATATGGAACGACAGATGGTATTTGTCAAACAATTCGAAGAATTGGTGAACCGCAAACGTTCACTGTCACTTTTCCATCGGGTGCATGATGTGTACGACCCCATGCCTTTCCCAGAAGCCCTTGAAGAATTGATTCGCAGAATTGGACCAATCAAGTTACATTCATTGCGATTATTCGTTAGTCATCCGGTTGAACTGCTTGCTGAAATCCTTCGGGATTTAGAGGAAGATAAGCGCATTGTTCGGGTCACAGCGTTACAACCGGACCCCACCGACTTCTTTTGCGTTCCAGCGGATGCGGTCTCACTTGAAAGGCCAACTAGAGAAGATCGAAAGTTGCGAATTTTGTCACAATCTGATCCGTTCTGTTCCAGATTCATTCAAGAGGTTCGCTATGTACTCAAACAGGGGTGGTATTACCCAGTTTTCAAGGGCGTTGACCCCGTTGGTCGCATTTTAATGTTCAAAGTAAACGATTATTTGGAAATCAAAGATATTCACATTCCACACGCGTACCTTGATGAATTTGCGGAAATATTTGATACACTACTAGACAACTACACGGATACACTGGTAGATGTGTCTGTGTTACATGCATTCAATGGTGAACCCATTCATGATTGTGATGAAAATATCCAAGCCATCGTAGAGAAGCTTGGTTTCCGTTCAATGGGCGACAATCTACGTTACATTCGTGGCGGTGTGGTTGACCCTCGGCCGAGATCTCTCGCATTACGCGCCCTCTTCCATCACCATCGGCTCCATCAAGATACCCGAATGGAAAACGAAACATTGGCTATCTCCCACATTCCTGAAGTCCGCGATAATTTCGCCCTAAGAGGGCGTTGCGAAATGTTCCGTGTCGATTTGAAGTCAATGGCAGCCAGTCAACAATTGCATCAAGGGACCAATTTACGTAATCACCAAGTTTGGGCATCGTACAAGCACTTCCAAAGACTTCTGCGTATGCGAGCCATTGATGCCGATGAAGAATTGCTGGACGTCCTCGAGTTCTTCTCAGGTAATTCCGATGCAAAAATATTCATGGATCGTTATGCGATGAAGAGAGCCCAATTCAGAAAGTTGATTCAGCCATTAATTCGCTCTGGTCACATGGTTCAAGATTATCGTGGGGGCTTCAAAACCGTCCATCGCCTTGAGGGCAAGGAAACATGGGAAATCAAGCGTGAATATCTTCGGGAGATGATTTCTGATTACCCTGTACTCACACTCAAGCAATTTGAGAAATTGGCAGGTAGTCCATTCAAACCTGAACAATTGTCCAGTGTCCTCCATGAATTTGAGGAGGATGGTACCCTCATCAAGGGGTTCCTAATTGATGACTTGCACGAGGTATGTTGGGGGCGCCAAGACATGATTGAAGCAGCAGATAAACTCCCACCTATGCGTGATTTCGTCCTTCCCCCCTCCGACCCCCTATTACCATATTTTCAATCTCTACTTCGAGAGCGATTTGGCTACGGCAGTGCATACATGGTATTTTGGAATGAAGAACCAATTGCAGCTTTCAAGGCCAATACGAGAAATGATGTCATTGACGTGACTGATTTTGTGGGTGATTCTGAAAAAGAGAAGGAAGCATTACGCGTGATGAAAGAATTCGCATGGGAACATAATATGCCACTCAAAGGCAAAGTTTTGGAACGTTTGAAATCACGTTGAATTAGATTTCAGTCTCGTTCCGAACAATCGAAACAACGGATCTAACACAGAAATGACATGCTGATGCAATTTTGGCATCAAATCAAACAGCACGAGGGCCATCAAGAACATCGCACCTAAACTGAGGACTTTAGCAGCGTATGCATGTCCAAAATCGAATATATTCATTCCATTTAAATCCCAATTCGAATGATATTCAACATGCATCCAGATGATTCCACCATTACGGAATACATTGAGAATATGAATAACGGGGACGGTGATAAATAGTGCTCTCATCTTGCGATTCCATGGTGAATCTTGAACGGCTACAATCGCGCCGACAAACACAATCATCGATTGTAATGCACTGCAACCGAGAACAAATCCAATATTCACTTCGGTTCCATCTGGATGAATCATTGGTACGTAAAACCCACCTTCGCCGAGTGTATCGGTCAACAACCATCGGTTACCTCCCCAATTGGCCCATGTTTCCGAGGATGCCCCAAGATCCACCATCATTTGCCCAAGTTGAATGTCACCTGCCCCGGTCCATTGCAGAAAGAGAGATGTATTCCATGCGGTGAACCAAACAATTCCTGCATTGAGCATTGGAATGTGTTGTATTGCAAGATATGGCATTGCAGACCAAAATACTGCCCCCCGCAACCAATCGACCGCCTCCACGGTCCTTTTTTCGCGAAGTAAGATGGCTTCCCAACCACCGTAGGCTATACAGACAGGTAAGGCGGCAATTGACATGAAAATGAGAACGGGATCTGAAATTTCGAAATAGTGTTCTGCACCCAGATAAAAATAGACACCAATGCAAACCCACCCCATGGGTGCGAACCAACGCGCATTCTCCTTGGTCGAATGAAATGCTGTTCCTAGACAAATCAATCCCACAGCAACAATGAGCAGGTTCGTTTGTCCCAGTTCAAGACCAACCAATCGACCGAATGCTGACACTACACCAACGACGATGTCGTCCATCAAGTCCTCACGGGTCGGCAAGTCACATATAGGCTCGCTACGACGCCGTGTTGAGTCGCATGTCCGGGGACACCTTTGATTTCAGTGAGTTCATGGACAGTTATGTGGCCGACTTATCACGTGCTCTCAATTCCTTGAGTCGGGAATCGGTTGGCATGCTGTTTTCGGAGATGCTGCAAGTCATGGACAACGGTGGGAAAGTTCACTTCATTGGCAATGGTGGCTCAGCAGCAACCCCAAGTCACAGTGCGGGCGATTGGAGCAAAGAACTGGGGCTGCCTACGATTGCACACACAGACAATATTGCATCTCTCACAGCATGGGCCAACGACACGTCATATGCGAATATTTTCGTCGGTCAATTGCAAACTTGGTTATCATCCGGTGATCTGGTCGTAGGGTATTCTGGTAGTGGTAATTCATCCAATGTGTTGAATGGAATCACATATGCGAATGAAAATGGGGCGCGAACGGTCGGAATCACTGGGAATTACAAGTATGGAAAGGGTGGCGCACTTGCTGAAATCACCGATGTGGCCATCGTATGCGACACAACATCAATGGAACAAATTGAAGATTTACAACTCATCATCAATCATATTGTAAAAGAGGCAGTGAAGGCATGTCGAGGCCTGCCAAGTCATTCATGAGGCATAGAAATGGATCTCCCGCGTAGGCATCAGGCCAATATCGACGCTCCCGTTGAATCGCTCGATGGATGGGACGGCTCAATCGCCTATTTGGATCGTGACGGCGTTCTAAACGTTGGACGGGAAGATTATGTAAAAAATGCCGATGAGGTCGTACTTCTCAAAGGTGCAGGTCATGCCGTTGCAGCGTTGCGAGCAGCTGGTTATCGCATCGTCGTTGTCACGAACCAATCACCCGTCAACCGCGGTATGTTTACACATGATGATCTGGCTGATATGAATCAAGCAGTCATTGATCTATTACTTGCTGAAAATAGCGCAGCCCATCTTGATTTAGTCCTATATTCCCCTTACGCACCTTGGGAGTACAGTCCAGTTCGAAAGCCTGGACCGGGAATGCTACAGGTGGGCCGACAATTGCTTAGCGGCCTTCCTCTGGAAGTGACACATCATTCTTCCTTGCTTGAACATAAATTCGACGAAGGCCGTTCATTCATGGCTGGGGATCGAGATGCCGACATGGGTGCTGCAATGCAGCATGATGTTCGCGGCTTCCGAGTTGATTGCAACGTTGGAATTGCCGGCATCCTTGATCGCCTATTGGATGAAAATGACGATGGTGATGCCCTGGAAATATGATCGTCGGGGATTCCTCGACATTTTGGATTGGCCTCGACGACACTGATGAACGAGAGTATGGTTGCACAACACATGATTTTGATTCACTACTCAATTATTTGACCGCATCGGGATTTCAGATTAAAGACCCCCGACTCGTCAGATTGTGGCCATTTGCGCCAAGGCGGACAAGAGGCAATGCTGCCCTTTCAGCATGCATTGTAAGTCAAAATATGGATGATTTGCAATCATCGATAGATGATTGGTTCAACGAACGCTTTTCAGATTATGAATCTGGTTCTGAGGATCATTCGGCCCAACCAGTTCTCCTTCTCACTGAACAAAAATTACCCGAGTCAATATATTGGGATACTGTACAAAGATTCGTTGATTTGTCTTATCGAATCGCTGAGTTGAGCGAATTCGTTCATCGTATTTGGTCTACTCCTTCAGGCATGTCAGGATTGATTGGAGCGAGTGCTGCAATTGCATGGCAGGGTCAAAATGATTTTACATGGGAATGTACCGCATGGCGACAAGATTCTGGACCAAGAATTGTACCCGAAAGTCTTGTATTAGAGATGTCAAATCTATTTCCTTGTACAATCCTGAATCGAGATCCAAATGCGGGGCGGAGTTTAATCGCGCCTCGAACTCCTTGTCCGGTACTCTATGGAATCCGAGGTGAATCCCGTAATGGCGTATTGGATGCGCATGCATTTCTACAAGAGAGGGGGGCCGAGAAATCAGCTGGCCACCGAGCGCACAGAACCAATCAAGCCACAGATGATCATCTCGTCTCCATCGAATGCGGTGTTGTGAACAATACACGTATCATGCAGGGAGGGCATGTCGAAATCAATGTTGGAGATAGTCTACTATCATTTTCACAAGGTGGAGATGTGAATAAACTCGCCCAACGACTGATTCCAGGAGATCGGATTGAATGGTATGGATTACAAGATGTTGATGGAGGTATTCATCTTGAACGGCTTCGATTGATTGAAGGTGAACGAAACAAACAGCGCCCAAATTGTCGCTGCGGTAGCCGATATAAATCTCAAGGAACCAATCAACCCCTCCGCTGTCCTTCATGCGGCTCTGAACATCAAAATATGTGGCTGACAGAAATTGTGTCAACAGATTGGAAAGAACCCCCTCCCTCATATCGCCGACATTTAGCAAAGCCACTGTCGAGGATGGGTAAGTCTGAAGTCTAAGATGCCATGCAGGTGGCATGGAGACCACAGAGATTGGCACCTATGCCCTGGTCGCATTGACGGTTGGATTGATTATTTACATCTGGCGAATGCGGCAGAGTAACATTGCGAATAGTCAGGATGAACCCGTCATTGCCGGTCAAGATGAACTTGGTGGCGCTGCAAAAAACCCTGAACAATTCGACGATCCAGATGATGATGCCCTAGATGAAATGCAGGATTTATTGGAAAAGGCAGCAGAGTCTCAAGGGATTACGTACGAGGAATGAATCCATCGTCAGTTATGGTGAATTCATTCACCACGCCATCGATGTGTAATTCACGAATCCGATCTTCCCTCTCACATCTGTGTAAAAACCAAATTTCACACTCCATGGGTCCTCCACGTGCTTTCCACCCATCTCCTCCTGCATCCTCATATGCGGAAGATATAATCAGTAATGATACCTGATTTACCTTGCATTGTTCGATGAGTTTCTGCATTGATTTTCGCAAATCAGTAGTGGTTTTTCCGGTTTTTGCAGTCCAATCATCTACGACGACTAGAGCGATATTGCTGAGGGCTTTCAGTAAACTGATTGCGCTGTTAATACCCGTTTCAATATTTTCGCCCACGGCGCTGAGATGCAATTTGGAGACTGCGGAAGGAGACACATTCGTAAACATTTGAGAAAAACGACCCACATCGGGACTTTCTTCGCATATCCACACCACATGCTTCCCCTCTTTGAGAGCATTACGAGCTTGTTGAAGGCCCCATGTGGTGCCCCCACATCCCGCTGCCACTGATAGGTGGACACAACCGGAAGGTGATGGATGCATACACGGTCGTTGAAGCCGAGGTACATGAGGAGTGCGGCGTCGCAATGGATATACGATTGACAGTGTGTGGCGGTTCATGGCCAAGGATGCTATTCTCGATGAAGGTAACGAACGCATTCCTCGACGGGAATTGCCTTATTTTGATGAGCAGGATGATGACGTCGGACTTATTGGCGGAATAACCAGCAGCGGCGGCATCTTCAGAGTGGCATTCCTAGATACCAATCAATTCGGTCCACACGCCATGATTATCATGCTGTTCGGATTTGCAGCCATAACAGGCAGCATTCTATTCGCACTTTCACTTTAGCCAATTCACAGGTGTTTTCTGGCTGTAGCTACGGCCTCATTCACCAGTTCGGCTGAAAGACCGATATGATTTGCCGGATCGAACATTGCATCCAATTGGCTGTTGTCAAACCGCCTTGTAATCGCATTTATTTCACCGCAGACCTCGCGCAGGTGCTTCCCATCTGAGATACAAGCCATGCTTGCACCGCGTAGAATCTCATGAGCCTCGTCACGAGGGATCCCTACATCGACAAGTTCAATCATGACTTTCTCAGCCATTACAAGTCCATTCTGCCGATCTATATTCAAACGCATATTATCAGAATCAACGACACACTTGCTCATGACACGGTCGCATTTTGCAAGCACATCGTCGAGCAATATGGCCGAATGTGAAAGCGTGAACCGCTCTGCGCTACTGTTGGCCAAATCCCTTTCATGCCAAAGAAGAGCATTTTCGTATGAGGGAATGATGAATGAACGGACTATTCTAGCCAACCCACATGCATTTTCAGCGGTAATTGGATTTCTCTTGTGGGCCATAGTGCTACTTCCGACCTGTTTTTCAGCATCGAACCATTCTCCAACCTCGGCAATCTCACTGCGTTGTAGGTTGCGAATTTCTTGCATCAACTTCTCAACACTAGTTGCGACATTGGCCATCCATGAAACCCACTCGATGTATCGATCACGGCCGACAACTTGTGTCGTTACCAGTGGGACACTTAATTCGAGGTTCGTTAGAATCAATTGTTGCAATTCCCTAGCATCTTTGCCCTGTGCGGCACCGGTGCCGACTGCACCTAGGAATTTACCCACACAGACACGGTCGCGAATCTCGTCAAGACGTACGAGATGGCGCCGGAATTCATCTAGAAATACTGCAATTTTGAGACCGAACGTGATTGGGACTGCAGCTTGACCATGTGTTCTACCAAGCATTACTGTGTCTCTCTCACGTTCTGCCAAATCGGCCAAGGTACCCATGAGTGTAGAGAGGATGTCTCTGTGGATCTCCACACTGTCCTTGATTTGCAATCCAACCGCTGTATCTACGATGTCATTGCTCGTTGCACCAAGGTGAATACACCATCCTGCATCACCCGCGGCTTCAGCCATTGCTTTGGTGAGGGCCATGATGTCATGCTTGGTCTCGTTTTCGATTTCATCGACGCGTTCAACGGTGACAGATTCTGGATTGGCGATTGCGGCAACTGCCGCATAATCGTCATCGGATACTCTTCCGAGTTGATTGTGGGCCCAAATGAGCGCTCTTTCCACCTCAAGTTGACACGTATGGCGCCCCTGTTGGCTCCACACCATCTTAATGGGTTCACGTCCGTATCGATAATCCAGAGGGCTAACAGGCATCGAATCACTCAGTTGTGGGGCAAGGGGCGTCGGTTTTGAGGGTGCCGATTTGAATCCCATTGCCCATCAGACCAATTCCGCTCCCCATATGTCCACCCACCCCCTTCGTCCTGTCCAGTGAATAGTATGCTGTGTTTTGATGGGACAATTCATCCACGGGGCGTCCAGAACTGCCGTTTCGAATTCCCCTCCCTCTCCATCGATATTGAATCGATATTTGATGGCTAATTCTTCCAATTCCAACACATCAGTATGGCTTAGAATTCGACCCACCCATTCCTCACCAAGTCCTTCTGTTGTCACAGATGTAATCATGATTCGATGTCCGTGGGAAACCAATTCTCGCATATGCGCCTGCCCATTATGATGCCAAAGTGGTGTGAATGATCTGATGTTGAGGCGTGCACACATCTGCTCGATTCGAGTTTTTTGATAATCGCTTCTGATGGCACCTACAACCAATCCATCAATCGGCCCAGAGGTTCGCAATCTGCGCAAATTAGACGGCCATTTCCAACTATCAGGCCACATCGCTTCATTGATTTCATCATTTGACCATGTGTCGGAACGGGGTTTTCCGCTACCATGCACGATACTTTCCAGTGCATTTTCCAGAATCTGCATTTCTGATTCTTCGTCTCCACCGATTGCGATGGGTAGCCACGGGATATCTGCGCTGGCTGCTTGCATTCCAGCTAATGCTGTTGTCGGCACTTGAAACATCATCGAATCCTTTCCAGTGACCCGAATTGTAACCAATCCAGAAACATCCCAGCCACGCAGGGTTGCCCACCATGTGGAATATGCCGAATCCTTCCCACCAGAGGCCAGGACCAGAACTCGCATACCCTTGCGAGACCAATTCAAGTCGATAGACCCGCCGCCCCCTGTGTTGAAGAACCCCCACGCACGGGCATGATTTAGCCGACGAAGGTTCATAGGGGACTCAAAAGGTCGGCGGAGGGATTCAGATGCAACCGAGTGGAAGAGGTTACGACCATGGTATCACAACGTTCAGCCCAGACGGACGTTTATTTCAGGTAGAATATGCCCGTGAATCGGTCAAGCGTGGCACGACAACGGCCGGATTGAAGTATCGCGATGGCGTGATTCTGGTTGTAGACAAGCGTATTTCCAGTCGACTTATCATTCCTGAATCCATAGAGAAGGTATACAAAATTGATGATCACCTTGGATTTGCCACTTCTGGACTTGTGGCCGATGCCAGACAACTTGTTGAACGCGCTCGAGTACAGTGTCAGATTAATCGAATCACATACAGTGACCGCATTCCAGTAGATGCTTTGGCAAAACGTATCTGTGATTTCAAGCAGTCATTCACACAATATGGTGGTTCACGACCCTTTGGAACTGCATTATTGATTGCAGGGGTTGATGACAACGGTCTTCACCTCTACGAAACTGACCCATCAGGGGCATACCAATCCTATCAAGCGGGCGCCATTGGCCGTGGACGTAACACCGTTGTTGATTACTTTGAAAGCAATTGGAAACCCAATCTAACAGCCAATGCCGCCATCAAGATGGGTCTTGAAGCTCTACGTGAATCCATTGAGGCCAAACTCAACAAGGATGCAGTGGAGGTCGCCATCATTGATGCTGATGGTTACCGTGTGCTTACTCGAGAAGAGACAATTGCCCACATTGACAAATTGAAACCCGCATACGAAGATGAGTGAGTGGAATCATGGTCAGTTTGGATGACGCTGTCGTCGCCCGATTGGAGAAGGGTGGTAAGCGTTACGAGATTCTCGTCGATCCGGAATTGGTTGAATTATTCAAATCCGATCCAGATTCTGTATCACTCGACAATCTTCTGGCAACAGATGAGGTATGGCACGATGCGAGAAGTGGTGAACGCCCCACTGAAGACAAACTCATCTCTACCTTTGGTACGATTGAACTACTGGAGTGCGTCACTACCATACTTATCAAGGGCTCAATTCAATTGACAACTGTGCAGCGCAGAAAAATGATTTCTGATAAGCGACAGCAGATCATATCAGAAATTTCACGGACCGCCATCGACCCTCGAAGTAAAGCCCCACATCCAGTAACCCGCATCGAACTTGCTTTGGATGAATTGCGATGGAATCCCGATCCTTTCCTCTCCGTAGAACGACAGATCAAAGATGCCGTAGATGCCCTCCGTCCCGTCATCCCTCTTTCGTTTGAAACGATAAAATTGGCCTTCAGGGTCTCTGGTTCTGCCTATGGCTCAGTTCAACGGGAAGTTCGAAGTGATGTCATCAAAGAACAATGGCTGGATAATGGTGATTGGGCATTTGTTGTAGAGATTCCCGCCGGGATGAAGGGTGAATACCTCTCTAAGGTTGCCAAACGAGACCCAAATACCGAGGTTAAGGAACTCAAATGACCATGGTTGCAACACCCCTACGGGGTGGGCACCGTTAAAGAGGGGCGTTTGGTCGGCGGGCCGGAG
>JAPKFG010000077.1 GCA_028821675.1 Candidatus Poseidoniales archaeon
CCACAATCTACCGTCCTAACCACTAGACCACCGCAGCCACGATGTAAAACGGCGACCTGCGCACGGTATTTCAAGCAAGCGCAGAGATACGTTACGTGTTGTGCGCACGCTCGCGCAGGCGAGGGATTCAAGGGGCTGCTCGACAGCCGCAGTATATGCACACCCGCAGCCTTTCGATTCTGCTGGTTTTCATCCTAACTTTTTCGACTATTCCTCTCTCCGTCAATGGGGACACAGTCATCCGTTCAGAGTCTGTTGAGTTGTTGCCTGCAGGCACGTTCGACAATGCCTCTGAATGGACTCTATCCACCAACAAGGCCTACAGTGACGATGCGGCCGAGTTTTCCTCCTCAATGGTGGCTGATGGTCGGTTGTCCTTTACCCACAGCAGGTCAGTGAATCACAATGAGATTACCGCTTGGGCGATGACATCACCTTCAGAAGACAACCTATCAATCGGCCATCCTGATTGCTTCAAGCCAGCCTCAGATCCAGTGTGCGACAATGATTACGATGGAGAGTCAGATGGGGGCTATGCATGGACCAAAGGCCCCATCATCGAACTATCGAATTTTGATATGACTGAAGGGTCACCAAACCCTATTGTCAATGTGTCCCTTGTAGTCGCATTCCGGATTCCCGATTCACTTCAACAAGACAGCGTACAATTCATTGTTGAATCAGGAGGGACACAACATCTCGTCAAGACCTATGCACACACCATGGGCGAAGTGAATCATATGAATTACAATGCCCAAGTTTTCTCATTGGACAGCATCAAATCGTGGACCTGGGTAGAATTAGCAAGTCTCACAATCATGCTCGATTATGCCTCAGAAGGCGAGTTTGACGATAGTGAACTCCAAGTCGATGCAGCCGGTTTAATCGTAAAACATATGCAACCATGGGGTACATTTGAATTGGCAAAGGCCTCCCATTCCGTCAACTTTGATGAATTCCCAGTACTCTCACTTGACTTGACTACTGGGATACAAGAGGGCCTTACACTTTCACCCTGTGGTTTGGAACAATCAGGATCATCATCAGGGGTGTGGACATCCACTTCACTCGCTCTCCCACATGATCAATCATGGGGGCGCTTCCATCCAAATGTTGAGGGCAATGCATCATGGGAGGTCTCATCGACAAATGATACCAATGGAGATACATGGTCAGCGCCCGAGGCAATCATTTCCCAGGGCCTCATACCGTCTACAGCAACCTACATTCGCTTCCATGCCACATTGCTGGACGGATGTATACACGGCGCCTTGGTCGACATCAACGACCCCACCCTCCATGTGAGTGGATCTGTCATTGGAGAGGTACATTCGATGGTGCCTGAATTCGCCAAACTTCGAATTGCAATGAATGGTGAGGAAGTTACATCCGTCAATATCGCCGAAGGACCTTATTCAGTTAGCGTATCTGTGGGACATTTATTGACACCCGGCGGCGGCGACATCGAAATCGGTCTTTCCGCTCGGTTCCATTGGTCCAGTGATGGAAGTTCCGAAGATATCGTGATTCAAACTGATGATATGAACATCGATGGTGGTTTTCTAATCGAATGGGACCGGGATCCAACGTGCGACGGACAATCAGATCAAGTCTTTGATGAGGATGGAGGTGGGCGATTGCTAGATTTCCTATACACTTGTTCAGATGACATCACCCCAAATGCCGATTTGGTGATTATGGTCTCCAGCGCTGACCCATCGATTCTAGAGGCCAATTACGTCAATGGACAAGTCCGCCTCCAACCGATGGCAGACGCCCATGGGCAGACCACAGCATCGATTACCGTAATGGATGAAAGACAAAATTCGTGGGTCGATGAAATTTCAGTAATCATCACCCCCGTCGACGATTCTCCGGAAATGGACCCCCTTCCCTTAGAATTCACAATGGAACTCAACGAACCACTTACGATTCCGTTCGCGTATTGGGATCGAGACACACCATCCAATCTTTTGGACATACAAATAACACCCAGTTGGGCTGTATTTTCAGCTGGAAGTATTGAATTGAACCCTCCACAAATAGGTATTCAAATTGTAACAATTACTGTTACCGATGGATCCACTGAAATCAATCAGTCAGTATCTGTAATCGTCACACAACGGGCCGACGTATGGGTGCAGAGTATCGATATCCTTGATCGAAATACAGGCACCTCATCAATCACCGAAGGCAACGATATTGGCATCGAAGTTTTTGTAAGAAACAGCGGCAACAGTATCGCCCAACCGGTCACTGTACGTTGCTCAGTCAATGGGCAAACCATCGGAACACCTCAGATTGGAATGATTGCACCAGGTGGCTTGGAATCCGCAACCTGTGATGAATGGAACCGTTTGGATATTCAATCTGGCAATGTCACATTGGAGATCGAGATTGATTGGACAGACGATATCGGTGAAACAAATGAGTTGAACAATCTGTGGTCAACTATAGTCATGGTACAGGACCGAGATGATGGACCCAGTGATTCAAGTGGTGAACAAGAATCCAGTTCCACTCTTGGTGAATACAAATCGTTCTTGTGGGTAGGAGTCATCACCCTTGGTTTACTGAGCATTTTGGTATTCATGTATGGCCCGAATCAAATTCGCAAGATTGAGTAGTGAAAATCCGATTCAAAAAACCCCTGATGGGCTGATAATGTCCAATTCGCCCTTAATGGTTATACGGGGTCGTCGCTTCTTCGGAATGTTCCCACAATGATTGGTGCTCCAATCAGGGGGTGGGTACAGGGGTGGTAACACATGGCTAAACTGAAGATTCGTCTTGAAAGTGAGACGTGGATTTTTGAAGAATTTGAACAAGCATAGGATGTTCTATAGATTCATTCCGAGGCGGAATTGCCTTTCTTCCACGCACGCGGATATGCATCCGCAGGTAGAAACACAGAATCAGTTCGTGCGACTTCTCCTTCTTTCATTTCAATAATCGATTCAGATCGTGTCAACATTGAGGCTAGAGCGACCAACTCTCCTTTGATTGTCATCAACCGTACTGTATCGCCCCGTTCCAAATGTTCTGAAATAGAGACAATACCAGGTCGCATCAACGGTGCACCGTGTGCAATCGCACCCGCTGCACCATCTTTGATGATAATTTGTGGAAGCTCAGTGACAAGCGATTCAATGGGTGAAAGAATTCGCCGTATGGCCACATCTTCGCCTTTTTCTTTCCACAACCAATATGCATCTTTCAAATTCTGTAGTGTGATTGCCTGTGGTTCCGTGAATCTGCCTGACTTTGTTCGTCTGAGTTCCTTTAATTTTACAGGGTGGCCTAGAAGTAAACCGAGATCTCTGGCCAATGTTCGAATGTATGTGCCAGCCTCGCAGGTGACCTTAATCGCCGCATCTCGCCCATCGACTTCGAGTAACTGTGTATCCATGCGTCGACTGCGAACTTGAATTTTTACTGCAGATATTTCAGGTGGTACATTGTATACTTGACCTGAGAGTTGAGTGATTGCTCGACCCAATGCATCGGCATCAAACTTACGGGATGCTCGTAAAACGCCGACATAGGTTTTGTCGTGATTGAGTATTTTCTTGGTCAAGCGCATTGAACGACCTGAAAGCAGTACCAGTACACCTGTGGCATACGGGTCCAATGTGCCACCGTGGCCAAGTTTCTCAAGACCGAGCATATCCCGTGCCCAGGCTGAAACTTGGTGACTATTGGGGCCTGCTGGTTTGTCAATAATAATCATTCCAGCCTCAAGCAATTGCTCGATCGTCCTGTCGAGTGGTCTGCAACCATGAGCCGCAGAGGTTTTGGCATCTGCATCTATTGAAATCACGAATAATCCTCCAAATGCTGAAGAACAAGAGACTGAACCTCTTCTACTCCAAGATTATCCGACTTGATGATGCAAGTGTATGGTTCACGGGAATCAATATCGATTCCATAGAATCGCTCATATCTCTCCCCATCTAATTCCATACGCTCGTTAATCAAATTCAACTGATTATCAATACTTCCACCTTCGCGATTGACTACGCGAGCCGCGCGCACACGCTCAGTGACATCAATCCAAACTCGTGCGCATCGCAATTTATTCTTGTATGCCCACCAACCAGCCAACCGACTCTCTACAATCTCTGGACTATCATCGGATTGCATAGTTTTAGTTAGCAATGCATCCAATTCTTGGTCAATATTCTCATCATCCATGCATTGTTGTGTGAATTCCTCAAGTGAAAGTCCACGTTCATTTGCCATATCTCTAAACACCTGTCCTCCATTGATTTTCTGCCAGTTTAGTGAACCACACAAACCATCGACAAGCGTACTGGTTCCTGAACCAGGGTGCCCACTAATCGTCAGTCGAGCCACCAATTCAACGCCTCCATTCATCTAGGCAAACTTGGCATCTATTTCGCCCAGCATCGGTGCGAATTATCGTATTCCCGGCACAAGATGGACATGAAATATTTTCTAGAACTCGACCACGCATGAACTGATTACCCGGGGAGTAAGAAGTCGTTTTTTTATCATCTTCTTCGATAGATCCTCTATTCCGTCGTTGACTCCGTCGGGTCCTTCGGCTGCTTTTAGTCTTCGATTTCTTTTCTTTGAGAAGAACGAGAAGAGGTTCTTCCAATTTCTCACCAGAAATAACGAGAGGATGGCTCCGATATCGAAATAATTTGATTTGTCTATCTACGATTCTTCCAAGTGGCGCACTCAAAGTAATGTAGGCAATAATCCAGGCTGGAAAGAGGAGTATCCGGCCATTGAACCCCCATTGAGGTGCCCATGGTAAACTGACGTGATCCACACGAAATCCATCTACCATCACATACATCCAACTGAAAATCGCAATGACAAATATCATCGTAAACATCATTGGTTTCATCATGGCCATCTGCATCTTTGTTGATTCAGGCATGAGGTGCATCTGCATTTTCTGGATTTTTTCTAGCCTAACATGATCTCTAGACAAGCGAGCTTCATTCATTAACTTGCGAAGTTGTTTGTTTCGATGGTTTATGTGAGCCTGTACCATGGGGTCCATGAAAAGTGAACGAAACACAGTATTAACAATCATAATTGAAGACCCGACAATCAGAACCGTTGGGACAAAATAGAGGTCATGGAAGGGTATGGCTGGCTCAAGGACACTTCCGGCCACACCCGCCATTGATTCACGTAACCCATCACTCATGAGGATGAACGACATACCAATTAGAAGGATGATTGGCATGAACATTTGCCCGAGAGGCATCTCAGGCTGCTCTGGGATGTCTTCTGCCATGACCCTGTGCCGTTGAGGGCGCGCCATCAACCCTTCGGGTTGAAAATTTGAGCAGTAATGAATGCCGAGGGAAGAATTCAACTCATGGGGGGGTATGCGAACCCGTGGACTCTCCCGAGCAGGCCTTGCGCGAAGCGTATGCGGCGGAGGTTGAAGGAGACCTCAATCTAGCTGAATCAATCCTTCGTTCAGCATGCAAACGTTGGCGCAGAGAACCCGAATTCAAAATGCGTCATGGCAAGGTACTACGCAGTTTGGGGAATGAGCGCAAAGCACTCAAAGTATACCGCGCTGTTCTCAAAGCACATCCACATCGTGCAGATGCCGCCATAGCGGCTGCAGAAACCGCCGCATCACTCAATAAATCTCGCTTGGCAGAATCATTGTGGGGTCGGGCACTTTCGGTGGGTGCGCCCACAGATGTTGCAACCGTTGGTCTGTGTCGTGCCATTTGGATTCGTGGGCGAAAGGAGGAATCTTGGGAACGTGCAAGAAGTGCGTTCGTTCAAGGTGGAAATTCAAGTCGTCCGTTGTATGATTTTCTTTGTGAATGCGCTCCAATCATTGGAACAAATGTACCCGAACTCGATCTTTTGGAAACTGGGGAGTTGAATGATGAATTGTCGACACCCGATTCTAGAAGAGAATTACCCCTCTCACCTGCGACTTTTTCCACTGATTCCCTTGAATCGATGGCTGGAATTACTGCAGACGAACTTGTTGCGCCCACAAGTGAGGAAATTTCCACACTCCTTGGTGATGAACTAGAACAGCCACAAGTCGACATGAGTGAAATAGGCCAGACTCAGCCCTCCAAAGAAACTCGAACCGATGTCGAGATCCCAGACGATTTACTCGATTTCGATTGACTAAAAGGTGAATGAACATACAGGGCATTGCGCCATCCCCGCCTCAACTTCAGCATTACAGATTGTACAGGATCTTGCTTCTGAAATATCACTCTCTGATTCAGTTGGTGAATCGCCACCGGTTAGTTTCGCCAATGCAGCATCCATTTCATCATCTTCTCCGTCAACGGATGATTCATCT
>JAPKFG010000078.1 GCA_028821675.1 Candidatus Poseidoniales archaeon
ACTGAATCACTCTTCTTCATCATCGTCAAAGGTTGGCCACCAACCCTTGGTATCATCAAGATCCTTGCTGATTTGAGAACCGATAGTCAAGGGTTCCATCGTGGTACGGGCGTCATTCAGAGCTCTTTCCATCAACAATTGCCCGAGTTCTTCCTGTGATTGTGGTAAATCTTCAACCGCCATATCCTTGAAAATGCTCTCAGGTTTGTGTGCACCACTGTGATAGATGATTCGGGCTGCGTAGGCCGAATAACTGACCAATAATGTAACGAAGAGCAACAATGTAGCAATGATAGCCAGTGCGCCAACCGAATCCTTGACGTGTACCCAAAGTAACAGACACCACCAACCAGCCATGCCATACATTGAGCAAACCACGAGATAATCTGGAATCATTGCAAGGCGACCGGTCGGGCCTCGTGCACTGACAATAGCGCGGAAATTATTGTCATTGACAACAGAATAAATTCCGTGGACAACCAACAGTCCACCCAAATGACAGAAACTGATAATGACAATGACGCCACCCATGATCATGGCCCACCATTCAATGCTGGAATATGGCGTCGCGTCCCAGTAGAGTTGCTTTGATTCCCCCGTAAGCAAACCGAAGAACAGCAGTGCGTTCATCGAGAGGACAAGGACTGCAGCAATCGTATTGACTTCCCAAACCGCCTGATAACTCTCTTTGAGGGCCTTTCCAGTGGGATATGCCTCATTGTAGGCATCCTTCCACAGCCTTCTGTGGTCGATTGGATAGAACCACTCGATTAGTGGGACCAATTTGAAGAAGTTGCGAAGGGGTCTACGGACCTCTGATGAGTAGCGCTGTTTGCCCTCTTTCATGATACTGTGAGTATGGGACTTGGTTATCTAAGTGAGGGAAGCCATCACCAGGGCTCTGGCTCAAGATTCACTGCCATGTGAGGTACTCAGATTCGGGCAGAGACAAGGCTTCGGCATCGGGCCATTCAAGCAACTGCGCGAAGAATGCAAGCGCGCTCTCACAAGTCAGATTCTTGACGATTTCAACATCCGTATTGTTGACACATCCATACAATTCGCAACCAATGGGTGAGAAGTGGTAATGACCGACATTGGCGAACACACCGTACTGTGTCAGGTTGGCATCGAGATCTTCGACAATTCCGTTAACCATCGATATATTCGTGGTCTCATCCGCATCACCGGTTAAGATCATAATAGGATTATCAACATTGGATACACCATCTTCGAGAACGAATCCCGTCCAAGGTGCCAAGCCAATCGTACCCCAAATTCGGTCATCAGACAGGTCAATCTCAACCGCATCAGGGTGCGTTGCAAGCCAATGGTCGCGCATATCGCAGTGATGGCTATGACCTTCGTCACAGTGGGTTGTCAAATCCTCGATGAGAATGGTTGCACCCGACGCCATCAACGAAGTGTACCCTCCCCCTGAATGTCCCATGACCGCATAGCCATCATCTGGGGCCGTACAACCACTGAACGGGCCATCACCCTCGGATTGGTTGGAAATCCAATCAAACGTATCTCGAATATCGATAGGACGACGAAGCAGGGTGATTGGTAATGCTTCGGCATCAAAATTCTGCAGATGATCACCAACATGATCTGGAGCGACCACGATGAATCCATGGCTGGTCAGATATTCAGTAAGGAATGCAGACATCCACCTCAATCCAGAACCGGTTCCATGACTGTAGAGCACAACTGGATGGGTCTCACTGCAATCTGGCGTGGCATCATCCCATGCATCTCCAGGCCATGCACGATCGTAGATGACAGAATTACCAGACTCATCTGAAGTTGGATACCACACCTGAACGGTCAGCTCGATATCAGTTGATGAAATGAAGGTCAAGTCTTGGGTTCCCACCGTGTATGGTCCAGTTTGATTGTAGTCCCAAACGGGTGTGAGTGGGAATGGGTCGACAGAGTCATCCAATCCATCACCATCATCATCTGAATCGGCGTTGTTGCCGGTACCATCGGAATCTGTGTCGAATTTTTCATCTGGATCTTCGGGGAAGGCATCTTGTGCATTTGCTACCCCATCACCATCACGATCGGTGTCTGAATTGTCACCGATTCCGTCCGCATCCATATCATGGGTTTCCGCGGCATTGAGTGGCAAGGCATCCTCTACGTCCGCAACCCCGTCCCCGTCATCGTCGTCGTCACAAGCATCGCCTTCAGAATCTCCATCAAAGTCGGCCTGATTTTCATTTTCAACGTCCGGACAGTTGTCTACCCAATTGTAAGTTCCATCTCGATCTCCATCGACCAATACAGCGGTTGGACCGATTCCAACGAAGGCTGAGAGGAGGAGTAAAACAGCAACCCCAAGGCCAAGCCCCATCATTCGACGGTCGGCCTCCATGCCCCTGCGTGAGTGGGTCCATCCTCAAACCCACCGCTTGGGAAATCACGAGTGCCTACATGAAACCTTGAAGCAGCGCGGCGCACGGCCGCAGGCCGTGGAAGAAGAGTTGTTTGAGGCGGAACTCTTCGATGAGGTGCCTCCAGAAGAGCGGCGTGAAAAGCGCCAACTCAACGGAGCAATGGGGGCGACCATGGCCATCGTCGTCCTGTTCCTGATTCTCGCAGCAACCGTTGGAATCCCTCACAACATGATGGGAACTGATGCCAGCAACAGCCATTGGCTACCTCCTGTGGAAGAGCGTTCAGGCAAACTCTACGACAACAGCGATGTCTTCAGTCGGGTCTCGTGGAATGGGAGTCACAACATTTCCGAGGTTCAATCCATCTTCGTCGATGTGCCTGCAATCACCCTCAGTGATGGGGGAGCAGGTGCAACAGGTGATGCTGAAGTTCATCTTGGCTTGTGGTTGCCTGAAATCGAAGGATGTGACTACTCAGCAGGAAATGTCACCGAAGAATGCAAGGTGCCCATTATTGCTGAAATTGGTCCGTACTACAACGATGGCGATGTTGATGCATTGACTCCAGCCGACCGATTGGGTCGATTCCTGATTGAGAACTTCGTACCCCACGGATTTGGTGTGGCTCAAGTCTCGGTCTTTGGCACAGGGGAATCCAATCATTGCATGGATCTCATGGGACATGATGAGATGGAGGGCATCAAAGCAGCTGTCGATTGGTTGGGCCAACAACCCTGGTCCAACGGAAAGGTCGGGGCAATTGGAAAATCGTACGATGGGTCGACGCCATGGAACGCTGCAGCCTCCGGTTCTGAGCATCTCGCGACAATCGTTCCAATGTCTGGACTCATCGGTTTACACGAATTGATGTGGCGCAACGGAAGCATGGAAGCGCGTGGGCCAATCATGCACAACGGTGTGTATGGTTCGTTTGGAATCGATGGAGATTCTGAAGATGCGCACAATCTCTGTGAAGGATACATGGAAGGGTACTATGCTGGTCCAGCGGCCTATCTGACCGGAGATGACCTCTCTTGGGCTAACAGCGATTATTGGACGGAGCGATACTTCCTGGACCGCGCAATGGAGGAATACAATGGTTCAATTTACATCATTCACGGAATGCAGGATTGGAATGTCGACCCACACATGGCCTTCCCAACACACCAGATTGCCATCGATCATGGATTCGAAGTGAAGGGATTGTATGGACAATGGACACATGATTATCCAGATCGCGCCAGCGGTCACGATGAAGGCATAGGTTTCCCATGGTCACTGCGATGGGATTGGGCGGATGATTTACTCGAATGGTTTGACTTCTACCTGAGAGATCAAGGTCCACAACCTCGTTTGATTGCCGAAATTCAAGATGACATGGGGGGATGGCGTGTCGAAGATACCTATCCACCATTGGATACCGAGTGGAATGTGACGACCTTGGACCAATGTGAGGTGGTGTCTGGTGGAGCGATTGTAACCGCAACGAGTGAAACCGTGCTAGATTGTGGGGCGATGGAAGATGATTTCCGCATCATCGGAATGCCCACTCTGCACATGGGTGCACGGATTTCAATCGCTGCAACAAGTGGGCATCTCTTCATCGAAATGCAACGCGGTAGTGATGGTGCGCATCTTGGCCACGCAGTGATGGATCTCCGGTTCTCTGACGGTGGTCGAGAAGGTAGCGTCCTCATACCCGGGGAAACCGTACTAGCACAGATGGAATTCTTGCCGATGGATGTCGTACTTCCAGCAGGAGACAATCTGATTCTCATCATTACTCAAACCGGGGAGGATTACGTCCCCAGCCCTGTAAGTACGCTACCGGTCACTATTTTCCTCGATGATCGGAGCACACTTTCTCTCTCAACGATTACGCGCACGTGTGAGGATCTCTTCCTGCCTCCGATGCAGGAAGAATATCCGATGTGTATTGACTGAGGTGACACCATGACGAATACAATAAAACCGAAAATGCATATGCTTCACACTTGCCCGTTTTGCTGGAAAGTTCGCAGTATTGCTGAGCATCTTGGTATCGATTATCAGAAGGTGCAGGTTAATGCAATGAGAACCAAGAAAGAGCTCAAATTCGCAGGGGATTGGGGCAAAGTCCCCGTATGGACCGAAGCCGATGGGGGGGTTATCGTTGATTCCACACCCATCATGATTCACATCGATGGAACCTACAATGGTGGCGCACTCTGGTCCAGCGATGATGAAGAACGCCGAGACCAATGGATTGAATGGGTCGACACCAAGATGTCGAAGGCGACAATACCGATTCTTTACGGTAGCCTATCCTCTGCTCTGAAAACCACGACTCGCGTATCGAAACTGGAAACGTTCGGATTCTTTTCCAAGCGACTCTATGCTTGGGCAGGATTTCCGATTATGTGGGGATTCATCGCACGAAGTCGAGTCAAGAAGGATGGGAGAACACCCAAGAAATTGTGGCATGATCTGCTCACTGAATTCACCAATGAATTTGGAGATGCGCCATTCTTCGGTGGACAAAAGCCAGACTTGGTAGATTTGGCAGCCTTCGGGTACATGCGATCAATCTCTCCGTTCCCGCAATTCTCGCAACTAGAGGATCATGAGAACGGAATGGCCTGGTATCGCAGAATCGAGAGGACACTGAAGGTTTGAGTCCAATCGGATGGTGAGAACATCGACAAGACGTTACGGTGTGACGAACCGTGTTGTCTTTGAAGCTATTTGGAGCGGAGGATTGTCGATGTTCTCTGCCAAACAGAGAACGGTTCTGTCTAGACTATAGTCTACTGCCCAAAATGTGTTAAAAAATTTCTGTAATCGCTATGTTTCTACATCTTCCGCAATAATTCTACCACAAAACGGAAATTATTCTTGTTTAATCAACGATAATGTCAGCAAGAATGCAATTAATCCAAAGCCGCATGAAAGATAGAAATGGCCCATTGAGAAAAATCCGGTGACGGTGGCAGTTCGAATCAAACCAGTATTCTTGTTTTTGACACCAATAGCGGCGACAATCATCGTGATGACGCCGAGGCCAATGAAACCTGTACCGAACATATCGTACATCGCCGCAGCCGTCTGGTCGTAGGGTTGAGTGCTGTTCTCACGCTGGGATTCGCTTAGATCAATCCAATTCCCGCCCAATGACAATTCCTCTGCATTGTCGAATTCGGCCTCACTCGGCCATTTGAATACCAAATGTGTGAATCCGGTGGGCTCAAACGCCGCTGGGGCATTCAACAAGATGAGATTCGTGAATCGATCTCCTTCGGGAGAGGCAATATCTAGCGTCATCTGCCCTGGATCGATACCTTCCATCCGAAAACTGCCATTGTCAGATGTGTTAGCGTAGACATTTCGACGATAAGCCAAATGTCCTTCAAGAGTATAATTCGACAAAGGGGCACCATCGCCATCGACGATGACTCCAGTAAGAATGGACGATTCATTTGGGGCGCCAACAGATTGAGTGAAAATCAACTGTCGATGTGTGTACATCCCTGAATCTCCATCGAGATAATCCATGCCTACGTACAAACCCGCTGTGGCGGCCAAGATTGCTAGTAGAGCAGCAAACATCGCACGGGGATGCAGTGGCCTTTGACTGGGGAGAACGATTGACGCGCCTGAACTCTCGAACACGGCTGTGCTTTCAGGAGGCAACCCCTGCAGAACCTGTTCTTCGGCCACGCTTGGGGGTATTGGCATCCTCTCAAGACTGTTCGCCTAGATGTTCCTTGTGAAGCACCAGCACTTTGCGACCGATGGCGCCATGAATGTGATAGGACTCGCAGGACCATGGCCACCTGTGAGGCACGATGGATTGGGGAGGAAGACCGAGCCCAAGCATTGCTCTCAGCGATTAATGCGGATGACCCTGAAATGTTCACCGCCGAAAT
>JAPKFG010000079.1 GCA_028821675.1 Candidatus Poseidoniales archaeon
GTGTGAACCCCAATCCTCAGTTGACCATGGGGTCGTCTTGGGATTGGCTGACATCGTAGCCTTCGGGAGCCGGTAGCATCGATTTGCTGCGTTCAAACATCTCTCTCACGTTGTCCTCGATCTTGCGCGCATCCTCAAGCAACTCACCCAACGGAATCTCGCGGTCCACCAGTTCACTTACCGCTTCTGTCGCAAACGCTGCAGCCCGTGCATCAGGATACATTGGGTTGCAATCAGCGAGCAGTGCGGTGATGTTCAATCCGCGACGGTCGCCCTCAGAAAGCAAGTAACCGGCAATTCCAGAGACAATTCCTCGCTCCATACGGGACACGCCTGCAGCCGCCAGCGCCTTGCGCCCCAACGGATGACTGGACACGCCCCACAGGTCGCCCTCTTCTTTCTGGCCAATCTCATTGGGTACGACACCATCGATGATAATCAGACGATCAAAGCCACCCTCCACGAACCACTTGAGAACCGTTTCAGCGAACTTGACATCGTAAGCGGCAGGGAATTGAATCTCGGAGGTGAATACACCGATGCCATCGCCCTGATAGACGCGGACGGGGTGCTTGGGTATCGATTCCTGGACAAGGGCCATGGCGGGGAAGTTCTCATCGAGAACCGTACCCATCTGCTCCAAATCCCAGGCGCGAATCATGTGGCTGGCAGCAATAACGCCAACCATTCCAGTACTGGAAAAGCCGCAGACTGCGGTCCCGCCGAGCTTGGAGGCATCCGCACCTCCTTGCAGGACCAATGCGTATCCATCACCCGTCATCGAATCCACCTTCCTTCTATGCCTCAAGAACCCGTCGCTCATTCATTGAAGGCTTCCCAGTCCTCATCCTCGGGATACTTGTACCACCATTGACCAACCTCGTCCTTCCACCATTCAATTCCATCATCGTCGATGTGGTAGTCATCATCCTGAGTGTAATCCCAATCTTCGGTTTGAGTGGATCTTTCTTCTAGAGCCTCGGTCACAGGTGCGGGTCGCTGACCGGCACGATGATCCACACGCTTGTGTTTGGTCATCGAAACCGTGCTACCCTTCATGGTCAATTCATCTAGGCTGCGACCCGTTGGCATGTCATCCATATCCGGTTGGGTTCGAATCTGCTTCTTGGTTTGAGGCTGCCACTCTTCATCTTCGAAGGTTTCATCGTCTTCGTCGTCTTCATCACGCATTGCTATGCGCAGGCCTACGAATCCGAGAATCGCAAGAACCACACCAACGATCGCTAGGAGCAGTAGTAGGTTGTCCTCTTCTTCGGCATCTCCTGCCTCACCCTGCGGGTTTTCACCGCCATTGTTCGGGTCGTCAATCGTGTCGTTGAAATGAACGAACCCATACGCGAGAATTCGGTAATCAGAGATACCAAGCCAATCGGGGGCAGACATGTCGATGTCGACCCGTACCGTTCCATTGGGGGGTGCTGGTCCAATCGACCATGGGCTGGGTGATACGATGAAGACCAGCGATTCGTTCGGGGCAATGTTCACTTCACTGCTTGGCAGATTGTCGACAAACAGTGGTGTAGATTGACTGTAAGAGAATACGATATTGGCAAAGATGGGAATATTGTTGTCATTCGTCAGGGTACAGTGCAGCGAATTAGAGGCGAGTTCGGCCATCGCCTGAGTACTATTGTCGTAAATTTCCCAGACCGCGTCACAAGTGAAATTCACGAATACCAGTTGAGGAGTGTCATAGGTACAGGATCCGTCATCGAATTGTGCAATCTCATCGAAATTATTGGCGGCTGAATCGGTACAACCCACAGGGGGTGGTGGATACAAATCAATTTGAAGTGTGGTTGGAGTGAGAGAAAGCCACCACGGTGTGATCGGCGTCATGTTCAACCATCCCCCGGTGAAATAATCCACAGCTACCGTGGCTACACCGGTGCCATCGAACTGCGCCATACCAGAGTCGCCCAATACCTGGGTACCATTGCCAAGTTGCCAAGAGAGAGGAAGACCAGCGATAACCGCCTGTTCAGCACTCGCTATGGTAGTGGCACTGGCATGGGCCATTCCTAGGCCTTCGCCATTGAGTTGAATTGAGGGTGAATTGGTTGACAACGTAGCATCGACGGTGGTGACGATGTCAGAACTGTTGCTGACCCCTACAATCGATTGGCCACCGACTCCAAGGGAACCACCACTCCATGAGACACTCACTTGACCCGTGCCACCGTGGGCTTCCCATTCGTCAACAAAGGAGGTCCAATCACCCCAATTTTTCGTTGCTGAACCGGTAATACCAGTGATCAATGTGGTGGACCATGAAGCGTCATCCAAAGTGACTGTCAGATTCACCGATTCGTTAGAGAGAGGATATCCTTCGCTGGACAATTGCATCGATACCGAGAAGGGTGAGCCTGCATGCAAATACACGCCGCTATGTGTGCCATCATCGTAAATGCCATCTCCATCGACATTGAGAGTCAGTATGCTCTGTCGAACGGTGTCATTGGTCGAATGAACCGGTCCGGTTGCGGATACATTCCACCAAGCATTGTCATCACCATCCACAGCGACCGCCGCGGCCCAGTAATCCTCTCCATCGGTGAGACTAGAGATCAGCATTGAGGTGGTCGGATCGCCACTACTAATGTTGGCGTACGGAGTTAGGCCCGTAGCATCAGTGAAGGCTGAGTTCTGAACGAAGAACAGCGTGTAGGCCAAATCGTTAGATGGTGAGGGGGTGAATGAGAGGTTCAACACACCACCGCTGTCATTGGGTACGTCGGCTAGGCTGACAATTGCGGGCTCAGGTGGCGTGGTATCGTACACCGGCGGAACATCGGGGACATTCACTGTGATGATGTTGGAAATAGTCGAAGTGATGCCAAAATTGTGGAAGGAACGAACCGCATAATCCCATTCCTGATTGGTTACGCCATCCGTGTCCTGATATCCATTGACCGGTGTATCAACAAGAGGTTGATTGATAGAAATCTGAGAACCTGTCTGTGCTCGGAACAATTGGTAGGTAACGAAATCCGATTGACTCGTCGTGTTCGTCCACATTAGGCTAACTTGGCTGTAGTTGAAGCTATACAGACTGAGGACGGGGGCAGGAGGCGCTTGGATATTGGATGCACCCTCTGTCCAAGAGATGTCCAATGAATCAAGGGTGACCGTACCATTTCGAGTGCAAATGACACCCATCGGAACCTCGATGTCTCCCGTTCCCAGCAGCATGAAGCCATTGAGCACATTCGAGAGATTACCATTGGTTGGATTCGTCTCGACGACGAAGGTGGCGGTGTAGGACATGTTCAGAGCAGATTGTGTGATGGTACCTGCACCCATGCTTCGTGCAACAGGATCCATCGTCCCCCACGGTGTGTCATACTGATCGTAATTGATCCCGACATTGAGTAATTCAGAGGAAATACTAGTAATCAGCAAACCCTGATTGGATTGACTCAATGGGTTGGTTGAACTCGCGTATCCAGACATCGCCATCTCGTTCGTGCCGTCTCCTTCAAGATCCCATTCTAGTGTGTGCCACGCACCGATGAACAAGCCCGGAGAAGCCTCACCCGCTGCGACGATTTGCTCATTCAATCCATCTCCATCTAAATCCGCGAAAATGATGTCTCGAGGTGAAGTGTGCGGAGTGAACGAGGTTGAGGTTGAGTTCACCGCGCCATCGGCATCAAAAACATGCATCTCGACTGAACCGGTTTGGGTACCATCCGAGCCGTCAGGAGTGCCTTCGATGGCCCGGAATACGTCGACTGTTCCATCCCCATCATGATCGCCGACGCTGTAATTCGACAATCCAACAAAATTTGAGGAGGTTGTACTCCACGCTGTGCCGTTCCACGAGGCCATACACGCTGCTGCATTGGATGGACCCATCAAATCCTGGAACCCATCTGCATTCCAATCGAAAATTTCGAAGGGGCCGCTTGTGCACTCAAAGTTCTGCATTGTTGCAAGCCAATTGCTGTTTGAGAAATTCCAGAATGTATTGTAAGCGGTCATAGCATCCGTTTCACCGACTAGGATGGACTGATTATTTCCATAGAAAGAACCAACGCCGACGTGAATAAAATTGTCTTGTCCAGGAATCTGACTGCCCGTAGGTACCGTAGCGGTGATTGCACTCGTGTAAGCGCCACCACTGAATGAACGCATGCCAAGTGTTCCATCAGCATCGAGGAACACCAAGTCATCTTGGCCGTCACCATCCAAATCTGCCAGAAGAGCATCTTCGAATTTGTTGCTCATTGTGATATTCATTGATTGCGACCAACTGTTGCCTGAAAAGTGAGGGCAGAGGGTGTCCACATCGCTGGCAACAGCGATAATGTCTGTCCTCCCATCATTGTCTGAATCGCCGAGAATCAATCCATCGGCATCAAAACAGGTCGGAATCCAACTAGTGACTATCGATGAGCCATTCAATTTCAACCAACCGATATGTGGCCATGGGGTTCCATTGGTGCTGCTGATGTGGTCGGGAACCAGATAGATTACGTCGTCTAGTCCATCTCCATCCATATCTCCGGTCTCAAGATCGGTGACCGCACCGATTGCATTGAATTGAGAACTTAGGTCTGGAGTGAATCCAACGGTAATCTCTGATGAATCCATCATCGCTGATGTTGGTAAGCGCCATCCACCGGTCGATAACCACGTCTGATTGCCATTCGCGGAAATCGAGGTAGTTGATCCACCACTATCGAATTCGATTTGCTCTCCGACGCGACCATCACCATTTCCACCCAGATGCCACTCATATTGGCCATCGCTGTCGACATCCACAGTGAGGGAACCTGGAGATGCATCTTCGACATCGTAGCTGATGTGGAAACTTGAACTGTCGATTGTCGTGTTTCTCAGAATGGTCAGATTGACCGGAGAGGGGGATTGTGTGTTAGTCGCAACCTCTACACTGATGCTCCCATTGGCAAAGGTATCAATCGTACCGGAGAGGGGGTCAGCAGAACCAATGGGCATCGAGGAAAACACGCTCAGAACCATCAACAGGACGAGAATGGACGAGCGCGTAGCGCTCGCCTGCGCATAGGGGCGCGCTGGGGGCATCAACCCTGCGGACAATATCAGGGGGTTATGTCGCCTTCGGCGTGAAGATTGAAAAAATCTCGATAATGGATATCCGCATTTGACACCGAAATGGTCGAAAACATAGTCTATTTCAAAGGTTTGGTTTTTGATTTCACAAAGTTACCATCGTAACGATTAAAATAACCCCACGACTGGTTGGAGTCGGTCAGGTGGCGGCTTAGTGAAGGGTTCGGAAGGAACTGGAAACAGCCGTGTGCTGATTCGAGTAGGCGATGTAGAAATCGATATCTCAGGATCGCAGAGAGAGGTGGATGCGAAATTGATGGATATCCGTGAAGGAGAACAATGGTCTACGGCCATCGCCAAGGTCCGTAGCGCGCGTGAAACAGCAATCGCTGCCGCGATTGAAGCGGCCAAGAAGAGTGGGATGCCCGAGCGGGGTTCTGCCTTCCATTCATTGATTGAGAACAGTACGCTGACCAAAAAGCCAGATCAGGTACTTGCCGCAATTCAATACCTGCGCGATGTCGAAGGTGTCGACGATTCGCCCCCGCGCGTGCTCAAGAAACTCTTCGATGACAGTGGCTTGACTGCACCAGACAATTTGTCACTCTATCTGAATCGACTCTCAGAACGTGGATTCATCTCTTGCCCCCCTGGCACATCCGATAAGAATCGACATGCTGTACTCACACCTGAAGGGCGAGCGCATTTGGATCGCCGCTCAGGTGCCTGAGGGTTTGCAATGACTGAAATTGGTCCCGACGCGGACCTTTCCTTCCAATCGTTCATTGGCCACGATTTGCGAGGTGTCGACCTTTCGGGTGCAAATCTTCGGAGAGCCATTCTCGATGGGGCTGACCTTGAGGGTGCCAATCTCTCTGGAGCAGATTTGCAGAATGCTTCGATGGTTGGAACCAATGCTATGAAAGCAGCATTCGACAACGCTGACATGCGCAATGTCAAGGCAAAAAAAGCTCGATTTGGTTTGGCCAATTTCCAGAATGCACGGATGGATGGGGCTGATCTTCGTGGTATCCGTGGACGCTATGCTGTGTGGCGAGGTGCCAACTGGTGGGATGCTAGAATGAACGATGATCTACGCGCAGCTCTCACCAAAAAGTGGCCAAGAGAAGGCTAATCATTCCTCTTCGCCAAATGTGAGGGGTGTCGAATCGAGGGTGACCGGTTCCCGATA
>JAPKFG010000080.1 GCA_028821675.1 Candidatus Poseidoniales archaeon
TCGTACCATTGACGAAATTCGCCTGTAGTGTCACGACCTGTTCATCACCGGGTGCGAGAGCATTCAGATTGAGTTGCTGATTGACATTCTGCACGTTACTACCAAATTGAGTAATTGTCTTGTTAATCGAAATGTTATCGATTGCAAACCCATCCCACTCAGTGTTGTGAGTTGCGTTGTCATTTCCAACACTCCCCATATGCCCTGAACGGAAGCGGAAGCGGATGTCCACGGTATCACCTGCCCATGGAGTCAAATCGATGCCAGATTCACCAGCACTACGATCCCAAGGGTTAACGAAGCAGCAGTATGCTGAATTCGATACGGTGAATTCCGGATAGTATCCATTGGCCAAGTGAACATAGCGATCATAATCGTAACCACCGACGTAATCGACGGTTGACCAACCACTGTCCTCACTGTAGACATCGATGTTACACGAATCATCATAGATGATTCGGTTTGCGATTCCAGTTGAGGAATAGTAAATCATGCTGAATTGAACCATGCACATCATGTCGAGGTCCATCGATGCAGAATCTGCACCTGTTAGGTCGACATCCTCGATAATGAGTCCTTCGTCCCACCAGGACATGTAACCCGTTTCCACATCACCATCACCAGATGTGTTGGTGACAAGAGCGCCTGCCCACATGTAGTCAGTCGGGTTGGTATCAGCTTCGTATTCATCGCCACTGCCTGAATTATTGCTACCATCCTCTACGTGCCAGTATGAACCACTGACTTCACCTGAATAGGAAACTCCGACCATGTTACAGTTGGCACAATTGCCTGTTGGCGCGGTATCGAAATCGTTTGCATAAACAACGGTGTCTGTACCACCAACGACTTCAGAGACTGAGACATCGACATCGACTGAGCCAGAGATTGCCTGAAGACCTGTGTTGCGAACCGTGACATTCACGTCACGCGTTCCTTCACCAATCTTTGATTCGCGATCCTCTGGATCCCATGATGCTGGGGACACGGTAACTCCACCGATACCCACATCTTCAGAATCGAGTTCGACGATGGAGATGGTGTCCATAGAACCAGCCCATCCCTTCGAATCAATCCACATGGCACCGTTACTGTAACTGAACGCGTAATCACGCTGCCCGACAGCAAGGTCTAGGGCACTGTTTGGCCCACCACTGAATTGATCTGCGATGACCATTGTTGGCCTGCGGCCAACATCAAAAGTCTGGGGTGATAGGTATCCACCCTGACCATCGTTCAGAATGATGTTGACAGTGTTGATGTCACGAAGGTTCTCTGTGGTCAACTGTTGTTGCTGACCAGCGCCAGCACTGTTCACCGTAGATACAGTGAGCATTGTAGGAACTAGGAAGTCCATGTTACCGTCACCATTGATATCAGCGATGCTGACATCCGACGCAACATAATCACCAATGCCGGCAAGATTGTTTGTCGCCCAAGTGCCAACACTGCTGCTGGTTGCATACGATACGTTCTGTTCCCAACCTTGACCCATGGCGACCATGTCGATGATGCCGTCACCATTGGTATCTGCAATGTCCATACCATTCGCATCTTGGTTTTCATTCATCGCGAACACGTGCGTGTTCTGCGTGTTCGTGGTTGGGTTTTCGTACGTGTTGGTGATACAGTTGTATTCGAGAACGGTCATGTTGTCCCAATTGCCAGCACTGAAGCCAGTCTGTGGGCCATTGTATGGAGGCGCGGTCATCATCCATATGTCTTGATCTTCACAATCACCGCCGCCACCAGGAATGCCGCCACCAGTGACGGTTTCTCCCCAGTTTCCAATTTCCATTTCATAGTAAAAGGCGTGAGTCAATGGAACGTTCGTAATCGATTGGCTGGTCTGCTGTGTGGGGTTTGGGCCACGCATGACCATGATTTCCATGTTGGTAATCGATTCGTCAAGGAATAGGCCGACGATGTCGTCCTTTCCATCATCATTGATGTCTGTAACTTCCAGATCATACAGATATGGAGATACAGAAATTGGTGCTGAACGCGTCCAATCATCGACACGCTCACCACATTCGCCCCAAATCACCGACATGTTGCCGAGCGGAGGTTGGGCACTTCCAGCCACCCAAACGTTCTGGCGGAAGAATACAATATCGTTGGCGCCATCATCATCAATATCGCCGATTCCAACTTGATTCGCATTCGCCATATCAAACCAGTGTGCTCGACGAGATGTGTTGGATGAGACCCATAGATCTGCTCGGTCCGAAAAATCGCCATCATCGTTGTAAAGGACGGAGATTAGCATCCCCATCTCACTCGCCGAGACGATATCTGCATCGCCATCACAATCCAAATCGCCTGAAGCGATTGCTACCGGGTTTCTTTGGGCAGGGTACGTTTCGACGTGACTTGCACTCACAGCTGGAATCATCGCTACGAAGATTGACCCCAACATCAAGGTAACAAGTACCAGACCGCGCACGCGTGCTTTGTTCATATTTTTCTCATGAGTAAACATGTTGACCACTCTGCTTCCCCGTCATGACGACTCTATTCAAGAGTTCCTCTCGCGTGCGCGTAACTTGTGCACGAGTAATGGTTCTCAGTATAACGATTATCGGAGCATCAGAGGGTTCGACCTAATGTTCGCCAATTCGGCTCTATTTTTGAGTGAGAATTGAATCAATCTGCCTCAAGCCATCGGGGATTTGGGCCGTATCCATAACTTCCACCACCACCATGAACCTTGACGAGTTTGCCAAGACGCCACATACCCTCAAGCCACAATTCAAGTTCAGTTCCGGAGCGGTCAAGTTGTTCACAGACAGCACTGTCGATGACGGAAATCGGTAATGCCGTAACACCGAATTTTCGCACAGCTATTCGCATCAATCGCTGCAACCATGCTTCAGCGATTGGATCGGTAGAGACCTGAGAGGTAATAGGTTCAGGGTGATCCATTTCGCTGATTAGATCTGACAATTCTTCAGCCGTGGGAGAGCGAGGGGGCTCAATACCTAATTTCTTCATTTCAGCATCCAAGTCCATCTCGCCAATGACACGGCGGACCGTAGGGACACGGCTAGGGTCAGGCGGGGGGCCGGGCAATACAACAGCGACATCAGATTCTAACAAAACTGGAGAATCGTCATCGGAATCTTCGGTTTCTTCTTCACTCTCAGTCTGTTCTTGGACAGTTCGGCCAGTTGTGGCCATCGGTTGGACCCATCCGACATCCATCAGGCCCAAATCCTCACGCAGCGCATTGACCCACTCTGCATCACCTTGAATCAGAACGTCAACATCGCCATCAGGAGCGCGGAAACGAAAGCGGGCGGGGCCCTTGAGCGGGGACATCGGCGTCACTTGGCTCGGAGCGGTCTTTGAACCACACGGCCCAAAGGGCCGTTGAAAATTGAATTCAGGAATTAACCAAAGAGCGCAGGACTGTTGGTAGAATTCCGCCATTTCGGTAATATTCGACCTCGACAGGAGTGTCCAATCGAACCGTGGCCTCAAAGGTGATTTCAGTGCCATCGGGTCTTGTTGCAATGACGGGGATTGAACTCAATGGTTCAAGATCGGCCCGAGCAGGAATATCGAATGTTTCGGTCCCATCAAGGCCAAGCGAATCGGCATTTTCCCCCTCAGGGAACGTCAACGGAAGGACACCCATACCGACAAGATTTGAACGATGAATTCGCTCAAAGGTTGTGGCAATAACGGCCTTGACACCGAGCAAGAGTGTTCCCTTTGCCGCCCAGTCTCGGCTGCTTCCTGCCCCATATTGCTCACCCGCTAAAACTACCAATGGAACTCCCTCTTCTTGGTATTTCATCGAAGCATCGTAAACTGATTCCACTGCTCCTGAAGGGAAATGTGTGGTGTAGCCACCTTCAGTTTCAGGAGCAACTTGATTTCTAATGCGGACATTAGCAAACGTGCCGCGCATCATTACTTCGTGATTTCCGCGACGGCTGCCGAATGAATTGAAATCGCGTGGCAAAACGCCATTGTCCATCAGATATTGTCCGGCAGGGCCCGAATGCGGGAAAGCACCGGCTGGACTGATGTGATCTGTCGTAACGCTGTCACCAAGTTTCAACAATACATGTGCTCCTTTGATGGGGGAAATGGGGGCCGGTTCTGGTTGAATACCCTCAAAGAATGATGGTAATCGAATGTAGGTACTCTCGGATACCCACGGATAGAGGGCACTGGGGGTGCTTGGAATGGCATCCCATCGTGGCTCGCTCATCACTGTGGAATAGCGCTCATTGAACATCTCTGGAGTAATCGCCAGCGACATTACTTCACGGATTTCTGCATCCGTGGGCCAGATATCTGCGAGCATCACAGGTTGGCCTTCGGAATCGACTCCGATGGGGTCCACATCAAAATCGATGTCCAGCGTTCCAGCAATGGCATACGCCACCACCAATGGTGGGCTGGCCAAATAATTCGCTTTCACCTTTTGATGGACCCGCCCCTCAAAGTTTCGATTGCCAGAAATCACAGATCCGACGACGAGGTTCCCGTCTTCTATTGCAGCGTCGATTTCTGGCTCCAACGGCCCGGAATTTCCAATGCAAGTGGTGCACCCATAACCGACATTGTGGAAACCCAATTCGTTGAGATAAGGAGTCAAGCCAGCTTCGTCATAATACTCGGTAACAACACGACTACCTGGCGCAAGACTTGGCTTGCTCCAAGGAGCCACTCTGAGCCCTTTTTGGATTGCGTTTCTTGCGAGAATTCCAGCCCCCAGCATGACCGAAGGATTCGACGTATTGGTACACGATGTAATGGCAGAAATGACAATGTCACCGTGCTTGAGATTGTAGGTTTGACCATCCGAACCAACAACGGCAATTTGGCGGTCAGATTCAGATGAATCTGTACCGTGCCCGGCGTGTCCGATTGGAGCGGTAAGGCTCTCGCGCCAGTGTGCCTTCATCGATGAAAGATCAACACGGTCTTGAGGCCGCTTTGGGCCGGCCATCGCCGGTTCAACATCACCTAAATCTAGAGTCACATTTGCGGTGAATTCTGGAGTTGTAGAATCGGTTGTGTAGAACATGCCTTGAGCTTGAAGATAGCGCTTGACATTATCCACGTGTTCTTCGCTTCGACCTGACAATCGCATGTATTCCAATGTCATCTCATCAACGGGGAAAAATCCGCAAGTGGCCCCATATTCTGGCGCCATGTTGGCGATGGTGGCGCGGTCCGGCAATGTCAGTGAAGACAAACCATGACCATGGAATTCAACGAACTTGCCAACAACCCCGTGTGCGCGCAGCATCTGGACGACGCGCAGAGTCATGTCGGTCGCGGTCACACCGGGTCGCAGTGACCCGGTCAATTCGAATCCAACGACCTCAGGCAGGAGCATGTATATTGGTTGGCCAAGCATCACAGCTTCCGCTTCGATTCCACCAACACCCCAGCCTAAAACACCCAGTCCATTGATCATCGTCGTATGGCTGTCTGTGCCGACCAAAGAGTCAGGCATCCACACACCATCCTCTTGACGTGCAACGGTAGCAATCCACTCTAGATTCACCTGATGGACGATGCCTCGGCCAGGTGGGACGGTGCGGAAATTATCGAGACTCTGCTGGCCCCATTTGAGGAATTGGTAACGCTCCATGTTGCGTTGATATTCAATCTCAAGATTTCGTTCTCTGGCATCGGGAAAGAGACCGGAGACATCAACCTGAACTGAGTGGTCAATGACCAGATCGACGGGGACCTGTGGATTCACCTTCTGAGGATCTCCACCCAATGCTACCATGGCATCGCGAAGCGCGGCGATATCGACCACAGCGGGCACACCGGTGAAATCCTGTAGAATCACCCGAGATGGCATGAATGGAATTTCGGCTGGTGATTGAGTAGGCGACCATGCAGCGATGCGTTTGACATCGTCTTCAGTGACTAGAAAACCATCGCACTTTCGCAGAGCTGCCTCAAGAAGAACCCGAATCGTGCATGGCAATTTGTCCAATTCACAAAGTCCTGCAGACTCCAACGCGTGAAGATCGGCGAAGTGCCCCACATCGCCATTCGACATCTCAAATGTCGCCGATGCGGAGAAGGGAGTTTCACTCGCCATGATACGACCACCGGGCGGTCATCCTTGAACGTCACTCTCAATTGAGGTCACGTGATGATGACTGACTCAAGGATGACAGTCGAGATAGGCTTGTCGTCGCCATCGACCGG
>JAPKFG010000081.1 GCA_028821675.1 Candidatus Poseidoniales archaeon
CTTGACCTTGTCCTTGACCTTGTCCTTGACCTTGTCCTTGACCTTGTCCTTGACCCTGGCCTTGGCCTTCGCCTTGACCTTGGTCTTCAGATTCGCCGCCACCTTCGGTGCCGCCGTTTCCGGAGCCTGTCTCAGCATTTTCGTAATCTGGATCATAGGCGTCGGGGATGCCGTCGCCGTCCGAGTCAGAGTACTCGCCGTCGTTAGGGTCGTTAGGGAAGGGGTCACTACCATCAGGTCGACCGTCGCCGTCTGTATCCGCGCTGTTAGGGTTGGTACCCTGCGCGTATTCTTGGGCTGCGGTCAGACCGTCATTGTCGGCATCACTGTTGGCGTCGCCACCGTTGTTTGGGTCGAGTCCGTGTGAGACTTCCCATCCATCGGGTAGGCCATCGCCATCGCTGTCTGCCTTGGTCATATCCGTTCCGTGCGATTGCTCCTCTGCATTGGTGAGACCGTCACCATCCCAATCGGCGCCGCCATCAGACGGGTCAAGAGGGTCAGTGCCGTCACCACTGACAACGGACGAAGCCGTCATCAGGACGAGGAACAATGCTACTAGCATGCTTAGGTTTTTTTGGTTGTTCATTTTCATTTCACTTCCTATTTTTTTTTGTAAACCATTTCAGAGAACCCACTGTTCTCTCTTTCCAGGATTAGCCAGCTTTTCTGACGTGTTCTCTGGGAGGATCTGTGGCTTCGAATGCTTGCGCTGGGACTTATCGCGCCTATCTGTCCAGAAATATGGTGCGGTTTCACGCTTCAACGGGTCTAGCCCGTCTTCCATATTTCCTTGCAGTACCTTGTTTATGTCTCCAATTGCAGCCAATTCTGTCACGGTTCATTCTAGGGAACCCGGTGTTCCCTCTAACCTACCGCTTGTTGTTGCCCTATATCAAGAATATGACTGATTGCCTCAATGTACCCCGCACTGTAAATGTGACTGTTAGGGGGTCAATTGACGAAGTTGAGCTTGGAACTTGGCGGACCGAAGGAAGAAGAGGACTGGGACTACAAGGGTCGACAATAACAAGGTGACAAGGATCAGATTGCCCCACAATTCGATGTCTTGGAAGAAAAGAGTCCAAATGAGCCATCCGCCAATCAACCAAAAAAGGGGTCCATAGCGGCGGGCAAACAAGGACATTCTAGCCATCGATGTTCGCTCATCGTAGAAATTGGGGACCTCTTCCGCCGGTAGGTACCCTTCCTCAACAGCACAGCGAACACAGACGAGGTGGCGAGGCCCGTTACCATCGATGAACTGGTCCACAGGATACTGTCCTTTACAGAGACGACAGGTTGCCATTGAACCCTCGAGCGGGGGGCATTTCTTGAACGCTTCGTCGGTCTACTGAGCAAGGAAATCAGCGAAGACCTGCAAACCATTCACCGAACCGGCAGATTCTGGGTGATACTGCACGCCGTATACGGGTCGTTTGGGATGAGCCAAAGCCATGACCAAGCGATTCGTAGCGGCATCTGTTGAGGTTACAATCAGGAGATTGTTAGTCGGTGTGAGAGCAAGGCTGTGATAACGCGTCATCAATTGATGTTGATTACCGTGGAGGATCCCATCAGGCACACCGTGTACAGCTCCGTATTCACTTGGACCCAGTGTCCAACCGGCAGCCAATCCAATCGCTTGATGCCCAAGGCAGATGCCCAACAATGGTGGTGTGATGCCGGCCAATGCTGCATCTGCAAATGCCATTGTGAGGTTCGATTGCTCTGGACGGCCTGGGCCTGGGCCAAGAACGATGTGTGTAGGTTTCAACGAGTGCAAGAGAGTGGTTACATCGCTGACCTCTAAACGACCTGGGACGATGACAACTTCAGCATCCATCGTTGCAAATGCGTGAACGATGTTCCAAGAAAATGAATCGAGGTTGTCGACGAATAAAACACGGAGTCCCTCTGTGAACTCCAATGAAAGATCTGGATGCCATACAATTGGTGTGGATGAAATGGGCGGTGATGGAGATATCAGCCCACCATCACGACTCTCAATCAGATGTTGAACAGATGGGGTAATCGGTGGGATGGGGTGAATGCTCATGGATGACGAGCCTTTTGGAGAGTGTGTCGTATCTCCAGCAGGTGAGTGCCCCCATGCTGCTCTACATAGCGCCTGTGCCTTCCACTTCGCTTCTTCGACTTCTCTCCAAGGATCCGAGCCAATAACCAAGCCACCTCCGGCTTGTACGGTCGCTTGCCAAGTATCCCCATCGAAATGTGCTTCGAGGGTTCGAATCAAAATGTTCCATTGCGACTGTTCTGTTCGTGGATCAATATGACCAATTGAACCGGTCCACGCATGGCGAGGAGTACCCTCCAACTCATCTATTGCAGCAATGGTGGCGGTCTTTGGACAACCGGTGATACTCCCTCCTGGGAAAATAGATTGCAGAGCATCAAAGCCATCCATGCCTTCGCAGAGTGTGCCTTCAATCTCACTGACCATGTGCTGAACATGAGGATATGATTCGATTCGCCAGCGCTTCCATCGAACGCTACCTGGGATACATATTCGGCCGAGGTCGTTACGTTCCAAATCTACAAGCATGAGATGTTCAGCAATTTCCTTTCTACTGCCAACCAATTCACCCCGAAGGTTTGCATCGTGTTCGGAATCATCTCCACGTGGGCGTGTGCCTTTGATAGGTCGCGTGGAAATAATCTTCCCTTCCTGTTTGAGCAAGAGTTCTGGACTGCTGCTGGCAATTGCAATGTCCAAATCGGGTGAATGTAACCAAGCTGAAAGGGGTGCAGGGTTGTCTCGTTCGAGGCGCTTGAAAACATCCCAAGGTGATTCGATTTCTGCTGACCATGTGCGGCCATAATTGAGTTGGTAAAGAACGCCTTCACGAATCGCATCCTGTGTTCGGCGCACTTTCTGGACGTGCACAGCATCGGTTTCTGTCGATGGCTCTCGCGCGCGAGGGGGCACGGGCGAATTACGTGATGGAACACCTTCATTCAGGATATGTTCAATTTCAGATACCCAATCATCATCCTCAATCGATGAAAGAATCTCAATCTTTGATTCGGTGCGGTCGTGGATAATCCAACGATCCGCACGATACAGAATCATTAGGATGGAATTCTCATCTGGGGGGTGTTGAAATCTCAGCGGTTCAGTATGTTGCACCATATCGTAGGTAAGCAATCCAGCGAGACCTCCGGCTTGGAAACCATTGCCTTCTGCTGGTGGAAGATGGGAGGACAATTGGCGCAAACCATCGGCGAGATTGGTACCATAGACAATCTCCCGAAATACCCAGCCGTCATTCCAATCCTCGACATGAATCTGCATGGGGGCAGGATTGGATTGAATATCAATTTCACCACACAGTGGTGAACCCATTACAGAATGTGATTCAAGGGGCGGTTGACGAACGATGTATCGGCATGTAGCGGGGCCCATCAGCAAGCTGCGCTTAGATAGATCGCTTTGTGGGCCACCAGAATGAAGAAGCAACTCGTCGGGAGCGCCGTGACGACCTCCGAACGCGCCATCCTTGCGAAGCCATGACAAGAGATCGAGAGTGAAATCGTCTCTGTTCTCAATTTGACTGAGTGCCTTCATCAAAATCATCCCATAGTTGACCAAGCGGCATCAAGCGCTGTTGCAAAGGCGGCGTAACAGGTTTCGTAGAGTGGCCCGGGACAATCAATTCCGACATTCTGGCCATCAATTTCATCGAGCCAAACAACGCCAATACCCGTGCCCACGACTATCAATTCACTCGCTCGCCCGAGTAATGTCTCTGTCAATCGGGCATAACGGAATGGGATGCCGGCAGCCTCGATTGCGGGCTTCAATATGCTGAGTGTGATTGAATCGATGCCGCCGCCTTCAAGAGAAGGAGCATACGCAACCCCATCTGAGTCTAGGATGATTGGGGTGCAACGGTCGCCATCGACAACCGCACCATCATGAACCAGTAATGCGATGTCCGCCCCAGCATTCTCTGCAGCAGTACGGGCATCAGTATACGCAGACCAAGCGGCATGCTTGGTTCCTTGTGCTTTCCGAGTGAAACGTGGAGCTGCATGGGAAATCGCACACAGTGGTGAGGGGGAATAGTGAGTTTGGCGTAGAGTCAATTCGATTTGACCTGCACGAGTCAGTTTTACTTGGCACAAATCGCCATCACCAATCGGAGAAATGGAGGCAAGGCGTTCGTTGAAATCTTCGGGCCAGTCTATTCCCAATCTCTTCGCGTGTGTGCGAAGGCGGTTCAGGTGTTCTTCAAGCCAAGCAACACAACCCCCATCCCAACGCAAGGTGGTGAACACCGATGCTCCAACGGGGGCATTGTCATCCATGAGGCTCGGTTACCCGAATGTTCTACAGTGCTTCAAAGCACGCCTACCGCTCACAGCAAATCGTCGAGGAAGGAGAAGTCCATTGGATCCTCTTTCTTGGTCTCATCGAGAAGGTCCCCGGCAAGAGATTCCAAATCATCGACTGAAACGGGAGGCGAAGTTGTACGGGATGGAGAGGGGGTGGTCTCTCGAATCGTGGTCGCAGCTGAAACCAAGGTGTCTTCTAAATCGACTTGGGGTTCTATTGTTGTCTCGTAATTTTCGCCACCCCAATCGTCGGCCTGCAATTCCCAGTTGGGTGTTGCATGTTCCATCGGATCATAACGAGCCTTTCGCAAACGCCCTAGGATAATCATTGAGAGGAGGATAATCATCAGTGTGAGTACGGTCATCAAGGCCACTTGCATGGGGTTGAGTTCATTCCACCATTCACTGGAGCCCTCTTCATCAATTTCGACCCCTGCGTTGGGATTGTTTGGATCCCATTCTTCGACAGCCACGGGTGATACGCCAAAGCGGTTCACTTCACCATCCGTAGCGACGACAGAGGCATACCAAGTGGCATTGACATCAAGTCCAGAATCAAAGTCGCTTGCTTTGATAGTCAAACGTGACCCTTGAACAATATCGAGTTGATGTTCTGCATATCGGACATCTTCGTAAATCTCCGAACTCAAGTGAACGATGTACCCACGTACCTGTGCATCGGAAGAATCGTCCCATGTAACGACAATGCCGGTGCCGTCCTCATTCCACGAACCTTGGACACCAGTAATCTCTGGAAGGTGTAGCCCGGGGTCAAGCAGACTGTCATCCACTGCAGATGCTTGACCAACATTGAGATCTGTCAGCCAAGCATTGTCCGATGAGTCCACTGGAACGACAGCAACCCAAATCATCACTCCGGGATCAATGCCCATATCGTTGGAGAGTGATGTGAGTTCAACCGAAATCATGTCCGTAGCTTGACGGCCGCCGCCCGGGCCAAAGTCATCTTGCCAAGAGAATTCAGCGTCACCATCTCGATTGACGGTCATCGCAGGTTCTCTTGTGCCGATGTCTGTGAATGGAATGGTGTCTGCATAGATATCGTAGTGATCAAGATCACTCGCATCGCTGGTCGAGAAAGTGATCAAAAGGCCATTTCCGGTATCGCCAGGCCTGTCTTCAACATTCGGTTCAGACAATCGATCTGGCGCAATGATATCTCCTGAATTATCAATTGGAGTTACGAGGGTCATGTGTTCTCCAAGGTTGGTCAGGAAAGCATTGCCTTTGATGTCGTGAATGGTTACTGTAACCCATATTGGTTTGTTGGGGACTATTTCTGAAGCGGTCGCCTCACTAAGTGAATTACCTCCATATGAGGCCTTTTCGAGAATGATATTCATTGGACCATTCCATGACTGACGCTGTTGATGGATGACCAAAAGGCCACAATCTGATGGGTTCTCTTCACATTCCATCCATTTGATGGCGACATTCTCAACCGAATGTTCGCTAGCCCATACGACATAGAAGGCGAAGTCATCCACCGGAGATGGAGACCATTGGACATCGATTGCCGTGCCATCATCATCAGGGTGGTCCCACGCCTGTAAATTCTCCACACGTGGCGGTGGATCTACGCCCACGGTATTCTGTATGCTGAACGCTTGAACCCAAGTGACATTCCAATGATCGACGTTGCCCCAATTGTCAGAGGCGACCACGGTAATCCAATAGGGCATCAAATCGATGAGATAGGCGCCTCCAATTTCGTCGACAATAACCTCCATTGTGGTGTTATCCGAATTTCTGAATGAACAAGGCACAACGATTCGAGCGATGTCGGCATCGTCAGCCCAGTCAGG
>JAPKFG010000013.1 GCA_028821675.1 Candidatus Poseidoniales archaeon
AGTTGAAACAAAAAAAATGCCGAGCAACCCAGGGCCGAAGCCCCGGGTGCCCGGCTGTTGGGTTCTTTGAATCAGCGTCGGTTTCGATCCATGAGGATTGGGCCTTCGCCATCCCACTCGGGATAGTTGTCGGAGACCCAGATGCGGGTTGCCCATTCACAAATGTCGTATCCACCGGAAAGAATGCCGGAGCGCTTGATGTAACCTACCTTGACAATGTCCTTGTCCTTGCTGAGTACATTGCCCAACTGCTGACTGGTAGTGCCATGTCGCATGGTGCTGTTGATGTGCTCAAGAATTTCTGCTGTATTACGTGGTCGTTCTGCCAAGAATGCCTTAATTTTCTCGCGGATTCGTACTGTCTTCATCTCATCTCCTCCTTTTTATGTGTATTTTCCTAGCGACACTCTGCTTCCGGTGTGGGTACTCATGCCGTCTGTTGCGAGCGATTGCTGCCGTTCATATAACCCTAACGGCGGCATTTTCCATTTAGTTACGTAAAGATACGGGAAAATGCACACTAAGTAGGGAAATCCCAACTTTCAATTCTACACCAATACATATTCCACTGGAAATGCGTAACTAAATGTAACAAATAGAATCATTGAAGTAGAATCATTTGCTAGACCCACCTGAGAACGCTTCCCGTAGTGTCACTGGTGTGATTGAGTATGGCTGATGATCCTAGTTCCGAAGAAGAGCAACAGACCCCTCCTACGTTACCTGTGAAGCGCATTCGGAGCGCCGTTCGTCGCCGAATTCTGGAGCGATTATCCGAAGGACGTGCAACAGTAACCCAAATCGCCACGTCAACAGATCTCCGCCTCCCCCACACTTCAGCTGAATTGAAACGACTTCGTAGAGAAGAGTTGGTTTTCTCCGATGAAGAGATTGGTTCACGAGGTGCATGTTTGGCCCTTACTGCTCGTGGATGGGATACTTTACGAGTTGATGAAATCGCCAGAATTCAAGATTTGACTGCAGAAACACCACCTGAAGGAGCACTAGGGAGATTGATTTCCGTGACTGGTAATCACTTACTTCTCGCTTTTGTTTGCAAACCGAACGATGGCCCTATTGCACTGCCGAATCATCCCTTAGATGTCACTCGTGCAGGTTCCACTGAGGATGCTTGGACTTGGATTGAGCCACGGGAAAGAAAACCTAGATGGGTTAGTTCTGAAACATTCCTTCCAGTGTCATCTCCTCCCCTCGAGATTGACTCAAGCAACATATCGTCGTGGGGCATAGAATCTCAGATATGGGGGTTGCAACGATTCAGATTGATTGACGGTTCAAAATCTCTGCAGCTCGCAAGTGGTTCATGGTTTGGTCAGATTGATGATTCTAAGCGGGGTGAATTGCCGAGTTGTGTTCCAGAAGAGGGAGAATGGCGTTTGGGATCTTTGGCCCTTGAAGGACCGGTGATTCGAATGGATGGACCCCTTATTGCACTCGGCCTAGATCGCATTAGTCGAGAGGCATTACTGGCTGCCGCATCACCCAATGCTGTAACCCTCGCCCCCAGTCCTAATTTCGATGTACACCCTCGAAGCATCCCGTTTGAGGTACTCGGGCAATGGGTGGAAATTGCCCACCCTCGTCTTCGAACGGCAGAGAGAATGGAACGATTGCGCCTCCTTCGTGAAGCGCTCTCTGAACCGGGGGCTTCGCGATTGCGTCGCAAAGTTGACGATGCGACCTGGAAGAGATTTCGAAAACATTGGGGTGATACAAATTGGTCTTCTTCCACTCTCAAAAATGGAGATTGGATTGACACTAGTAATCTTTCCAATCAAGCTGAAAAATCTCTCATTGAGTGGACCCTTCAACAATCAGATTCTACTTTGGTCATTGAGGCTCGCCCCAGTAGTCAAGCGGTGTTTCCCGCCACGCGTCTTCCCAATCATGTGCGATTAATCCTATCCACAGATTGGAAGAAACCTCCCGAATCTAATCTACTTCATCCTCATCCTGTATTGCCTTCAATGTGGTCGAGGTTGAAATTGTTTGAAGGCCTCATGGTCCCAGTTAATCTCGTGCCTGCGGTTTCTACAGAAGCATTGTTGGACGAAGTCATATGGACACCCCCTCATCGAGCATCTGAGGTTGAATCTACGAAGATAACATTGGGTGGTCACCCCGAAGGGAGTTTGATTCCCAATTTGTCTGTTGATGAGAATGAGGAGCGATTGTTGCGAGCTGCTGTACTCAGTTATCCGTTGGGTGATTCAGAATGGGCGAATGGTATGGAAACCCAACACCCTCTCGTCGCATGGATTGCTTCAACGCCGGCAGATCGATGGCCAAGGTGGGAACGAATCAGAGCAAAGTTGGGGGACGACTGGATTGGTTTGATGAAATCCGATGACATCCCCAATGAGGCCCTGAGCAAAGCAATCATTCAGGCCCCATCTGAATGGCGTCAACAATTGGTCGAAGAAATCCGAAGCCGCATTCGCGACAATCCAGAATTGGCACATAATCTTCGCCAATCATCTGAATCATCGTCTCCCAATGAGGCATCATGGGTCGCACACATACTCTTGTCGGAAGTCGCGTGGTTGACATCAGAACTGCAAGCAGATCTTGCGAATTGGGGCATTGATCGTTTCCTAGAGGACCCCCCTGCTCGTTGTTCGGCCGTGATTTCTGGATTGGATTGGCTGTCCACTCAATATCCAGAGAAAATGCAATCCGAATCGGAAGATTGGCGTCTTAATGCACGTTCCACTGGCTTTTCAAAACCCCAAGACCATGATTTACATCTCTGGGCAATCTTGGATGATTGGTATGTAACTAGTAATCGTCCGAATACATCGGTGATGGCTCTCATCGTCGAGCGACTACCTGAGGAATGGTGGGCACCAGTTGCTGAGATTATCCTCACAGCATTATCCGATGACCCTGATAGCATCTCTTTCATTGCTGAAATGGACATTGCATGGCCCGCTCTGATTCTTCGACCCGAAGGGGAGATTCATCTCATTCCCGGCCATTCATCCACTCAACACGGAGGCGTGCGTCGAACCCTTCTTGCTCGATTGGAACGACTGACAGAACACAATCAGTGGGCAGAAGAATTACCAGGCTCACGCATGATTCGTGATCTCAGTGATGCACTTCGAGCCGGTCGTGATTTTTCGACCCCGACCTTCGGACGCACCCATCCGATGGTTGGTTGGTTGGCAATCCCTACTCATCGATGGCCACCTACTGAAGTCATTCAAACGACCGAGGGGGATCCTCGAATCGCAGCTAGATTGGCCAAACTGTCATCTGGATGGCATGCGGAGTTATCCCGAAATCCAATGGATTTCTGATACATGAATTCAATAAACCCAACCCTTTCGGTAGGTCTGCCCGGCTGCAACACCGCTGTGAGCCCTCCCGACGCCGGGTTGGGCGATGATCTTCGGTACCAATGCTGGGCCTAACCCACCCAATCGAAGACTGACCGGACCCTTCGGGGGATGAAACGTCGGTGCAAGCGGGTGGGCAACGAACCGGGTTATGGGTCCCCAGATGACGATAGGATGATTCATGGGACAACCCCCCGGTCCGACACATGCCCTGGGACTGGGTCAGGATTACGAGCTACGGCGATGAAATGGTCCGTTACGTCCCGGGGCACACTTTCTCTTCCGCCGGATTGAAAGACTGCGAATGGCCCCAATCAATTGATGAGCGCAACCCTTTGCCTTGTCGGCGGGACTTTCGATTGCTTTCATGCTGGCCATCAAATTCTACTTGAGGCCGCATTGAGTTGCGATTCTGTCGAGGTATGGGTGACTTCGGATGCCATTGCTGTTGAGAAAGATCCTCGGATTAAACCTCAATCTGAACGTCAGAACGATATTTTAGATTGGGCCGGTGACCGTTCTCTGTCTACACATTCTCTGGAAGACTCCTGGGGTCCGGCTCCAACAAGAGGTGATGCGACTCACATTGTTTGCACTCCTGAAACACGTGAAAATTGTAAAAAAATCAATAAGATGAGAAGTGAAGGAGATTTGACTCCATTGGAACTCGTCGAAGTTCCTCATGTTCTTGCTGAAGATGGTAAAGCCATTTCCTCATCGCGAATTCGTCAAGGCAGCATCAATCGGGAAGGAAATCTGTGGATACGTGAATCTGATCTTGAACGAGTAGTTTATCTTCCAACATCTCTCGATTCAGAATTGAAAGAACCTATGGGAACACTGTTTCCGGGGCCAGAAGATACCCCTGAGGTGGCCATACGAGCCGCCGTCGAGGCCATTCCTGCATTTTCCCCATGTCTGATTGCAGTTGGGGATGTCACAGTGAATGCATTGCTTGAAACAGGATGGGTACCCGATGTTGGTTTTGTCGATGGTCTCACCAAACGAACTGCTTGGGATGGTGAAATAGACATGACTTCTTTTGTGGGCCACCTTACATGTGAAAATCCTCCGGGTCAATTGACTCCCGATTTGCTTGAATGTACGGATTTGGCACTTGATTTCGCTTTTTCAGAGGACGGCGGTCCTGTCTTGCTAGAAGTTGAGGGTGAAGAAGATCTTGCTCCAATAATGATTCATCTTCTTGCCCCTCTTGGCACAGTTGTGCTCTATGGGCAACCCTCTGCAGGCGTGGTCCTTCGAGTAACTGACGAATCAACAAAAGCACGGTGCCGCGCATTACTGGATTCTTTTGAAGTCAGGTGAAAGCATGTACGATGGGCCATTAATCAGCCTCACAGTATGTATGCGCAACGCAGAGCATTGGGTAGATGATTGTCTTAATTCCCTCGTCAAACAAACCTATCGCCCTTTGGAGATTATTGCCGTCGATGACGGCTCAACTGATGGAGGATTGGCAAAACTGGAATCTTGGGAAGGGGAACACGATGGCATCATGGTCACCGTCCTCAAACAATCCCCAATCGGTCTGTCAGCAGGTCGGAAATTGGCCCTTGAACATTCAGAGGGCGAGTGGGTTGCCATCACCGATATCGATTGCCGTCCAGATCCGTATTGGATTTCTGAGATGTTTCAAGTCAGTGATGGACTTGATGATGAACAAGTGTTGGCTGTGACCGGTCGCACCATCTTTGACGAAGGCGATACCAAGACCAGTCGACTCCGAGCCCGCTCAATTGCTCGCAAGTACATGGGAAGGCCAAGACTCACAAGCCTTGCAAATGGCCCCTGTTCGATGTTTCATAGAGAGGCATTGATTGAGGTCGGGGGATTCAACCCACAGTGGTATCATGCAGAAGACATGGAAGTCAGTTTGCGCTTGCTTCAGACGGGCGGCGTCATCGTCCACGCCCCTGCTGCTGTTGTGCATCATGTTGCAGAGTCCTCATTACGCCTTTTCTTGTTCAAAAGAAGTCGTGACGCCCGCGCCCACATGCGAATACGTAGGCACTTTGGCCGTCATGGTGTTCACAAACCCAATGGTTTCATTCTCTTACACGATTTCGTGAGTGATGCCAAAGAAGTTGTTTGGATGCTTCCTATTGCTATCATCGGTTTGGGTATGGCAATCGCCCTTTTGCTATCGTTGCCTCAGGCGAGTTTCTTGTGGTGGCTTGCCGCCTCAACAACTGGTTTCTGGTGTGTATTATACGCTTCACGCTGGCATCAATTGTTGTGGAGTGGAGCCTTGTGGTTTGGGGCAGGTTTAGGGCTTATCGACGCTCTTCTTGGACGCCACGGGCATTCCCGTTTGTTTCGAATGAAAGAGTGATTATTCTTCCATCTCAGCTTTGGCTGCAAACATCAATGCCACTCCGAAGCCGAGCAGGGAAGCGGTGACAGAGTAGACGCCGACATCAACCCAGTTCCAATGCACAATGCTTTGGTATGTGTAGAATCCTAAACCTAAGACAATGCACCACATGGCCGCGGTCATTTGACCTCCAGCTTCTTTAGTAGACATGAGGCTGAGCCAAGAATCGCAGGTAGCCACGCTCTGGAGCCATGCCACAATCCCTCCTTCCGTAGAATTGTGTATGCATCGGCCACCCCAGGCCATCAAGCCGATGGAGAGGGCCATGAAGACGGTATCACTCATCGGTCTGTAGACCATATCACTGGTGAAGAGATCAGGATAGAGCTGCCCAACGCTGAGATATGCTGCCCACACAACTTTGAGTTTGTTTTCAGCAGTGCCCCCGATTCCGCACGTGATGTTGAGGATTCCGAGAATCGTTGCCCATAGGCCAAGCGCAAATGCGATTGAAGAGAGCCCACGCCCACCATGTCCATTCTCTGCGGTCATTGGCTCGGCGACCCATGTTCTCGTCATAACCGTTACCCGCAAAACACACCCTGCGAATATCGGCTCTAGAGTTTGTTTTGTAGCCGATATCGAGCATCGACTACCCCATCCATCACTGGTTCAGCAGAACGCATGACATGCAGAGCATCAAACGAAGGCGGCAAGCAGGTATTGATTCGCTTCGACATACCATGCCGTCCCCGACTAGTCGTCTTGGCCGTGATGATTCCTGCCATGTCCAACCCTCGGATGAGTGATGAAACTCGGCGACTTGTCAACGGTCTTTCACCAGCATTGTTACACGCCAATTCATACGTCCCGTAAACCTCTCCAGTTGAGATATTAGAAAGCCCATTTTTCTCGTTGATGATGATTGAAAATAATACCAATTTCTGTTGTAAAGGTAGATTTTGAATTGTTGGCGTAATCTGATCGAATTCAAGCTGATTCTGGGCTTGTCTGACATGATTAATTCCGACAATAGAAACCTCACTTTGCTCCGCTTGTTGAACCGATATTCTCAGCAAATCAAGCGCTCTTCGAGCATCTCCATCTTCTTTGGCAGCCAGGGCAGCACACAACGGAATGACTGCTTCATCCAAAGCATCATCCATGATACCTCTGTATGCGCGAGGCCTCAACACATCCTCTAATTGAGCCGCGTTGTACGGTGAAAATACAACATCGATGGGAGCAAGACGTGATTGAACTCGAGGGTCTAACATTTCAGTAAAAGCAAGATCATTGCTGATTCCAATCACGCAACAAAATGCACTGTCGAGCAATCCAATGTTCAGGCTGGTCAAACTGTACAGGAGATCATCTCCTTCCTTTCCTTTCTTGACCAAATGATCGATTTCATCCAGAACGATAACGTGTACGCCGCCACGTGCCTGCATACGCGCGCGCACGCGATTAAACACTTTGTCAGACGGCCACCCTGTGAAGGGAATCATATCATCCCCTTCTTCGGCCAATCTATTTCCAATTTCAGCGAGTACTCTGTATTTTGTATCTATATTTCTACAGTTGATTTCAACGGTGCTGATATTGCATCCTTCCGCTGCGCCTTTTGATTCTAAATCACGACAAACGAAACGGGTTACAGCTGTCTTCCCCGACCCAGGTCTACCGTACAGATTCATGTTTGAAGGTGCGTGTCCTCTCAGTGCTTCCACAAGGTTGTTTACAAGTGCAGAAATCTCATCTCGTCGATGAGGTAATTTTTGCGGATTGAATGCGTGGCTGAGTGCACGTCGATCTCTGAACAGGCTCTTCACGTGCAGAAGATTATCGAAAAGATTTTCACTCATTTTTTAACACTTCCGCATTTCCCCCAAGCCAGACCAATGTGAGCCACACTCGGACTTTCAAACGCTACAGGGATGTTCCCGAGACAGTATGAGATAATTAAACACTATCATCACACCCGCTGGAGGATTGAGATTTCCAGATAAATTTTGATAACTCTCTCTTGATAAATGGATTGGGTTTGACGCCGAATTTATCATAATAATGTCCCCCATGCCCCCGATTCCGGAGATTTTCGGTCTCAGTAGAAACAAGAGACATCATTTGAGAATTTTTTCTCAAAGGCTCCCGTGATATTCGGTGATCATTCCTATCTGAATTCAATTCATCCAGATTCATAGTTCAACTTACAAAAGAACTAGATTCCAATTGGAATCAGTTGATAATGTGAGAATTGACACACCATTTTATCTCAAAATGAAGTTATTTTAATACATATTATAATCACAATTAGAATGAAAATATATCCCCATCTTCGACTTCAATTACATTTTCAGGAAGATCAGATGTTTCGCCTCCTTTCGAAAAATTGTGTGTGGCTAAGAAGGTGGTTTTTGGATTTTCTAGAGCCAATGCCGTCAGTCGAGATGGCGTGTAGTGATATGGGCTATCGACATAATCCGGGATGCCGAGTTCAATAATCATCACATCGGCTTCAGGTGCAAGCCGTTCTATGTTTTCACATGGCCCTGAATCGCCACAATGCACGAGTATGAAACCATCCCTTTCAAAACGATAGCCGTGCGGTTCTGTTGCAGGATTATGGCAAACTTCAAATCGCTCAAATTTCCATCCTTGAGCTTCTCCGTTCTCTGTATGGTGTGAGACCCAAGACAGGTCATCTAATGATTCAGGATAAGCTAATTCACAGAGTTGATTCAGCCTCGTTTCCCCCCCCACATGAGCGTGAATCCGCAATCTATTCTCGGCTTGACGATCAGAAATCCATTTTCGTTCTAATAGAAGAAATGGTAGTCCAAAGGTGTGATCACCATGCCAGTGCGTAATGAATAAATCTGTGATTTCAGCCGGTGATATTCCATGTTGACGAAGTTGAGGTATGATGGTCGGTGGTACATCTACGAGCATATTCCCGTCGATAAGTACGAGAGAATGAAGCCGCCCGGTGGGGCAGAAAGCATTACCCGTTCCAAGAAATTTAATCTCTACCATTGGCTCCCCTCAACTCCTCCAAACATTTGACAAAGGTCAAGTTTGCGCCTTGCTTTTCCGGAGTGAATATTCAAGATGGCTAGCGTCTGACCCCTTTGGTTGAAATACGAAAGACGAAGCGCCCATATCACCTCCCTCTATTCGGGTCGGGCTCACGGTGATTCTATGGCGGATTGGAGTGCAAAGAATCCCTACGAGTCCACCGTCACTGTGAACCACATTCTGAATGGAGAGGGTTCCAAAAAGGAAACACGTCACTTCGTATTCGATTTGGGTGACTCCGGTTTGACCTACAAAGCCGGAGATGCGCTGGGGGTTATCCCAGTCACTTCATCGGAATTGGTTGAAGATGTCATTGTCGCACTCGGTGCTGATGCTGATGAAATTGTTGAGACCCACGTTGGAGAGATGACGCTTCTTGATGCTCTCTCTAATCATTACGAAATTCATCAGGCCAATCGAAAATTTGTTGCCAGTATCGGCAATAAATTCGAAGCCATTGGTGAACCCTCAGAAATCCGGATTGTCAAGCGTATCCGAACATCTGTTGATTCAGGCCAAGCAACCATGCATTGGTCATGGTCAGGTGATGATGATGATTATCCAGATGGGTTCAACCCAATTGGGAGCAATGTTGATCCAGCCTTTGAACAGTGGAAATCCTTGAGTTCTGATGACAAAGCGATGTCTGATTATCTCTGGGCTCGTGATTATATTGATGTTCTCAATGACTTTGGCCATCTAGGATTTAGTGGCCAAGATTTCGTCGATCAAATCGACCGTTTGAAGCCACGCCTCTATTCGATTGCTTCTTCTCCTGATTTCGAATTAGGAACCGTTCACTTGACCATTGCAATCGTTCGATACGAAGGACAAGGACGAGGGAAAACTGGATTGACGACTGGCTATCTTGCTGATCGGGTTCCAGAGGGTACAAGCAACGTGCGCGTATTCATGTCTCCGACCCGATCATTCATTCTCCCAGAAGACGGATCCAAAGACATCATCATGGTCGGTCCCGGTACCGGCATTGCGCCATTCCGAGCATTCTTACAACAGCGACAGATGGACGGCGCCACAGGTCGAAATTGGCTCTTCTTTGGTGATTGGACTGAAGAGGGCGAATTCCTTTATCGGGATGAAATCGGGGCATTCGTAGAGGATGGAACGATTGACAAACTCGATTTGGCATGGTCTCGAGAAGGTCCTGAGAAGGTATACGTTCAACATCTGATGGCTGGACATGCTGCAGAGATCTGGGAATGGATTGACAATGGTGGTTACTTCTATGTCTGTGGTGATAAAAATCATATGGCGAAGGATGTCCACGCCACACTGATTAACATCTGTATTGAGCAAGGTGGACTCTCTGAGGAAGATGCCAAGCAATTTGTCGAACAGACTCTGATGAGAGAAGAGAAGCGCTACTTGCGCGACGTCTACTGAGGGAATCCGCCCTAAGGGCGGATGCGGCACGCCTTTGAACCGGTCGCGAATACCGACATTCATGTTCAAGCGCGTCTTGATTGCCAACCGGGGCGAGATTGCGCTTCGAATCAGTCGGGCTCTCCGTGAACTTGGCATCGAAGTTTGTATTGTCCATGGTAGAGAGGATCGACTTTCTCTCCCTGTTCGATTTTCGGATTACGCTATTCCACTTTATCGGTCTAATCCTTTGGATTCATATCTCGATTATGAAGCCGTCATTCAGGCTGCAAAGGATGTGGGGGCAGAAGCCATTCACCCGGGATACGGATTTTTGGCTGAGAATGCTGCTTTTGTCAAGCGATGTCAGGAGGAAGACATCACCTTCATTGGCCCAAGTGCCGATGTAATCTCTCTATTGGGAGATAAAATCGAGGCCCGGAAAGCCATGGAAGCCGCTGGTTTACCCATTGCACGGGGCAGTGACGAGGCCGTTGATGATGCCCAAGTAGCAAGCAAGTTGGCTGATGAGATTGGATATCCAGTCATCATCAAGGCTGCTGCAGGTGGCGGTGGAATTGGGATGCAGATTGTCCATCAGGCCAGCGAGTTTGAATCGGCTCTGAAACTGTGTCAATCTCGTGCTCAATCTGCATTTGGGGACAATCGTGTCTTTGTTGAGAAATTCATCGAAGGGGCGCAGCATATCGAGTTTCAAGTTCTCGCCGACGGAGAAGATGCAATACATTTCGGTGAGCGTTTCTGCTCGATTCAACGACGTCATCAGAAACTCCTTGAGGAGGGTCCTTGGCTTTCGGAAGAAGTTCGAACCGAAATTGGTTCCAGAGTTTGTGAAGGTGCTCGCGCTGTTGGTTATCGAGGATTGGCCACCTTTGAATTTCTACGAGACAAACACGGCGAATTCTACTTCCTTGAGGTCAATCCCCGGGTGCAAGTCGAACATACGATTACGGAGATGATTACTGGAGTCGATCTGGTGAAACTGGGAATTCGTGTTGCTGCGGGCGAGGCTCTTCCCCTCTCTCAAGAAGAAATCCAATTTTCAGGACATGCCATCCAATGCAGGCTGAATGCAGAAGATCCGAATAATTTCGTTCCATCGCCAGGAAAACTGTGGGATTGTCATTTCCCAGGTGGCAGAGGGGTCAGGGTGGATACACACGCCCACATCGGTTACGAAATGCCAGGTTGTTTTGACTCACTTCTCGCCAAACTCATCGTTTGGGGTCAGAATCGCGATGAAGCGATTGCGAAGATGAAGGCCGCGTTGGTAGAAACAACAATCATTGGAGTTGAAACTGTAATCCCATTGCATCAGGCCATCATGGATGAACCTGATTTCATCGCACGTGATGTGACAATTCAATATTTGGAGAACCATCCCAACCTGCTAGGGTGAGATTATGGACATCGTCATTGTTGGAAGTCTCGCGTATGATGACCTTGAGACGGAAGTAGGCACAGTCACCAATTCATTGGGTGGTTCTGGAACATTTGCTGGTATTGCTGCGGCCTTTCATGCTAGTCGAAGATTAGACCCCGGTGGAACTCTTCCGGTTGGTTTGGTCTGTGCTGTTGGTGACGATTTCCAGGAAGATGACACCAATCTTCTTCGTGAAGCCGGTCTCAATCTTGACGGCGTCGAGATTATTGAGGGCGGCCGAACATTCCGTTGGCATGGTCGATATGAAGGAGATATGGGGCAGGCCATCACCATCGAAACACAACAGAACGTTCTCGATGGATACGAACCAAAAGTTCCAGCTGCTTGGTGGTCGCCTCGCGTCCTCTTCTTAGCAAATAATCACCCATCGATTCAATCTCACGTTCTGAATCAGTGCGAAGGGGCGAAATTTATTGCCTTAGATTCAATGAATCTTTGGATAAACATAGCGTTTGAGGAACTATCCGGTGTTTTGAGACGTGTGAATTTAGCCATTCTAAATGACACGGAGGTTCGAATGATTGCAAAGGACGAAAATCTGATTCGAGCCGGCAACTCGATTCGTGATGGTAGCGCCCTCACCGGGGGCACTGAGGCCGGACCTGGACCGTCGATTCTCATCATCAAAAAGGGCGAGCATGGTAGTGTTGCGATTACAGACAATGGTCTCTTGACCCTTCCTGCGTTCCCTACATCTGACATTGTTGATCCAACTGGATGTGGTGATTCATTCGCCGGAACATTGTTGACATTCCTGTCAGAATCAGAGGATATTCAACCGTCTTATGATGAATTGCACAATGCACTGGTACATGCCACGGTGACAGCTTCATTCACGATTTCCGCTTTTGGAACGGATGCCTTGATTGGATTGGATCGAGGTGAATACCATGCTAGATTAGATGCTTATCGGCGCATGGTCGGGTTGATTTAATCAGCCGAGTCTTGCGATTCCGTGATGCCCGGGCGCTTCCTTGGGTGGCGAAGTACTCGAAAGTTGGCCGAAGGAAAGTTGCTTTGAATCAGCCGCCTTGAGTAAATTGGCAATGGGAGCAAGATCCCCGCTCGCCGACAGGCGTTCAATGAGAGCATCCGCATCATCATCGGCCAAGGCACCGCCAGAAGATTTCGAAAGCGTTCTGATTCGCTCTGCAACTTCGGCTTGATGATCTTGATCCGCCCTCAGGCGAAGAATTTGACCTGAACGAAGTGAGAGTTCACGATATTGTCCATCACCGAATCCATCATCATCACCATAAATTTCTGCATAATCATCCCCTTCTATTCTCACAGGTCGTACCACCTTTCTGACGGGCTTGCCATCGGTTCGAATGAGCGCACGACCCCTCTTGGCCAGTCTCGCTAACCGTCCTTCTTTGGGTGGAGTTGAGCTACGCAGCCGTTTCTTTGGTGAGTTTCTCAGCAATGCACCAAAGGCCGGGAATTCCTCAAGATTGTGTTGTTCGGCAGAGGTTGCTTGTGGTTCAGGCTCCGGAATTGCAACTCTAGCCGCGGCGACCACACCGGGCGTACACTCTTCGCGCAGCGCATGCAGGGTCGGTTCAGGGAGAGTTGTTGCAAGCGCACTGGATGTAGGCATTGCCTCTCGAATGGCTTGGCCCGACCACGTGGGGTTAGGCTCTGGATTTGCAACAGGCTGAGGTGCCGATGAAGGGGCTGGAGAATCGAACAAGTTCCCAAAGATTCCTGAGTCAGTTGTCTGAGATGGCGTTGGGTCGTCGAACATTGATCCTGAGAAGAACCCACCCCCTTCCTCTTTCGCCTCAGAGAGGACCGATTGGATTCGCGTTTCCTGGGCAGATTGTTTTTCGTTATACCATTGGGGTTCGCCTCTGCCCCATGTTCGTTCATAGGCGGAATCGACTGAAGATTGACTGACTGTAGTTTCAACCGCTGGTTGTTCCCAAGGTCTTGACCAACTATCGAGTTTCTGCTGTTGATTCCATTCATCACTCTCAGAACGAACAGCCTGCAATGAATCTCTGGCCCGATCCAACAATCCTCGGCCTGCTTGATCCGTTGGGCTGTCCGTAGGGAACGATTCAGTCGGAGGCAATGAATTGACAGTGGACGCGGTTTCAGTAGGCATGGGTTGCGGAATTTCTCCTGCACTACCATGATACATCGCCTTGAGTGCTTGCTCTAAATCCGCTTCATCGAAGATTCCAATCTCCGGCAAAATCTCAGCGTCTTCAACACGTTCTGCTTGAATGGCTGCGGCCTCAAGTTTGACTGCTTCTAATGGTGAAATCGAGGGGAAATTTGGATTTAGTTGAATCTCCTCCAACCCTTCTCTCGCTTCTTCCAATGTCTTTCCTTCACAGAGACGATTAATCATCATTTGAGTTCTTAATAGAAGGCTATCTGGACCATGTAGTATGTGTCGGTCACCTTGTTTCGTATCGATACAAAGCGTTGGCCTACGTCCCAACAACCATCCGAATATGGTGGCCGCTCCAATTGCAAGAGCATAGAGCTGAATCGGACCTGAGAGCACCCTTGCCGCCAGAATCAGTGTGATGAATCCGATCCATGTCAAACCCTGAGGTATCACAGGAATATGGTGGTGGCGAACACGTTGAATTGTATTGATGTCAAGACGAATCCCCTTCCCGTCACGACGTTCTAAGAGGAGCGATTTTTCGTTCAAGAGACCCTTGATGCCTCCGCCTACTCCGGCCAGCCTGAACGTTGCGAGGATTTCGTTCCCACGCTGCTCAGGCTGAACCCCAAAAGGTCCCTCCTGTTGATGCATCCCAGAACGTCAGCGCAACTTGCTGCTTATACAGTTTATTGGCAATCATCACCTTAAGACCCACAATTTAGTGGTCTTACTCTCACGCGGGCGCGATACTTTTCGCAACACCCATAATACGCATATTTCCGGCATCCAATTGTACTATTATTACAGGCGAAGCATCTCGTTTTTGAATCCAAAGTGGTTGCTCCCATTCAACTGTAATATCGCACTTTGTAGGTTCAATCTCGGTTATCCGCCCTACTTGGAATTGCAAATCAACCGCTGCGTGTACAACATCTCCTTTTGAGAGTAGACGCTTTTGAAATGGGGCAGGAGACAGTAGGAATTTTGAACTGTTGTGACGGACCAAAGCATCCCCCTCCACGTGTGTCAATATGCAACCTCGATGAAGCGCTTCCTCTCTTATATTGCGAAGAGCCACACCAACTCGATCCCCGGCGATGCTTTGTTCTACATCATCATCCATGACCTGCAAACTACGTGCAATGCCATTCTCCTGGGCTGGAAGTACGTGAATATCATCATGCTTAGAAACAGTTCCTGCCTGCACGTAACCAATCGCGACCAAACCCACACCTTTGACATTGAAATGTTGATCAATCGGGATGACCAGAGGTTCATTCTCATCCCCTGTACTCAGCGTTGAGAGCAACGAATTACGTAGTGTATGTTCATCGGGTACTTCCTCATGCAATATCCAACCTGCAAGGCCCGCCTGATCAAGGATTACGCGGACCTGTTCCGCGTCGACCCACCCACCCTCTTCAGGTGAGATGATTGCATGTCCAATCGCGATATTGGCTGCCCCGAAAGCGACGAGCACTTCTCCAAGTGCCGCATCCACCTTGGCAATCTCTACAATACCTGCTTTTGCAACATTGAGGACGCTGAGCAAGGGTCGAAGTCGTTCCGGGTGACGCAGTGGTCTCAACAATGAGAGAATACGCGTTTGTCCTTCAACCACTTCTTTGTGGACATAGGATTCAATATCGCGAACGTCTCCTTTCTTTGCCAGTGTTCTGGCGAATTCTTCTGAGCCAACAAAAGCGACGTTCAGTACGGGCATGGTCTTCGACCGTCCATTGATGATTACTGCCCAGCGGACTTCATGGCATCTCTGGCTGCCTGAGCCAAATTCCACATCCGTTGCTCCTCTTTGCCATTTGGAGTGAATTGTGGGATTGGAATAGGTTTCATCTCAGAATCGATGGCGACCATGAAAAAGAGTCCCGAACAAATTTCCTCAGTCACCCATTCACTTCGGTCCAATCGTTTTGCAATGACGTGTACCCCTGCGGTGTGTGTACTTGTGTGTACCACTCTAGCCGTGGTTTTGATGAGATCGCCTTGATATGCCGGCCTTCTGAATTTCAACGCATCCACTGAAATAGTCACGAATTCACGGTGTGCGAATTTACTCGAAACCATGCCGGCCGCCGTATCCATGATGCTCATCAATCGGCCGCCGAAGAGCGTATTGTAGGCATTCGTATCTTGGGGAAACACCTCATCGATTTTGGTCACAGGTTCGGTCGAGTAGGGGCCGGACATGTCTATCTCCAAACCTTGGGCGACGCCACCCCCTCTTGAGGCTGTCACCCCGTTTTATCCGACCCATCCCATTATGGGGGTCAAACACCGCGCAGCATCATGGCCAACGAGTCCATCTGCATCGCTCTGGTTTCGGGTGGGATTGATTCCCCTGTCGCAGTTTCGCGGATGGCGCGCTCAGGTTGGCGCATCGTCCCCGTTCATTGCTCTCAGGAACCTATCACCGGTAGTGAGGCCGAAGACAAGACCGCTGCAAGCCTGTCACATCTCATTGAAAATCTAGAATCTTCGGGTTCCATCGATTCGAATCTTCGTGTGGTCACCGTGGGGGATACCCTGGCAAAATTCACTGAACCAGCGGCTCATAGGGATTATTTCGTCCACATGAAACGCCTCTTCAATGCCATCGGAAGTTCGCTTGCCATCGAAGTTGGTGCGACAGCTATACTCACTGGCGAGAATCTTGGTCAAGTGAGCAGCCAAACGCTTGGTAATTTGGGTGCAGTAGAAGAAGCCAGTAGTCTACGAATATTGAGACCTTTACTTGGATTGGATAAGCAAGAAATCATCGATGAAGCACGTAAATTGGGAACTTATGACATTGCTGCAGGACCCGAATTGTGTGATGCCCTTGGGCCTGATCGGCCAACTACGGTTGCAGATTTGAACCGCTTGCGTCGAAACGAGAATGCGCAAGGTGGTTTAGATGAATTAGTAGAGGATTGCCTCAAATCGTTGCGAATTCGGTCATTGAGTTCAGTCTAATTCTTTTTTTGGCCCCCTACGGGGCCAACCAGCGAATCATGAGTGTTATATGCGGGCCTTGAGTGGCCAGTTTAGAACCACTACGTGGTTTATCTTGGATGTGACATGATATGACAACCCGAACGCGTACGTTATCGCTGGCCATGATTTGCTTGATGTTATTCTCGACAACCCTAGTTCATGCTGCTACGATCAGCACATTTGCAAATGGTAATTCCGAAGTGGATGTCGAACTACGTAATCAAGGAACTTGGGGCGATGATTTGACGGCTGGAATCAGTATGCCAGCTGGTGAAACAGTCAATGCAGCAGGTTTCGTGGTCGGAACAGATTATGCTGAGCATGATGATGTTCAGACCATTGACAGTTCTCTCGTCGCCAATGGAGAAATCTGGAACCCACTTTACAACGGTGGAATGACTCAATACTCTTCTAGCATTGATTTCACGGTAAACGAAGAATATCTGAAACTCACTAGCCAAGGGTACAACGCTGATTTCGAAGCTAATCCCGAGGGCTGGTCTACCGGCCCTGAACAAGGCATCCCTCCGTTGGTGGCCAACTGGGGGCATTCACACCAAGAAAACAACGTCCTACCTGGACTAGGTTGCGGTGTCGGTGATTGGTGTTGGGGAACGGATTTTGAAAATCCGGATTATACCGCTAATCTACCGGATGGAGAACACGACATGGTTCTCACAAGTGCTTCCTTCTTTGTTCACCCCGGTAAGGCGGACCTTTCCTTCCAAAGTTTTCATTCGATGTTCTATAGGGAAGCATCATCAGGTTCATCGACGTACTACTACGACGATTGTGCCTATGTCGCCGTACAGAATTCTACAAACAATGCCGATTTCCAAAATGCAGTTTTCACTCCCATGAATATCGGTGCAACCACTGGAATATCTGCGGGTGATGGTTTGTATCAATTGGGTGCGTCGGTAAACCAAGTTCCCTCTGCTCGTTGCAATTACCTTGGGGCCAATGGTCCAGGCCTCGGTGATTACGTACTTGCTGGAAATGGAACAACAACCTCAAACTCCCCGAATGGATGGTCGGATATCCGAATCGACCTTTCTACGCATGCAGGTCGATTCGTTAAACTCATATTCATCCACGAAGTCAATCCACGACAGGGTGCATTCCCTGAGGAGTTCTTTAATGCTGGTTGGTATATCGATGGTGTTCGTGTCGGTGACCCGCTGCCCGCTCAAGGCGATGTCATCATGAGTTCGTTCGCACCCCAATCATCGGGTCAAGCTGGATTTCCTGATGGCTACGGTCTTCTTAATCTTGAACTGCGCAAATCCGCATCCGCTGATTTCGGCGTTGATGTTCTCGAGGCTGGAACCGGAAACGTTGTCATTGATCGAAATGGAAACCCGATGTCGAATCTTCAAGGTAGCCTCATAGAATTGTGGGATATCAATGCAGATACTTACCCTCTAATCGATTTCAAATTCACATTTGGTTCTGGTTCAGCCCGACTTTCTACGCCTATTTTGTATGGATTCCAATTGGGTACCATCATTGGCACTAATTTCAACAATACTGATGGTGTATACTGGGATGGTGGAATTTACAGTGGTGACAAATGGACATCGGCCATGGGCGAAGGCTCGACTGTGATGATATCATCCACAATCCAGGATCATTCATCCTCGACCTCAGTCGTAAGATCTGATTTCTCAATGCCTGTTGTCGCCATGAAGCCAATAATAGTGGACAATTGTGGTGGCCCCAACTTCGTCATGGGCATGAGTCTGAATTCAGATCAATCCACGATTCAACTGACTAACAATCAGTGGACAGAACTCACAGCTCCGAGTTTCACGCTAGGTGTATTGGCGAATTACACTTCGATGTGTGATGTCTACTCATTCCACGTCGAATACCGCTTTGCCCACCACTCGCGAGGCATCGCTCTCGATGTTGCTGCGGATAGTGATATCGAATGGGGAATGACCGATCCAGGCTTCGGCCGATTCGGTCGTCAGGACATGTTCCGTGCTGGTGTTGTCAATGGCGTGAATGAAGGCTCACCTTCACGGACCATTTCTCTGGACATCACCCTCCATGGAGAGGGCGCACCGTTCCTTCTACCGAAAGGCGCCACTTTGAGTTACGCGGAGTTGAATTTTGAGAGCAATGGAATCGGCGAATTTGATTTGTCACTTATCAGTGGAACCGAAGAGGTCAGTCTCGGTACTATCGATGAGGGATCTGAACTCATTCCATACCCGCAGAGTCCTTTGGCATCCATTCAAGACAGTGTCCAGGGCCTGTTAGACAATCCCTTGGTGCCAGTTGCATGGGTGGATGGATACGGTAACGAATGGTGTTTGTTCCGACTGAGTATCGACGCTTCCATGTCTGGTACTTCTGGTTCGAGCATCACATTCGTTGATCTCGACATCATCTATGACTGGGAACGTGCAATCAGTGGCTCCAACAACATCGCACGTGAGCTCAACCAAGGTGTCGCTTTGGCAAGCAGCGGTGGTGCTACTGGAAACGTGATTGTTCCGATCAGAATCATTGGTGGTTCAGGTGGTTCAATCTCTCTATCTTCGCTTTCGATTTCAACAACTAGTGGTTACGATTCAACGTACGATGACGGCGGTATCACAGGTATGTATCCAAATGGTGACATCATTGAGATTGTGACCACACACGATGTTGCTGCATCTACAGGTCAGACCTTGGGTGGAGCTAGCCTTCTGTTTGAGACGGCCAACGGAAACATGGAGTTGCGATGGGACCTATCAAACGGCAGTTTCTGGGAAGAGAGCGACCCCGATGATAATCTCGATTTCATGTCCTTGCAATCTTTGGCCACCGACGCTTCGTCTGGTGGAAAGCAACTCAACTGGCGATTCCGCGTCAACCCAACGTGGGATGACACGCCCAACGTGCGCCTGTACGCAGCCGCGATATCCAGCACAGGAGTCAGCGGCCTGCCAGCAGGGAATCTGATTGCGCCAGATTTCGGTAATGCTGTTGAGAATGACGCCGGAATGACAGATTTCCATTTATTCAATCAAGGTGGTGTTGAACAGGTCGATTTGAACAATGCATTCTCAAGCAATTCGATTACACTTGATTTCAACATCCGTTACGAAGATTTGGACGTCGCACCCAACCCTAACAGTTACCTGGTTAAGTTGGAGAAACGCAACCAATCTGAACTGATGTTTGAAGATTGGTTGTTTGTGGATTCCACACCTGCTTCAATTGATGGCGATTATTCGTGGCAACCCAACTTGCCTTCATCAGAGGCTGGGGTTGAGCAGTATCGATTGCTCATCTCCAACTATACCGATGGCGATTTGTTGTGCCCACCTGAAAGTTTCAGCCCAGACAGTGACTGCGCGATTCGATTTACGATTACCCTTGACCCCTTCGCACCACATATGCTGAACATCTCTGTGTTCAGCGTGCAAGGAGATTGGCGTGACCTCACTGACGATACTTGGGTAAGGGCAAGCAATAATCAGAAGTTCAGAATTGCAGCACAGGACCTGCCTGTGGCACCCGAGACATTGACCCTCAATTATTGGGTCGAGGCCTCAGATGATTGTGGCCTTGATGGCCTATGTCCAGGTGTCCCGACTTACGTGAGTCCTGATACGGGTGAAATGGATCGAGAAGCACAACTGAATGAATATTCTCAGGTTGGCCTCACTCGTCAGACTGAATCTGACACGTCGTACTATCTCATTGACCACCCGTGTGAGTGCATCAGTGATTATGCGAACAGTGGTATCGACCCACCCCAAATGGTCAGTTTGTTTGTCTCTGGTTCAGACATTGGCGGCAACCAGATTGATGGTGGTGGGGCTGGAATCCACGAGGATACGGTCACATACATTGCCATGGAAAGCCGCACACCATTGGTCGAGGCCTTCCACGTTTCGGATTCACATGGTACGATGTTGAATGAAAACAATCGTTCCATCTATGCTGGTAACATCTACCACTTGTTGGTCGATGGAAAGGATGACAACGGTTGGCAAGACATTGAGACAATCCGAATCACGATGAACCCGTCAATCTGCAATCCTGCAATGACTCAGACCTACGACCCAGACGGCTGTATCGAGATTATTTACTCGCCTCAGAATGATACGGCTTGGACTGAAAGTACTTGGATTGAGATTCTCGACGATTACGAAAACACAGGCATCAAGCCTCGTATGCTTACTCGCGAAGGAAACGTGTTGATTTCACCATTCGAACAACAATTCACACTCAATGTTCCAATTCGAATGGAATGGTCTATTCCGTTGTCGTATGTGGGTGGCGTGAAGACTCCAGATATCGGAATGAAGGACAAGGATCTGAACAACAACGAAGTTCACATCAGTGCGTCTCGAAACCCGCAACGTTGGTCCTACTCTAGTGGAATTGAACTGGATACGACGACCTTCTTTGTTGAGGACACCTCAGGCTTCTCAACCGATGGTGTCGGCACATCATCAGGTGGTTTTGTCTATCAAGGTGACATCTTGGTCATCGAAGGCAGATATGTATTCAGCGCAGGGATGAACGATTTGATTTTCGTCAGCCCCGAGATTCCACTTACGCTACGTGTGACCCGAACACCACTTTATCCTGCAGGATTGCCGGATAGCGGGTATTCCCCCGCCCTCGTTGATGTGAATGAATATGACTTTGAGAACGGTTCATTCCAATTGGTGGTTTCCGCTGCATCATCCACAAACGAGTATAGTTACACGTTGGAATTACTCGGTTTACCCGATGGTGCTGTTGACAATACACCCGCACCTTCGCGCTCATTTATCATCAAGGTTGATGGCGACAGGCCAGATGCTGTATTCGGCTCGTGGGACCTGTCTAATTCTGTATCGGGTGAGACCATTGAAGGGAGTATCTCTTCATCTGTCATGGGTTGTCTAGATGCCGAGATTCTCATCGACGAACTACAAGGTATGGATACCACTTCCGTATCCTTGAATTGGATGTTCTACAAGACTCAGGAAGTCGGTGGATTCGAGTACAATTGGACCGAATATCTGAATGTATTCGATGATGGACAGGGATGGGAGAGTACCCCCTTGTTCCTTGAATCATCTCAAGGACGAATCCGTGCGACATCGACTTGTTTCGATCTCTGGGATTCAACGCAGCCTGTCCCCGGCGATATGGAAAACGTGATTGTTAAGTTCTGGTTGACTGGCCACGATTCTGCGGGTCAGACCATCAATGGTGCGGGCTCCTTCGGTAATTCACTAAACAGTGGTGCTGGAACATACGAATTGGCTTACGAATCTGCACAATTCACTGTTACACGTGTCGACATGTCCGTTGCCAGACCGATGGCTGAGAGTGATTTCGATCTCTTGGTCGATTTCAAGAATGATGGGAATAAGGAAGGCACTCTCGAGATTCAAATTGTCACTTGGATTGGTGGCGAAGCCAGTTCTCCGGTCAGTTACACCTGTCCGTTCAGCGTCTTACCTGATGAGGATGCGAGATGGCGAATTCAGATGGATCAATTCCCGAATCCTGCAACCAATGTCAGTTACGTCATATTGGATATGAACGATGATGAAATTGCTAGTATTCCTGCCTTCAATGTGGCAAAGTACGCAGAGGATTCAGAAGGTGGAAACACCATGATGATGGTTGGTATCGCCGGTGTTGTTGTCCTACTGATTGTAGCCATGGTGATTGTTCTTATCGTACTCAACCGAACCGTTGAGGACGATGAACTCGAATACATCGAAGAGGATGATTTCCTGCCTACAGGACAAGCGGTTGAACCGATGCGAAGTCGTGGTCCTCCAGCAACGCGAGCTGGCGATCGAAGAGGCCCACCCGGTGCTTCTAGAGCCCCTCCCGCTGCCGCTGCCGTTGTAACCCAGAGTCCGATGGACATTGCAAAGGAGAAGTTCCCCTTCTGGGATGAAGCCACAATCCAAGGCTATTTCGACCAAGGTTGGAATGTACAGCAACTTGAAGATTGGCTCGCTAGTCAAGAATGAGGTTGAACCGATGACCGATTCGGCGCCCTTGAGTTGGTCGCCAATTGAATGGGAGGACCCCTGCGGTGGCATCATCCGTTTGTGGCCCTTCTTACCGAATGTCGTTCTGACTGCTTCACTTCGTCGCACTGCAGGGGACTGGCATGGTTTGGCGTTCCTTCTTCCCGATGATGAATCCGAAATATGGGACGATCAAGCAGAACAAGAGAAGGCATCTCCAGGCATCAATCGTGATTCCATCGCTGCAAGTGGCGGTACCTTGGCTCGAATGATGCTCGGTCACTCATCAATTGACTCAATCCAGACATGTCGCTTCCCCGATCCGGAACCTCGTCGTCTGTTTCAAGCAGCCGAGAGTCAGTCAGGAACTGGAAGCAGACCGATATTTTTCGTTGAACCCGAAGATGAAGAATGGACACAATGGGTCGAAGATTGTGCGGATGAGATGGTTAGTCTGCGTCATTTGACACGTTCTATTTTCAGTGGTAGAATTTGGAATCGTATGCTACGTGAAGCCATGCGTTGTACGTCTCCTCCCAAATCGGTGCGTGATGATGAAACAGCCCATGGTTTGGCACAAGCCAGTGCGCTAGCTGCCGCTTGGTGGCATCGCTCGGAATCTGTACTTTCAACCGAGTTACAATCACGCAGAGATTTGCGTTTGACATCCCGCCTTCGTGGTGCATTGGGAACGCTTTGTGGGGGGCAGGTTGATGATGCGAGCACACCTGTGCTCCTCGTGCCAGTCATGCAGGCTTGGATGCCCAGCATCCATTCAGCGCTGGAAAGTTCCCCATTACCAGAACATGTCGAGGAGGAGGAAGAATGACAGAAGCACGCGTTGAGAATCAATTGTTCAGATTCACTCCTGCCTCACCTCTCGACCCTCAACGTGTGGTCGATGAAATTGGGGGTAAGCGAAGTGGACGATACGTCACCCTCTCTCTGGTGGCTCCACGTGCAACACTATTGGTCGATCATGATGGCCGAATCATTGTTCATGGATGCCGTAAACAGGACATGGCTCATCTCGCTGCCAAAGAGGTACTCTTGCGTCTTGGGGAAGCTGAATCTGGAATGAGCTTTGAAGTAGGCCCTGTGGTGGCCTCATTCGATTTTGAGTCGTTGGTTTCCCTTGAAAGAGTTCCTGATTTGTACCCAGAAGCAACCATGGATACTGAACTGGATTGCCTACGTATCAACGACACCCGACACGAGATACAGATGCTGTTGTTCCGCAATGGTCGTGGGATTGCAACCGAGGCTCGTCATGTGAAATTGGTCGCAATGGCCGCTCGTCGATGGAAGCAGCGACTTTCCGATGAGAATCTATTGGGTTGATGCACATGACAATCGTTGAGGGTCGATGGACTGGCCCCATTTGGGACACCCATCTACATCTGGACATTAACGCTCGCGGGCTCGCTGCGGCGCAGGATTTCGCCAATGCAGGAGGCACACATCTTTGCTTGGTTCACAAGCCTGGGTTTCCCTACAAATTACCTGAATCGCTTGACGCCGTCAAACAAGCTTACATCGGTACATTGGATATGGCAGATGCAGTTCGACGAGAGGTTGGAATCGATGTTCGCGTAATCCTTGGCCCTCACCCTGTTGTCTGGGAGAAACAGATTCACACTCTAGGCATTGAGAGTGCAACTCAACTTCACATCGATTCTGTGGCACTGGCATTGGAACATTGTGCGGAAGGTGATGCCGTTGCATTGGGTGAAGTTGGCCGTCCACATTATCCTGTGTCAGATGAGATATGGGGTGCTGCCAATGAACAATTAGAGACGGTCATGCACATGGCCTCTCAGGCAGGTGTACCCATTCAATTACACGTCGAGGATCATGGGGCTCAAACCAATGCAGAATTGGCTGCCATCTGCGATCGTTCCGGTTTGGAACGCAAACGTGCGGTTCACCATTATGCTCCAGCGGATGTCAGTGCTGTGTTCACGCATGGTTTGTCATCATCAGTCAGCATGGGCAAAGATTGTTTGCCAACACTGCTGGAAACACATCGACATTGTTCCTCGACTTGGACCATGGAGACCGACTATCTGGATGACCTTTCTCGCCCTGGAGCAGTCCTCGGTCCGAAAACCGTGCCGAAACGCACCCATGCCCTCGTATCTTCAATGCTTAAGCTCGAAAATCCAGAGTACATTGCAGAATTGATGCACAATGTCCAATATGTCTGGCCCAGTTCACTATATGGCGAATTTGACCCGTAGGGTCACTTTTGAGGGGCACCCTCAAAACCTGTCGGCGGTCGAAGCCCACAGCCCGTAGGGCTGAAAGTGGTATCATGCTGCAACTTGAAGGAAAAACTGCACTGGTGTTCGGCGTTGCCTCTGAGGATTCAATCGCTTGGGCAATTTGCAATCGTTTGGCGGAGGCCGGTTGCAAACTCATACTAGGATATCAGAAGCGATTCATGAGCCGTGTTTTTCAACTCAAGGACAAACTTGACGCGATTGAGGCATTCTACCCAATCGATGTCGCCTCCGAAGAAACCACAACTGAATTTTTCCATGAATGGCAGAAGGCTGCACCTGGATCCAAGGCTGACATCGTCATCCATGCCATCGGATTTGCGCCGAAGGAATGTTTTGACCGACATATGCTGTTCGTCGAAGAGGAAGCCCTCAATGTCGCGATGACAATCTCGGCTCACTCCCTGCAACGCGTGATGCGTCATGCCCTCCCTCATCTCGGACCGAATTCCTCCACAGTCACCCTGACGTATGCTGCCAGCACTCGTTATGTTCCCAATTATGGCGTCATGAGTATCGCCAAGGCTGCTCTTGAGGCATGGGTCCGGGAATTGGCTATGCGGGTCGGTGAGGATGGTCATCGTGTCAATGCAATCTCATCTGGACCAATTCGAACCTTGGCAGCTAGTGGGATTCCTGGATTCGATGATATTCTGAATCACGTCGAACGCAATTCACCACTGCGACGCAATGTCAATCAGAACGACGTTGCCGGTTGTGCAGTTTGGCTATCCAGCTCGCTTGGGTCCGGCGTGACAGGACAAGTAATCCACGTAGATGCTGGATATTCCAGCACGATGGTTCCGGACAGCATTAGTGACTGAGGCGAGATATTGACAATTCTTGACGAACATCCACAGGATCCGTTTGAACCAATTGCCAT
>JAPKFG010000082.1 GCA_028821675.1 Candidatus Poseidoniales archaeon
CTCCTCAATCTCCTCAATCTCCTCATGCATCCCTTCAGGAGGGTCCTCTGGAAACTCCGGTTCAGATTCTGGCTCTATTTCTGGAATGTCCCAATGAAATTCAATCTCAGGTTCTGGTTCGGGCTCCAATTCCGTTTCTGTCTCTGATTCGAGTAAAGGTTCAACCTCGTCATCCAGAGATTCAAGAGGCTGAACTTCAGGTGGCATCCGAATTCTTGCATCATTGGGCTCCAAATCCATCGATTGAAGCATATCCTGTTTACGTGTGAAAGCTGTCGATGCGCCACGTTCTGAATCAATTAAATCCCTAAGATGTCGGACCAAAGTTGTCGGCCTCCCACCGGTGTGTGATAGGGCTTCATCGATGAGGGAGTGAGGGGCGGACCAACCTTGGTTGCTGACTTTGCTGATTCGGGTCTTAATTAGAGACCTGATTTCAGTGGAATCGAAATCCGGCAAAGGCTCTGTGATGTCGTATACGTCCTGTAAATCATCGGGCCAAGCAGCCAATTGTGCGGGAGTCAGTGCAACGATAACCAATGCTCGTAACCTACCAAGAACAGGGGTCAATCGCTCAAACACCTGGGCCAAATCGGCGCCTCCCACACCGGGGAAATCGAAAGTAATGAGAGGGAGATCCTCACTTTTGCCCTCAAGCTTGGCCACCATCTCCTCAACCAGTGTGTTCGTTGTTGGTGGAGCATCATATCCTGCAATCCTGCAATACATCTCACTCAGGAGAGTGTTTCCGGGGTTTTCTTCAGGATAATATGAGAACGGGAGTGGAGTAGGGGATAAATTACTCAGAACCTGTAGAATCGAGGTACGGCCCGATCCACGCTCCCCCAGGAGAATCATCAGACGTGGGCTGCCAAAGCGCAGATGTTGGCGCAAATCGGACATCAATGCACTACGGCCGATGAGTAGGGGGTAATCGTTGGCTTCGATGGGACGGGGTGAGAAGGGGTTCGCACGCATATGAGGGAGGTGCAAGGCCTTCGTAGCAGTTTTCGACATCTATGGCAGCGAACTTTACTTGGGTTTAACAAGTTAACGCAATTCTAACAGTTGCAGAATACGGTTTGGAAGCGTTGAAGATGGTACCGTGGCGTATTTTATTCCCAAAATGTTCTTTTTTACTGCCATTGAAATATCTAATTAACGCATTGTTAACGCATTGTTAACGCGTATAATGCGTTAGTAACGCTTTGTTAACGCTTCAGGTACAATCGGGCATATCGTATTTCGAGTCAATCTATAGGTTTGGTACGGCATGACTCGGAATCCTTTAGGAGGGTCTCCCGAAGGAGTATAACGAGGATTGCGTATGCCTGTTGAGAACAGCCGCCTGAAGGGATTCTACAAACTAAGTGTCAAAGAGCGTCGAGAGAAGGTTGCCGAACTGGCAAATCTCGATCAGGAAGCAATTGATGCATTGGCTGCAACGGGGGAACTTTCGGAAGCAGCCGCCGATCGTATCATCGAGAATGTAATCGGAACACTAGCGCTTCCAGTCGGGGTTGCAACGAATTTCATCATCGATGATGAGCATTACATCGTACCCTTTGCCCTAGAGGAACCCTCAGTTGTAGCAGCTGCCAGCAACATGGCTAAACGATGCCATGCAAAAGGGGGCTTCACATCTAACAATACCGACCCGATTATGATTGGACAAATTCAAGTCGTCGGGTGCGAAGATGCGTTTACGGCAAAAAGTGCTGTTTTGGAAGCCCATGAAAGCCTGATAGCGGCCTGTAACGAAGTTGACCCAATCTTGGTCAAATTTGGAGGGGGTTGCCGAGATCTCGAGGTTAGAGTTATCGATACAGAATCCGGACCAATGGTCATTGTACACATCCTCGTGGATTGCCGCGATGCCATGGGAGCCAATGCAGTCAATACCATGGCTGAAACCATTGCACCTCGCATTGAATCCATCACTGGCGGTACAGTAATCCTCAGAATTATCAGCAACCTGGCTATACATCGTCTAGCTCGAGTCAGTGCGACATTCACACAAGAAGAAATGTCGGATGCAGGAGATGCGGCACAAGGCGCTGAAGTCATTGAAGGCATCTTACAAGCGTACCATTTCGCGGCTGCAGACCCTTTTCGAGCAACGACACACAACAAAGGCATCATGAATGCAATCTCGCCCATTGGTGTCGCCTGTGGCCAAGATTGGCGTGCAATCGAATCAGGAGCACATTCCTATGCATCGTATGAGCGAACGTACGGCTCCCTAACTCACTGGGTGAAAGATGGTGAAGGGAATCTAGTCGGTTCGATTGAATTGCCCATGCCTGTGGGGCTTGTTGGAGGTGCAGTACGAGTTCACCCTGTAGCCAAGGCCAACGTGGCTATCGTAGGCGCCAGAACAGCTGATGATTTGGCCAAAGTGATGGCAGCGGCCGGATTGGCACAAAATCTCGGGGCCTTACGCGCACTTGCAACCGTAGGAATTCAAGCAGGTCACATGAAATTACATGCTAGAAACATGGCTGTGACAGCCGGTGCCGAAGATCACGAAGTTGATGCTGTGGTAGACATGATTCGAGCAAGCGGAGAAAGGATTACGGCAACGGCAATCGAAAGTGCACTGAAGGTCCTCAGGGAAGATTAGTCACTCTTCTTCGTTTTCGATTATCTCAGCACTGGATTCATCCCAGTCCTCGCTGACAGGAACCTCGGGTGCATCTTGTATCTCATCGCCACCGTCACCGAGACTTGCAGCCAATTCTGCACCATCCATGCCCATGTTTGATGCATGTTCCCTGAACCACTTGCGAACTTTCTTGGATTCAGCATATGGGCAACCAAACATCTCGGCAAAACGCCGTGTGGTTGTCAAACGCCTTGAAAGTCCGTCGCGGCGCCTATCAATCAATCCAAGATGAGCCAAATCTCGAACGTGGTCATAGGCACGCTGACCAATCATATCGACCAACTGACTCTGTGCCATGGGTTGATGATAAGCGATGAGAGCGGCAGCGGCAAGCAAGCGCTGAGGAACCTCTGTTCTGAACGAAGATGGGATGTGATTAGCCAATTTGGGCTTCACTTCCATGACCCAGCGGCCACTGACATCTGTCAATTGGAGGGCGCCACCTGGTCTTCGCTTCATCGTATGCTGAAGTGATTCAAGGTTGGTAACGACCTCACTAGGAGTCGTTTGCATAGATTCCGCCAATTCATCGACAGAAAGAGAACGCCCTGCACCGAATAGTGTGGCTTCAAGAAGAGTGCGTAGGTCAACTTCACTCACCATCTTCACCTCCGAAGTCTTGATTGGAGCCAATGCCGAGTTCCGATTTGATGGCAGTGAAATCTTCCATCTTGGGCCATTTGTCCTGCAAGAAGATGTCGCCATGTGGATACTCCATCTGCCAAAGGTCAGTGAAACCACGATGGGTGAGGAATAGTGCGGATACGAAACCAGCAACTTGGCCTTCGACCTCCGCCTCTTTCAAAGTCCACCCCTCTGTTGCAGAATGTTCGGCGAGTTTACTCGAGACCTGATTAAGGGTGACTGGAGCCCCTTCGGGGCTGGCTGCACGAAGAGCACCCCAACAACGGCGGATGTCTTCCTCCAAATCTTCCTTGTGCATTCGAGTGGTCACATTGGACATCCAGTCAGAGACTTCAGCAGCGTGTTTGATTCGACTGGCCTCACGGATTTGACGTTCCTCCGCCTCTTGGTGGGCACCTTGCAGTGACATGAGCAATTCAGCCAATGTGACGGGGCGGCCTTCTTCACGTTTGATGCGTCCATCCAGAAGATCGGGGAGAGAATGTGTGGTCTGACCGGTAATGATGCCGACACTGAAATTGTATTCCTCATCCTCAAATTCGGTTTGCCAACCTTCGAGCTCCCAGGGGTCATCCTCCCACTCCTCGTCGGCTCGTTCTGCACGTTCTAGGAGAGTCGAGGCCTGCCCATGGAGAATTCGCCAAGCCATTCGAATGAGGCGACCGCAGGTCGGAAGATCGACATTTTCAGTGTCCTTGGTTCGATGATTAAATTGTTCGATAAATACAGACAAATCAACATCCCAAGGGTCCAGACTGGCATCATTGAACATTTGGAAGACCAAGGCAACTGAACGATCGAATGGGTCGATGAGGCTCTGATGCTCAGCACTCTCTAAATCGGCTATCTCAATCAGTCGATCGATGTATCGATGCTTGTCAAGATTGGCGTCTTCCTGTTCGCCAAGCAACTGCTTGACGATGGGGGTCTGCATCTGACGGGTCTCAAGTAGAGACATCGAAATCACTCCTGTTCCTCAGCTTCAGGAACTTCGGTCTCCTCGGCCTCCTCGGCCTCTTCTTCTACTTCAGCCTCTTCTTCGGCTTCGGCGGCATCAACTGCGCGATCCCATTCGTTCCTCTCTACCATGTCTTCTTTATCATCCGCCGCACGATCAGCAAGTGAAGTGATTGTCACATCTGGGCCATCTGATTCGATAATCTCGGGGCCTTCAACATCCGCCTCTTCGGCTTCAGCCTCGCCCTCACTCTCACTTTCCTCTGTAGGGGCGTCGAGTAGAGAACCACCGAGGCTTGCAGGTGCAGGCAATTCATCTGGAACTGATTCCATCTTTGAGGGGTCGGGGAGATCCTTGGTCAATTCGGCCTTCTGCTTCAAGGTGGTTTCAGCGGCCTTAAGTTCAGCTTCAGCGGCTGCGCCGAGTTCAATCGCTTGTTCACGATCAAAGTCCGTAATTCGGCGACTGCAGCCATCTCCTGCGTGTGTGATGCCGATGTGGTGATCAGCCATTTGCAAACTGACCTTTCGAAGCGTGACCATGATGAATTGGGCGCGTTGACTGCGAAGTCGGCACAGTCCTGCAATCAGTTCTGCGTTGAAAGCATCGAGATTCTGGTCAACTTCATCGAAGTAGTAGAATGGACTGGGTTCGTAATCTTGAATAGCGAAAATCAAGGCCAATGCTGCCATCGATTTCTCTCCACCCGACAGGAGGCGTAGTTTGCTCTTGCTGGATTTCCCCTTTGGTTGACACCACATTTCTAGGCCGCCCGCGAAAGGGTCCTTGGGATTCTCAAGGCGAAGTTCAGCCTTACCACCATCTGAGAGGCGATCATACACTCGCTTGAAATTTTTAGAGACGATATCCAACACTGTAGTCAATCGAGACTTACGTTCGCCTTCCAATTTCCCAGTAAGTTCGATGAGATCGGTTCGACGCTTTCGTAAGACGACCGAATCATCCGTGATGCGGGTAAGACGGTCTTCAGCCTCATCGTATTGTTCGATGGCCATCATGTTCACGTCGCCAAGATTAGCGATTCGACGTTCGATGTTTCGAACGCTGGATTCTGCATCACCTACACTGGGTAAATCGACATCTTCGGATAGAGGTGAAATGTTCTGCGTAGCCATATCTTGGGTGAGTTCTTCGAGAAGGCGACCTTTGTTCTCAATCTCTTGTGAAAGTTCGTCACAACGATTACGGAGAGATTCGCGCTTTGCACTGTTCTGCTCAAGAGCAGCTTTGATGCCTGCACGATCTTCACGAAGTGACTTTGAGCGCTCATTGAGTTCACGATGCTCTTCGGCTACTTGTTGGTGAGCTTCACTAACAGTCCCCAGTTCGATGTCCAAGGTTTCAATCTCAGCATTGAGTTCCTCAATACGGGCTTCGCTCTTTTCAAGGATGGCGTTCTGCTCGGAAATTCGACGTTCGGTTTCGTTGACATTGCGTTGCAGAAGTTCGGTGTTTGCATTTCCGGTAGCAAGTTTGGACTCGGCTTCAATCTTGGCCTGCATCGCAGCATTGCGCAATTCATCACTGGCACGAAGTCGTTCTGATACATGCTCAGGGGAGGATGACAAGAGACTGTCTGATGCGTTCTGTCGAGCGATCACTGAGGCCGCGTAGGTTTCGGTGGCGACATCTGCACGCCCCTGTGCCTTACGATGAACATTCTTGGATTCAGTGAGTTGAGAATTGCAGACCTTGACCTTATCATCTGCCGATTCAAAGTCGGTATTTGCACGTTTCATATCTTCTTGCCAAACCCGTAGTTTAAGACTTGAATCATCGGTTCCAAGATTGTTGATGCGCTC
>JAPKFG010000014.1 GCA_028821675.1 Candidatus Poseidoniales archaeon
GGGTAAAACCCACTGGATTAGCAATCCAGCGCGATGGCCAGGCTATGCGAACGTCGCAGCAGCCGTTCCACCATCATTTTTCATTTAAGGCGAGTGGTTTGTTCACTCTTCCTCGCCATCAACCACGAGTTCTACTTCAGGCTTCGCATCCTCTTCATCAATGAGTACTGCAGGTAGCCTTGCTGAGAAGATAATCTCGTCGAGGAAACCACCTTTATCACGGTCACGCAATTCCATGACTCGTGTACCCTTGGTCGACTTGCCACTGGTTTCTTTGGTCTGTTCGGTGCGCACGCGGATCATCATGCCTTTGCCCGTTAGCAGGAAGACTTGGTCGGAAAGATCCGGAATCGTGTGGACGCGAACAATTTCATCACTTTCACCTAGTTTCATGGTTGCTACTCCACCGGCGCCTCGGTTTGTCTTCCGATAACCATCTCGTTCAGTCTCGTTAAGACCATCCTCGTCCGGGTGGCATGGTATCTGTATCTTAACGCCATCCGTAACCTCGACCTGAATTATCTCTCCGCATATTGAACAAATCATTTCTCCATTCCCGAGTCGACTTCGCTTGGCCATTCCATATTTAGAGAGAGTTAGGACTTGTGTTTCCTCATTCGAAGTAGCAATCATGCCGACAACTTGGTCCCCCTCTTTCAATTTCATGCCACGAACACCGGCAGTAACACGGCCCTGTACCTTCACAGTATATCCTATGGAACCATCGGTATTTTCTTTCGTTTGGCTAGGCTTGAATCGGCACGCTCTTCCAAGTTTGGATACTAGAACAACGTGATCATCTTCAGTTGCTTCACGGACTGCCACGAGTGTGTCTGTTTCAGTTTTGAACTTCAGCGCATACTTCCCGTTTCGGTTGATTCGAGTGTATTTACCTAGTTCAGTCCGTTTAACTACACCTTCATGGGTGGCAAATATTAGGAAATGACCTTCTGGATTTTCTTGAACTTCTTTTGAGATTGGGAGGATTGTCACTACCTTCTCTTCTTCTCGCAAGCCTTCCAATAGGTTACGAATGTGGCTGCCACGGCTGAGGCGACTGCCCTGTGGGGTTTCCCAGGCCTTGAGGCCATAGACACGCCCTTGATCGGTGAAGATGAGAAGTCGATCCTTGCTGAAGCAGGTGAGAATTGATTTCGGGAAATCCTCATCTTTCGTGGTGACGCCTTTGAGGCCCTTTCCTCCACGATGTTGCACACGGAATGCTTCAACTGGAAGGTGGCGGATGTAATTGTCCTCAGAAAGAGAGATGACAATTGCACGTTCTTCGACGAGATCTTCACGATCCATTGAAAGTGGCATGGGGTCGATATTGGTGCGACGTTCATCGCCATGTTTTTCGACCATTTCATCCAATTCGGTTAACAGGATTTCCAGTCGTCGGCCACGACTTGCCAGAATGGAGTTGTATTCAGTAATGTCAATTTTGAGTTCGTTGAATTCATTGTCTACTTTCTGGGTATCCATCTTTGAGAGTTGGTAGAGTCGGCGTTCTGCAATCGCCTTGGCCTGTGGTTCTGAGAAATCGAACTTGCGTATCTTTACAAATTTGGCATCACCGCGGAGAATTTGTTCAAAGTGTTCACGACTGTCTGCACCCTTGCCTACCGTTACAACATCATCAATCCGTTTTTGGGCTTTGACGAGTCCTTCGAGAACATGCGCGCGAGCCTCCGCCTTTGCAAGATCAAATTCTGTGCGACGTCGAATGACTTCTTCTCGATGTCGTACATATGTGTGTAGTATCACAGGGAGAGTTAGTTGGACCGGTTGTCTGTTGATAATCCCCATCATGTTGGCTGAGTATGATTCTTGCAGGCGACTGGAGCGATACAGCTGATTTAGTACGGCATGCGGATCTGCATTTTGCTTGATTTCAATGACAACGCGAATGCCTTCTTTGCTCGATTCATCACGAATATCTCGAATTCCCTTGACAGTTTCCTTCCTCACCAAATCTGCAATGGCTATTAGCATCGCCGCTTTCTTTACTTGGTAGGGGATTTCATGAATCACAATGCGCTTTCCTTTGTCATCGTCGAACACCTCGGAATGGGCTCGTACATGGAATCTACCGTGCCCAGTTTCGTACATATCACGAATGCCATCGACGCCATGAATGGTTGCACCCGTGGGGAAATCTGGGCCCTTCATATGTTGCATATATTCACCCACGTCGATTGCGGGTAGGTTTTCAGGGTCACCGTTTTCTTCTCCCTCTTCTATGATCCGGTCGACGTGTAAATGGACTGCAGAAGCCACTTCTGTCAGATTATGCGGCGGAATTTTTGTGGCCATCCCCACAGCGATCCCATCGCTTCCATTGAGGAGTAGGTTGGGCAATCGAGCAGGCAATACCTGGGGTTCTTGTTCCGAATCATCAAAGTTCGGTTGAAAATCGACAGTATCTTTCTTGATATCGTCCAACATATGCTTGGCCAATCGATGTAGCCGACTTTCTGTATAGCGCATTGCAGCGGCCTTATCGCCGTCGATGCTTCCGAAATTCCCCTGTCCATCAATCAATGGATATCGCAAACTGAAATCCTGAGCCATGCGAACCATTGTGTCGTAGATGGATTGGTCGCCATGTGGGTGAAATTTACCCATGACTTCACCCACTGAGCGGGCAGATTTGGAGTATGAACGGTCAGAGGTGTGTCCGGCTTCATACATGCCAAACAATACGCGGCGATGAACAGGTTTCAATCCGTCTCGAACTTCGGGTAAAGCACGTCCAATAATCACAGACATTGCATAATCGATGTATGATGTTGTCATCTCTTGATCGATCGTGTGTCGAACTTGATTGTCTGTTGGATTTACGGGTAGATCTTCATCACTCATCAAATCACCTCATATGTCCACATCGGCTTCTGCCGCATGCAGTTCAATGAAGGCGCGACGATCTGGTACATCGTCGCCCATCAACGTTTCAAAGAGTGCTGAGGTTTCACCATCGTCACCGAAATCTTTTGCTGTAACCTTGAGCAAAGTTCGGTTCGCAGGATCCATGGTAGTGGTCCAAAGCTGATCAGGATTCATTTCACCCAGGCCTTTGTAGCGTTGGATGCCAATTTTCACATCGGGGTTGTCAGCACGGAATTCAGCGATGATTCCATCTCGTTCATCATCTGTATATGCATATTTTGAGGTTCGTCCACGGGATATCATGTAGAGTGGTGGTTGGGCTATGAACACATTTCCATTTTCGATTGCAGGTCGCATAAAGCGCCAGATGAACGTGAGGATAAGTGTGCGAATGTGTGCACCATCGACATCAGCGTCAGTCATGATGATGATTTTCCCATAGCGAAGTTTTTCCACATTGAAATAGGTATCACTCTCCGCCAGTGATTCGTCACCATCTGCCAATTCAGGGGGGTTTCCAACGCCTGCACCGAAGGCTTTGATCATAATTTGGATCTCATTGTTCTGGTATATTCTTGCTTGATTTCGAAGTTGCCTTTCTACATTGAGAATCTTTCCACGTAGGGGTAAAATTGCTTGTGTACGGCGATCGCGCCCCGTCTTGGCTGAACCGCCTGCAGAATCACCCTCGACAACGTAGATTTCACATTCCTCTGGAATACGACTTTGACAATCTGCGAGTTTCCCAGGCAATCCTCCACCTTCAAGGACACCTTTTCTTCGAGTGAGGTCGCGTGCCTTCCGGGCTGCTTCACGAGCTTTGCTGGCTAGAACCGCTTTATCGATTACAATCTTTGCAACCGATGGATTTTCCTCAAAGTGCTCTGCGAGTTTTTCGTTAACGATACTCTCCACAATTCCCGCTACCTCGTTTGAAACCAGTTTATCCTTGGTTTGGCTTGAGAATGATGGGTCTGGGTGTTTGATGCTGAGGACAACGGCAATCCCTTCACGTACATCGTCGCCGGACAATTTATCGACGTTTTTGAGGAGGTTTCGACTCTTTGCATAGCGATTGAGTGAACCAGTAAGTGCACTTCGCAGGCCAGATAGGTGTGTCCCCCCATCTCGATTACGGATGATATTCGTATAACACTGAATCATCTCATTATAGGCGTCAGACCATTGCATGGCCAACTCGACATGGACTTCACCATCTTCAATCTCACGCATTCCTTTGATGTAAACAACATCGCTGTGTATTGGGTTGCGGCGTTCATTCAATAGACTGACGAATTCGGTAAGCCCCCCATCATATTGGTGTTCAACGGTTTCAATGGTTTTGCCACGCCGGTCGGTGATGGTAATTTTGAGTCCCGCATTGAGGAAAGCGGTTTCACGCAGCCGTGTATTGAGGACATCGTAGTCAAATTCAATGACGGTGGTGAAAATTTCCAAATCGGGTTTGAATGACATTGTTGTACCTGTTGAATTGCTATCACCAACCACTTCGAGGCGACCTTGGGGCTCCCCGCGGACATAGGTTTGTTCATACAGCTTCCCGTCGCGTTGAATGCTCATTTTGAGCCATTCCGATACGGCATTGACTGCAGAAACACCGACGCCGTGCAATCCACCGGAGACCTTGTAGGACGAGTTATCGAATTTACCGCCCGCGTGTAGTTTGGTCATGATGACTTCCGCGGCACTGATGCCATACTCTGAGTGTTCACCGACAGGGATACCTCGTCCGTGATCCACAATCGTCACGGCTCCGTCCTTCTCTAGGATAATCTCGACCGCATCGCAATAGCCGGCAAGGTGCTCATCAACCGCGTTGTCGACAACCTCCCAAATGCAGTGGTGCAGAGCGGACCCATCATGGGGGTCTCCTAGGTACATCCCTGGGCGTTTGCGGACTGCCTCCAGCCCCTCAAGGACCTGAATACTGTCAGCATCGTAATCTGAATCACTCATTTTCTATACCCTCTTTTCTATATTCGTTGAGGACCCCCTTAGGGGGTCCTCACGGGACATTATCAGGTGGCCTCTGGTGGTTATTGAATGCTCCGCTTATTCCTGTAAAATATCGCTGTTTTCGCGTTGTTTATTACGATTCGAAACCGCATCACTACGTTGGAATTGACACTTCAATTATGTCCGCATAGAAAATTTAGAGAGGGGGGGGCTCGCGCCACTGCGGTCTCAAATACGATTAAACAGGGGGCGTCGGTCCCCGCCTCGATGACTGAGACCAAAATCTGCGTAACATTGCGTGGACATAGCGTTGGTGACATGATTCGGGATGCCAGCCGAGCAACAGCTGCGGGCGCTGATGTGGTCGAAGTTTGCTTTGACAATCTCTACGTAAATCGAATTGAAATCGATCCAATCATCATCAAGAATGCAGATGGTGATGAAGTCAGTCAAAAACAGGAACCGATTATGGAACCGCGCCCTATTGCGGATGTCGAGGTTGAATCCTCCGTCCAAACCCTCAAGGATGGAATTCAGATTCCAGTCATCTTCACTTGTCGTTCTTCTGCTGAAGGAGGTTATTTTCATGGCGAGGAGGATGATCGTGTTGCGATTTTGAAGGCTGCAATCGAGAGTGAAGTCACTTGGATTGATCTTGAGATTTCGATCGCGCCGAAGGCTCGCAAGGCCTTGGTTAAGGCCTGTGGGAAGGACACCTCAATCATTGCTTCGAGTCATCTTCCTGCAGTATCATCCGCGGCAGAGATAATTGAATATGTAACCGCCAATTCTGACGCCGGTGACATCATCAAGTGTTGCTACAAAGGCGTTGAACATTCGACCAGCCTGAACATCTTTGAAGCCGCTCATACTCTTTCAGAGGGTGACATCAACGTCGCATTGATGGGCAATGGACGTGGAGGAGATTGGACTCGAATTCATGCACCATTACTCAAACAGCCCTTGGTGTACACCACTCTTGACAAAGACTACTCATTGGTCAAACGTGGGCATATCAATATCAACGACTTGCGGACTGCTTGGGGCATCCTAGAGTACGAATAATCACCCTTCTTTGGGTTCGGTTAGAGCTGGTGCCGTAGAAGTTCTCTCTGGCGCTGTTTCGAGATGAGGCATCATGTCTCCACCGCCCGCTTCGATGGCAACCAATCCGGCTTTCATGTAACGTCGATGAACCAAAAACGGTGAGGCCATAATCCCCAACAACCCCCCACAACAAACCATGGACACCGTCCAGTTGGGTAGCGAGAATCGCTCTTCGACAAGAACGGTCACATCCACACTGTAGTTGGATTCCTGCGCCTTAGCGTCATAATCGCGAATGTTGTTCCATGACTCAATCATCAGAAACATCGTCTTGGGTTGAGCATAATCGTCCCAGATTGAATAACTCCGCTCTTCATGATCCAGGGCCACTGCAAACTTGACATCGTCCAATTTCTCGTATGAATGCACGTCTCTGAAAGGATGCCACAGAATCAGGTTCTGCAACCAAGGCGCTGAGTGTGCAATATCATCTCGCATCCCCTCCCAATCATCGTGTCTGGAATCGAAATCGAATTCGTATTTTGAGAAGTCATCTTCTTGCAACAGGTACACGTCTGCAATGGGCCTTTCCTCGGATCCATTGAGAGGTTGAAGATTGACACAGATGGTATATTTCCAACCAGTGGTCATATTCATTCGCAGGCCGACCGCGGAATCATTGTTCAGGACGAATGAGGTGTAGAATGAGGACGAGAGGCTAGACAAATCTCGATATGTAATCTGATAGTCTTCTTCGTCCTCTTCCCAGTGGACCCCACCACCAACCCACCCATTTCCGGTCAACATGAAATCTTCGACCATATCCTCATCGAGAGCGCCCGGTTGTTCACCCTGGCCACAATCTGAAGCAGCCGAAGCGACAGGTGCGAAGTCCATACCCATCTCATAGGAAATCACGGAGAGTAATGGCAGGAGAAGCAAGATGGCTGCAAGTGTCGTGCCGCGCCGCCCTTTGGCCATCACAGGGTCACCGCCGGCGTCTGCTGGTGACAGGTCGCACATAACCCGATTCCTTGCTGCGGCGATCTTCCTTGGCCAAATGCGTCGGCTTGGGGGGAGGCGCGTGCTGGTCCATGCCCAAGATTCCACCTTCGGTGTGAACTTCGGCGACATCGTAGGTACTGGCCGCTTCCTCAGCCTCCATTTCAATCTCTTCAGGCTCACGCATTACCAGCCATCCAAGGGTCAGAACCAGAGCGATGAGAATGATGATGTACAAACTTCCGGAATCGGTTGAAGGGAGCAAATCCTTCCATGACAGGCCCCCAAGTGTATCGTCTGATGCATCGTGATCTCGGACGATTATTTCATAGGTTTCAATTGTGCAGACTGCTGTGTCATCACAGACCTTCAATCGAATCAAATATTCACCTGATTCGTTCCACTGCGCATCAATCCCCCGTCCTTCTCGAACGTTGAGATTGGTTATCCAATCATCATTGAAATTTCCATTTCCATCGTCATCCACACTGTCGTCAAGGTCCCACCAATAGACGAGATCCATATTCAGTGCGATATCTTGATCATTGTCAGCAACGCCATCATTGTCACTATCTGAAAGCACATCATCGTCCCTCCATGCCTTCATTCCTGAATCTAAGTCAGCATCTTGAGCTATGGCTTCCATGATGTTCATTTCACCACTGAATGCGATTCCATCTCCGATGATTTCCTCTGAGTGAATCACAGGTGTGCTGGAAACCCAGATTCCAATCGTTGTTGAATTGCTGTCACCGGTCCCATATCCGTCTCTTACCGTCAGGGTCACAGTGTAGTATCCAGGCTGCTCAAAGATGTGCCATGAATCGTATGCATGCGAGGGTGGCGATGCATCACCCCAGCCCCAGGTGGTGTCGACGATTCCATTCCAATCTGCCGCCGTTTGGTCAGGGTTATCCATGCCCTCAAAGGCGGCATCCATGTCCCGTGAACCAACTGATGAGAATCGAAGAACTGTTCCTGGTGCAACGAAAATATCCCCTGAATCTGTAAAGCTACGACGCCAAGTGTAGACGGATAAATCCGAACCCGGCATCGTCACAATGGTTCCATTGAGCCAAGCTTCGTTGACAGAAAGCATCGGCATTGGCAGTGGATTCGCGATGTGAATGGTGTAACTCTTCGGTAGTGAGTCTAGGCCTCTCTCATCGGTGACTACCAAGGATACGACATAGACGCCTGGGGCCGTGAACATGTGATTCACCTGATTGTTGGTGATTGGGTCTTGGATTCCAGTGATAGTCCAATTGTGACTCATGTTGCCAGAATTTCCATCTGGATCAAATGACGAGGAGAGGAAGGAGTACATCGTATTGGTCATTCCATCATCGGGCCTTGGGAAGATGGCTACCGGGCGTTGATTGAGGACTTCAACTCGCAACACTGTCCAACTGACATCTCCCGCATCATCCATCGCATAGATTGTGACATTCTTCCAACCAGGGTTTGCCCATGCAGGTGATGGATTAGCATCTGTGCTGTGGTTGGAAACAAATGGTGAAGCCAGAGTTACAATGCCTCCATCCAGATTGACATTCTCATCAAACCACCAATCCGTAGACATGATTGTGCCATCATCATCGGTGAATACTGTCGGCATCAGCAGAGGGGTCAAGGTTGTGGTCTCCATGTCCTCAAACCAGACCTGTCGTGGCACCCTATTCATGATTAGAATGGTGACCGACATATTGGCCACATGTGTCCCGTCGTCAACGTACAAGGTCAGATTGTATGCAGTGCCGTTCGAGGAGCCCATCGCCCATTCGTGTGATACATCGTAGAGGCCTTGACCATTGAGGATTGTTCCGTCTCCAAAGTCCCACGTGAAGGTCAATTGATTGAGCGGAACATTGTCATCAGTCCTCGCTGCAGAGAATTGAACCCGTTGAGAGGTAAGTAATGTGTACGGGTCTGAGATTGCTACTGGTGGTGAACCGACGTCGATTTGAGGAACTGGAACTTCAGTATCATTGACGCTTATCTCCCATGATTGATTCGTGCTGACGCCTCCACCTTGGTCGACTACACTCAGGGTGACATTGTACATCCCTGGAATTTGCCAAGCACGCAGTGGATCCTTGAGACCTGAGCCTGCCGAACCATCTCCGAAGTCCCAATTGTATCCAATCGGTGTCTCATTGTGGGTGAATGACGCATTCGTCATCCCAAGGCCCCAGAGGTCATATCCAGCACCAAAGAATTGCAGAGGCAACCACGTCTGTGTTGCATTCGCTGACGCACTTCCTTCAGCGACTGGTGCCATATTCGCTAATGTGAGTGGGAGGGTGAGGGCCTCATTGACAATTTCTCCAATTTGATTCCGCATCGTGAAATGTAGAGTCCAATCGCCATCCCATGGCGGTGTGTACCATACTGTTCGATTGACAGGGACACTGTTGCCTGCTTCCATGGAGAAGGAAAGCGAATCTTGGAGGGTGTTGTTTTCGTAAGCCTTGACCTCAATGTCTAGAACTTCGTAGAAAGCGGATGATATGACCTCGACGGTCGCTTCTACGGTGTCATCGTTTCCATCTTGATCTCGGTCGCTTGTATATTCTTGAGCGACAGCAATCTGAGCCGGTTGGGTGATGAGTCCAGCCATCACATCGAATGAAGCGATGGGATATTCCGTGCCACCAGGGAAGGCGCAATTCGGACTGGTATAGTCGCAATCATCGACTCCACTCTCATACCATACGATGAGGTACACATCATCCGTGGTGCCGTTATTGGCGAGGTCACCAAAACTAGGAATCAGCGCAGTACCAATTCCCGTTAAGGGGTCAAATCTCAATTGTTCCATCGACCAAGTTCCGGCCGCTGCATCATGGGTCAGGACAGTTCCAGCAAAGCCCAATTCACTGGGCTGAATCATGATGTTGAGGGGTGAACCCGTCCCATCGATAAATCTGAATGCATGGACGCCCCACCCTTCGAGGTCGTGTGGCCCGCTCTGCCACATTGAACCCCAGTTCAGATTTGTTCCGGAGAGCTGGAGCCGACAGAACTGGTTGCCTCCACAGGTCTCGTACATGTCGATGTTATCGAGGCCGAATTCTGCTTGAGTGCCATGGTCGAGAGTGACCGATGCCGTGAAGTTGGCGAAGATGTCCGTCATCGTGGTTCCGATTGGTGTGCCACTTGAGCCCAATGTTTGAGCTAGTTGGACAATTCCCGATCCGCCAGTCCGAGTATCTGCCACCAGTTGGCGAATAGCAGAACCACCGCCGAGATTGTCGGCAAGGAAGAGCATGAACATGAAACCGGCCCCATAGTCAGCAAGTCGCTGATTCCACCAACGAACCGATGCGCTGGCGTTTGTGGTCCACTGATTGGCGTGTCCGATGACAGTATTTGATGCTCCAAAGCAGAGGAAAGCGGCCATGTCAGCATTTCCTTCGTCAATCCAGATGTATTCAAACGGATCTCGGGCATTGTGTAGCAGGTGCTGGAATTCGTGGGCTAGGATGGTGTTTCTCCATGACAAATCATCGATGTCAACGTAGACGATTTCACGTGTGGAGGCCATGCTGGGCATGAAGTATCCGCCGGTGTTCCCGCCACCATCAATAGCGTAAATCACAATCTCAATCTGACAATTGTTGTCAACATCAGGAGGGTTTCCAAAATAGTTGGAATCCGTGGGGAAAATAGTCGTCTCCCAAGTAGAACCGATATTGTTCAGTGTCGTGGAGGATACCGATTGTCCGTTTTCAATCAGGATGGCTGCATTTGTGGTCACATGCATTGCTGAAATCTGAATCTGCCCCCCCGTCGTTTGCACCGTTCCAGTTTGCCCTGCAGTCCATGCATTCTCACACGCTCGTCCAGCAGTCCGTCCACTTGTTCCGGTTTCCTCAAAGGGTAACACGAGGCCTGGATATCCATCATCAACCCATTGTTGTTTGAGATGCCGTGTTGCACTGAAGATAATCTCATCTTCGCCGCCAGCGAAAAGATATGGTTTTCCATTGGTTAGAGGATCAAATTCATCAAGATTGTAGAAAATACCACCTTGGGTCGTGGGATTCTCTCCAGAATCGTCATTACCTGCTGCTGCCAAAGGAGCCCAAGAGGCCAGAATCATCAATGAAACCAATAACAGACTTCGAAAGTGATTGCTGACGGACATTAAATGACCCCGCGAAACACTACGTGTTCCGCGTTGACTTCGGCCCGAGCAGGTATTTAACACAAGGTGGAGCATTGTTCATACATGCTCGGGCGACGACGTGTCCTGTCGGTATTTATCACCGCCTTATTTCTGTTGTCTTCGGCCCCGATGATTGGGGCGCAGGATGACGACTCTTCGTATGTTCGAGCAGAGTCATTGGTCGTTGTTGTTCACGACAATGTCACCCATGATTCTGAGGCCTATACTCAGGGCTTGGAGTTTCATCAAGGTCGTTTATTTGAATCGACCGGTTTGTATGGATATTCCACCCTTCGTGAAGTGAACCTTTCATCTGGTTCAGTCATTCGCTCGGTGGATTTGAACGCCGGCGAATTCGGTGAAGGAATGACCTTTGTCGATGATGAGATAATCCAATTGACCTGGCAAGAAGGCATTGCATACCGATATCAGATGGAGACCTTCGACGTTGTTGCTAATTACACGTACGAGGGTGAAGGATGGGGTTTGGCGTACGATGGCCATCAACTCATCATGTCTAATCGAACCGATGTTCTCACCCTTAGAAATGCCTCAACTTTTGAAATCGAAGGGACGCTGAATGTAACCCTAAACGGGTCACCTGTATCCAAAATCAATGAGATGGAAATATGGGGTGGCATGCTGCTTGCGAATATCTATCAGACCGATGAGATTGTTGGAATTGATCTGAACTCGGGTGTAGTTATCCTCCATATTGATGCGAGTGGCCTAAGGCCACAAGGAGCCGGTGTAATGAACGGTATAGCCTTCGATTCGTCAACTCAATCTCTCTGGATTACTGGAAAAGAATGGCCTATTATGTACAATGTCACATTCATCGAACCTGAGGTTCCACCGGAGCCAGAACCTGAAGTCGAATCACCTTCTTCTACCGAAGAGACATTTGTCTATTCAAACGTCTTTCTTGCCATCATGCTGGCGGCAGTTGTGATTCTATTGGCCATGAACTTGAAGGACGGCGGGCGTAACCCACCTGATGAGGGGGCTTCAAAATGAGTGATGACGAGGATCTTGTTGTTCATTTGGATCCCGACGCTGAAGTCGAAGCTGCCGTGCGTCGTGAATCCGAAGATGATGCACTTGAATGGTCTAGCAATGTTGCGATTACCTTGATTGTCGCCGGCTCTCTCTTGGGTCTATGGTTCGGATTCTTATTGTTTGCTTCCGACCCCCATGATGTACTTGAGAACCCACTTTTTATTGATAAGAATACGGCCACAGTAAACGGCCAGATATTGACGGCACTCGATGACGAAAATCTAACAGGTGGTGATCCAATCGAAGGCATTCAAGTGTTATTGCTGAATATCGATGATGAGCCGACCAGTCATAGCGCCTACACAAACCGTGATGGCCGTTTTTCGATGGAAGATGTGCCTCATAATTCGTTCATCCTGAAGGTATCCCATTCGGGCAACAAGACTCTTCGAATCACCTTCAATCCGGGTGATCAGGCTGACCTTTCACTCACGTTGACGCCTGGTGAAGGTACGATTGAGGAAGATCTTCGGCGCGATTCCCATTTGGATAGTGCAGTCCTCCTAGCATCCGTGGTTGCATCACTCACTGTAATCGCCGCACTCTTCGGATTCGTCGGTGCCGCTGAAGCAAGGCGCGGGAAAAATTACCGTAGAACCCAATATCTGTGTGGTCTGGCGTTGTTCAGTCGTGGAGGCATCTTCATTGGACCGATGCTCATATTGGCTGGCATGGGAATGCTGTCTGCGACGAAGCGCCATTTCGATGACTTCGATGACGAGGATTGAGGTGCTGAAATGTACCTGATTACCGTAGAAGGTGGCGATGGTTCTGGCAAGGGCCTCGCCACGCAGATGATTGCCGTGATTTTGCAGCAGGAATTCACATTCGCTGGTGTAGATGTGACCGCTGAACCTCGTAGGAACGCCGAACTTGGCATGATGGCAGTTGAAGCGGTTCGCACTGGAGATGCAGGCCCGGTACGTGAAGCGGTGTATTTCGCCGCTGACCGAATGGATCATTCACACACTTGGATTCGCCCCCGTCTTGGCCAAGGTCATGCGGTTGTCAGTGAGCGAAATATACACTCATCATTGGTCTATCAGGGTGTTGTGGGTGACCTTGGGATCGAAGAGGTTGCTCAAATGAATGCTGCCGCCATGATTCCAGATCTATGTGTCTGGGTTGATTGTGACCCTGGTGCAGCATTGCGTAGAATTGAACACAGCACTCTTCGCGTCACACTCGATAAGTCTGAATATTTTGAAACCGATGAATTCCAAATCCGGATTCGTCAAGGGTATCACGATCTATTTGGGGGGAATGTGCCGATGCCAGCCCCATTTGATCTGGGCCGAATAGTGGGGCCAATCGTCAATGATGGCACCAAAGATGAATTGCGTAAGAAGTTGCAAATTGCGATACGCGGCTTCCTTCATGAACGCCCTACTCCGCTCAATGTCTCAACAGAAGAAGTCGATCTTCATATGTTAGGTGCTGCATTGGTTTCGCAGCGAGGTCAAACTACCCTAGATGTTGTTGAAACACCTCCAGCACGCAGCAATTCTGATTGGCTCGATTCTCGGAAACCTTGGCAGGTTGTTCGCGATTCTACCAAGATTTACATCGAGGCCATTCAGGCTTCCGATACCCCTTCAAGACTGGATGCACCGCTCGATCCATTGAGTCACTCTGTGCTTGCCATAGTCGGGACCCTTTCTCTGCTCCCCAGTGTCGAGATTCCTGAATTACGATCATGGCTCGGGCCCGTTCGAATGGTAACTGAGAGACACACTCGACGTATGGTCAAAATTTTCCATGAACAATCAGGATGGGTTCGCGTACACCGCTCACTGATAGGCAGCGATGCATCACGGTCTGAACTTCGACCAGATTGGCAAGCATACGGCCGGATTGGTATCGCACTTTGGCCACTGAAAGAGGCCCTTTCAGAATGGAGGCGCACCCACGCCTCCTCCTCTTGGAAACATGGACTTAGCGCCGTATTGTCATCCAATCCGAGCGCAGTTGATTCGTGCATCGCTCGCTTGTCCATTTTGGGTTCAGGTAAATCGGATGTCGTGCCTCCTTCCACTCGAGACGAACTTCTCTCATGGTGGCAGGACGGCGCCGTTTGATTATTCGCTCTCATCGAATGTCTTCGCTGGCAATGACAACCGAGCGCCAGCAGGAAGGTGTACCTTACCTGCATCATGATCGAATTTCTCAGGCTTTGAAGACATGCTGGCCCCGAAATACCATCCTATTATGAATCCGAATGGAAGGCCAGTAAGGATGCGAACCGGATTGCTAGATTCGTATGCAGTGATTGCTTGAATGCCTCCATCAAGGATAACTGGTAAACAGAACAGCAAACCGATCCCAAACATTGCCGACAATCGTCGATCATTGGTGTAAAGTGGAGCGATGCGAGTATCAGGAATTAAAGTCAAGAATGAATCTCGAATAGTCCAACGATTGAGTCCCCGTCTAGAGAACCACCATCCGCCCAAGGCAAGCCCAAGGAAGATGCCTACATCACGGGCACAAACTGGCATCTGATTGCCATTGATTGTCCATGACCTCTCATGTTTTTGATGACAATTCAGATCACCGAATGCGTAAACGAATGCATAGTAGGGATTCAGTTCAGACCAAGCGAATGTTCCACCGTGTGCACTTTGATTGTGCCCTATTTCTCCACCCTCTGTATGCGCATTATTCCCCCAAGAATCTTGAGACGAGTAATCCAACATATTGGCCCGTCCAGAAAGTTCTGGCACAGTTCCAGATGGCATCATTAATGGTACAAGAAACATCGAGATACAATAGAAACCAGCAATGCCCAATACCCATCGGCCGACCTTGACCTCTCGACCCCGGTCCTCCAATCCATTGCGGAATGGTGGTTGCATGTTGATGCGACTTTGAATCGCACCTAATGTGCTTCCTATTGTTTTCTCTGCCGCCCCTTTCATAGCCGACAACACCAAGGCGCATTCAATGACCGAACTTCGAGTGAGGGACTTGTTCTCTCTGTCGACTGTCTTGGGACTAATGGTTGGAACGATGTCCTTCTTCATGCACATCTTTGCCAATGGGATGGACGTATCCAATCTCGATGAATCGATTCGCGTCGGTGTCATGGTCGGTATCTCAACGATTGTCGTGATTCTGAGTTACACCTCAGTACGATATGTAGAGAGAAGCCGTAGATTGTCAGAAGTCTCTGTTGAAGTCGACCCTATCGACCGGCTCCAAATGTTACTACATCCAATCGAAGATGCCGCAACATCACTCCCGTGGGCCGATGATAGTCCGTGGACAATTGCTAGTCATGTCCGTAGAGACCGGGGTGTATTGACCGTTGATTTACACGATTTGGATCTAAAACAATCGAAGGCCGTAATCGAGTACATCATCGCATCGCGTGATTGGTTGGGTCGTATCCGAATTGTCACAGGTCGTGGTTTGCATTCCAAAGGAGTCCCCAAAATTCGTCCAATGGCCATCGAACGATTCCGTCAGGTTTCTCACGAATTGAATTGGGAGTTGTTGTTGAAGCAAGGATCTCTGACTCTGCGTCCCGTCGGAGAGGCACCTTCCCTCACCAAGTGGCTGTTGCGTTTTGTCTTCCTTGGGGGACCCATTACTGTGGCCTTTGCTTTCGCGTTCCGTGATCTAGCGGGAGAAGGAGCCTATGACCAGGGGTTGAGGGTCGGCATAATCTTGGGGGTCCTTCTGAGTGGTCTATTGGCCTCATACCGTGAGCGCCAGTAATCATTCCCACAGAGGGGCGCCTTCACAGCAAGCCTCGACAACATGGCCGCATTGTGGGCATTCCATGTGCTGTTTGCGAGGAACAGCCTTGCCTCTGAACCCGCAATGACAAACGATTGCATCACAATAGTCGGCCATGTCTCAGGCCAGATGAAGGCGGTAAAAAAGTGCTCGTGTCGGGATTCGAACCCGAGTCAGCGGGATGAAAACCCACCATGATGGGCCTAGCTACACCACACGAGCGACAAACTTCCCGCTGCCCGTCCGGTTGATGAGGGGTTCGGTCATTCTTCCTCATCGAGGAGTCCATCCCACCATTTCTTGGCTGGAATCAATATGGCGATTGAAGCGATGCATAATGCAAACCAAATCCATGGATTGAGAAGTGCTGAAAGTAACTCATCGCCCCAGATTCCAATGGCCAGCGCCTGAATTCCAAAGCGCATACCTCGCCCCCATAGGCCGGCGATGATGAATCTACGATAGTCCATTTCACCCATGCCAGCAACCCATGCGAGTACCTTGTACGGGATGGGCGATACAGCTGCGATGAAGATGCCCGCATCTCCATAGCGAACGATTAGACTCTCCAGTCGAGCAATGTGTTTAGGATTGATGAATCGGTCCGCGACGGGCCGGCCAAACACCTTACCCAACCACCATCCAACCATGGCACCACCTACACTGGTCAGTGTCACCACCAACCAAATCAGGAAGATCATCAGAGGATTGCCTTGCTCTGCGATGAACATCGGCAGGGTGAGTGCTTCTGGAGGTACAGGTTGGACGAAGGCCTCTGTGAACGATAGAATCGCCAGGCCCGGCAAACCAAGGTCTGCCGACCATTGAACAAAGGAATCCACGGTTGACCAGAAGCCAGATGGAAGCAGGCCCATGTGGTCAAGGCGACTGATGGGAGGCATGACCCTTTCCCATCATCGTCAGGTGCGGAAGGCTGATGACGCACCAATGTTACCTTGTCGACATGGAGGTTCTCGATACCGCCGCCTTGCTATCTTGGCCCCTTGAGATGCTGATGCAAGGAATCTGTGCAAACAGCCAACTGAATGAGGTTCAGCGGCTTTCACCATCTCGTCATCTCATGCTTGAGGCGCAAGGGCCGCGCTTTGAGACCCCTGATCCCGCTGCAATAGCTGTTGCAACAGAGGCCAGCCAAGAAACGGGGGATTTCAGTGGCCTTTCACCCGTCGATTTGGACGTTTTAGCGCTTGCATTTTCAATGGGATACACCTTGGTCACCGATGATTATCGTATGCAGAACGTCTGTTCGCACCGTGGTCACCCTTGGCGCGGCGTCGTTCAAGATGGGGTGCGTGAAGTTCGCTCTCATGCTCTACAATGTGTCGGCTGCGGATCCGTTCAGCGACAAGGTGAGGTGTGCCCTGATTGTGGGTCACCTTTGTCGTTAAGAAGGGTATAATTTCAATTGAAAAATCAATTTTCCAATTGATTAATCTGACATCTCATCTTCGACTTCTTCGGGTGTTTTCCCATCGATTTCAACACCCGATTCCTCGGCCTGTTCCGTCAATGCTGCCGCTTCTGTGCGGCCACCACGATCGAGATCTTCTTCTGTAGAATCGCCAGCTTTCTTGATATCTGCCAATCCCTCGTGGAATTCTCCCTTGGCCTGCCCCATCGAGCGAGCGAGTTTGGGCAACCGTTCTGCGCCGAAGAGAATGAAGAAGGCTACGAGGACGATTACGAGTTCTTGAGTGCCGAATGCCATGTGCTTACCAAACCCTGCTGACCGAATGCCCCCATTCAAGATTCCGCCTGTTCAACCGCCTGAAACGGGTGGAAGGAGAGCGATTTCAGATGAAGAGGGTAGCAGCGTCGATGTGGCCACAATCGTTCCGTTGACAGCTGCCTTCACCAGACTAGAATCGACCCCAATGTGGTTGAGTACATCTTCTACTGTACAGTTTTCCATCATTTCTATTGTCATGGTTCTCGTCTCAAATTGGTCACGCAGTGGCCCGAAAAGAAGAACAGTGTGAGAAATCATCAGCGGTGCGTTGTGGACGGGGTGTTATATCCCTGCTCCACTCACAGTAAGTCATGACGACTGTACTCGAAGCGCGTGAATTGTGGAAGGTATACGATACTGGCACAAATCGTGTAGAAGCACTACGTAAAGTCAGTGTTTCACTCAACCCAGGCGAGATGGTCGCAGTCATGGGTCCAAGCGGTTGTGGTAAGACGACACTCTTGAATTGCCTCTCAGGTTTGGATGATATCTCATCAGGAGAGGTTCTCATCCACAGCCAACCTCTTTCGCAGATGTCTGATTATGACCTCACCTCGTTGCGCGGTTCGCAATTGGGATTCATCTTCCAATCTTTCAACCTCTTACCGGTACTTACAGCAGTTGAGAACGTCGAATTACCCCTCTTGATGGCGGGCACCTCTCCTCGAAAGGCTCGTGAGAAGGCGTTTGAGGCGTTGAATGCTGTCGGTTTGGGTGATCGTGATGGTCATCTGCCCGCTGAATTGTCTGGTGGACAACAGCAACGCGTCACTATTGCCCGTTCATTCGTTCATGACCCCGCCGTCATATTCGCAGATGAAGCGACAGGAAATCTCGATTCTCAGACCAGCGACGAGATAATCGATTTGTTATTGAGCCTAAATTCCGAACGAGGTGTGACGATGCTCCTCGTCACCCACGATTCTGAGATTGCCGCTCGTTGTTCACGTGTATTGGTGATGCAGGATGGCCGTATCGTCGAAGATCGTCGTACTGGAGAAGAGGAATAGGGGGCTTTCGATGTCTCTCGCAGGTCCGTGGACGCCCCAACGTCGGGCGATTACGGCTTGCACCAGTATTTTCGCTTCCATCATCGTCGCAGCCTTTCAGTGGACTGATTTCGACTGGAGTTTGGGGCGTTCATTCACACTGTTTGGCCTTTCATTGATTGCTGGTTTGATAGTTTGGTCAACCATGCAATGGCTGCTCTCAAGTAGACATCGAATCCTATCTGTTATGGCCCGGAATAATCTGGTTCGACGTAAGCGAAACACCGCCCTCGTCGTAGTCGGTTTACTGGTGGGCTCGGCCATCGTCACTTCCTCTCTGGTCATTGGAGACAGTTTGGATGCAACCATGGAAGAGCAATTCCTGTCCCCGCTTGGTGACACCGATTACTACATCCGTGGCAATGATCCAGTCACAGGGCTTTGGACGCAATGGAATGAGACTCGTGCAGACTCGGTTTCTGACCAGTTACTGACTTGGCCCAATATCGATGGTGTTCGTCCCGGAATTCAACTCAGTGCCTCGGTTCAATTCGAAGGACTCGGGGAGCCCATGGCTACGTGGTATGCCTTTGATGCTGAATATTCTGGAGCAGGTGGCTTCGCTCCAATAGGTGGGTCTGATGGCATCCGTTATTCCGAAATCGAACTAGACAAGGTCGTCATCAATGAAGAACTGGCCAACAGTATCACTGTAGTTGTCGGAGACCTGATAGAGATTCATTGGATGGATGTAGATTTGGAGGAAGGCATCGTTCGAGAACAAGTGAATCTGACCGTGCAGCACATCGTTACAGATGTCAACACTGGACATCAAAACAGTCGACAACCTCTGTTGTTCACCTCACTTGAACAAGCCCAGACCATTACCGGGAAATCAACGATTATCACGCATATTGGCATCGCTGTTGAGGGAGATGGCACCGAATCATTGGATCGAGAAATTTCGGCTCTCGTAAATTCAACTCTGTTGGCAGATGATGCCGGGTTCACTATCGAAACGGACTCGGAATCAGGAATGATTGCTGTTGCTAGAACCACGGGAATCGGGCAACTGCACAAGAACGAGGTCTACAATCTCACCACCATTGTCAATGAATCAGAATTCACACTTCAATCGATTGAATTGCTACAGGTTCCTCTTTACAACATTGCACAACAGTGGCTCAACGTCTCTGGAATTGCCTCTGCATCGATCTCATCAATCGAGCAATCCAACGGTTGGGATTGGTATGCGACAGGGTCGGGTCTTTCTCTGCAGGATCCGGATGGAGAGTGGTGGATTTGGACCCCTGATGATGAGGCTGATGAATCGATTCGTGACATTCTATTACTGGGCAATGAATCGGCTTTGATTGCTCACGTGGATGGCGTTCGCCACATCGATCTCGCACCCGATGCACCCGATACCGATTATCTTGAATCACACCCGATTGATGCTCTGGCTCGATTCTGTCCACAGGGCGATTGTCAAGCTGCTACTTATCTCGCATTGGAGGAGAACGACGGTGATGTTTGGATCCATTCAGCCACTTCTAGCCTTGAAGTTTGGTCCTCTATTCCTCTGGTGACGGATGGCACAGCATTGGGTGTAGATCTCGCGGTCGATACCAATGAGATTGTTGTTAGAATAGGTGGTATTCTAGGCAGTCAATCCTGTGTTGGAAGTGATGCAGCCTCCCTGTCATGCACGTCGGATTCAACTGAGCGTCGCGATTTGTTCGAACATGCCGGCTCCACCTGGATTGTTGAAGGCCAATCGCTCCTCCTTCTGGACGACGGCAACACGACCGGGGCTTGGGAATATGGGTTGCCTAACGGGACACTGGCCGCTTATTCGCATGATGCCATATGGATTGAAGAGTCAGGTCTCTGGGCTTGGAATGGTTCTTCATTTTCATCGCTTGCAATCTCCTTGCCGCCCGCGGCCAATCCGAGTGATGCTGCCTTTAGTCTTGATTCTGAACGACTGATTATCACGACAGGCTCCGGTGTATCCATATTGGATGATGGCAATCTGAGTGGCCGCCTCCCCTCTAGAATTCGCGTCGATGCTATGAATCGCGTTCCGTTGACGGTAGTTGCCATCGAAGGGGGTGCTGCTATGGGCTTCCCAGATGTAGAAAGCGGCGACATTCACGTTTCTGATTGGGCTGGAGAAACCCTCAATCTTGAAGTCGGTGAATCCGTTAGGCTGCGAGGCTATCTTCCAGCCATTCGTGGTCAATGGGAAGGTGAACGACTGATTGTTGAAGATGCGAATCTGAGTCTCCCTGCGCCCCCTGGGCAACCCTCGTTTGCAGACATGACATTCGGTCTAGTTTCCATCCCTGACGCCGAACTGCTCGCCGGCGGAAATTCCGGTACCCGTAGCCTAGTCATCATCGTTGGACCCGGTATGGCCAATCCCGCTGTTTACGATGCGGTCCTTGCCTCAGTCGAATCTTGGGCCGATGAACAAGCAGATCTCGATTCTTCAAATCTGAATGTATTCCCCATCAAACAGTACATGGTCGATGCAACTGCGGATGCTGGCGAGAATTTCTCGATGCTCTTCCTCATCTTCGGCTCGTTCGTTATCTTTGCAGGCATTCTTCTCGTGATGAACATCTTCGTCATGCTGGCCGATGAACGCAAGCCCGAGATGGGCATGGCGCGAGCCATCGGAATGCACCGTGGAGATTTGCGTGTTTTGTTCGTACAGGAAGGCGCTCTTCTCGGCCTGATATCCAGCGCAGTCGGCGCATTTGTCGGCATTGGTGTGGCTTGGATTTTGATGAAATTCATGGCTACTTCCTTCCAGGACACCTTGTCATGGACCGTTGTTTTTGATTGGACATTCCAGAGCCTGCTCGCTGGATTCACGGCCGGCTTCTTGGTTACATGGTCGACGTTGTGGATGACCTCGATGTGGATTAGTCGTCTCAACGTAGTCGCTGCCATTCGCAGTATTCCTACCCGGTACGGAACTGGACTACCCTGGTGGGCAATCCTAGTCACTTTATTCCTCGGATTTTCTTCCTTGGGATGCTTCGCACTTGCCTTCTTCCTTGGAGATCCGACGGATGGCACCCGTCATGCATGGTGGTTGCTGGGTGGATTCACACTGCTGTTGGCCCTCGTTCCTCCTGCATTCTGGATTTTTGCATGGATTCTACCTGAGGACATCACTGTACGTGGCATGCGCTTCCATCGCCCAGTCGTTCTCCCTCGCCTGATTTTGTCGATTCTTAGCGTGTCGATGATTATCTGGGGTTGGAAAGGCGACCCCATCAGTGCAGAATGGGAGCAGGGCCCCTTTTCCTTCATCATAATGGGCATCTTCTTGGTGGCCGCGGGGGTCCTCCTCCTGACCAGTTTAGCACCCTTAGTGACACGATTCCTTTCACGCATGCTCGCTCCACTTTCGGGCCGAATCGCCTCTGTACTTCCAACTAGCCTCGCATATCCGATGGCCACACCATTCCGCACAGCGATGACAATGGGGATGTTCTCATTGGTCATCTTCGCCGTTGTCATCCTTTCAGGATACAGTGCCATTTTTGGCAATTATCTAGATGATATGAGCGATGAATCCGGCGGCGATTATGAAATCCTTGCATTCAGCAGTAGTGAATTGGATCCAGATGTCAACAATTGGGACATGGGTGACATGAATGTCTCAGATTTCGATTCGATTGCCACCATATATTCAGGGGCTGTTAAGGCTGAACGAAGTGATGGAACAGGTGACACTCTGCTCGTGGGATTGCGTGGGTTTGATGAGAATTTCAGCGAACATGGAGCTTTAGGTTTAGAATTCTGGGCCGAAGAATTGGGTGATTCAGAAGCAGATGCGTGGGCGGCCGTTCTTGCCGATGACAGTCTCGTGATTGTCGATTCAAGCCTTACACCGCACGAGGTCGGAGGTGCAAACACACACCATACACTGGACCTGACTGTTGGCAGTTCGATTCTCATTAGTGACCCCAGCAATACAGGTGTCAATCGAACCGTCTTCGTGGCCGGAATTCTCAAGCAGGAATCCTCGATTATGGTTCCAGGTATCTACATCCAGTCGGCATTTGCCGAAGAGCGATTTGAAGCCACGCCACAGATTGTCTGGTTCAGCGTACCCGAAGGTACATCAGTGGCCCAACAAGAGCAAGCGGCTGATGAAATCGAACGGGGAATGATCGAAGAAGGCGTGGGTGTCTTCGTCATCGAAGTCGCCTTTGCAAAAGCCCAAACTTTCTTCTTGTCCATCTTCAATCTCCTCAAGGCATTCCTTGCTCTTGGGTTGGCTGTTGGGATTGCAGGACTGGCCGTGGTTACCATTCGTAACGTCAGTGAACGCCGCCATCAAATCGGCATATTGCGAGCCCTTGGTTTCCAGCGCAGTATGGTTGTCGCTACCTTCTTGGTCGAGTTGTCATGGGTGTCCTTCCTCGGAATCTTGAATGGAGCATTGGTGGGTGTTGGTTTCCATTATGCCCTGTATGATCGATTCCTCAAGGAAGATGGTGCCGATTTCATCATGCCTTGGAATGAAATCTACTTGATTGTAATCGGTGCTTACATCTTGACACTCTTCGCAACATTGTGGCCGGTCAGAAAAGCCGCATCCATCCGTCCAGCCGAAGCCCTTCGGGATGTGAATTAAATTACAAATCGTTTGTTCCAGAGTTAATAAAGAAATACCATATTAACCCTCAAAAAGTAACTTGCGCCGGCGGTCACTATAAATAGGATATTTTTCTGTGGCGAAGCACCCACTGTGAGGGAGGACTTGAAATTGAAGCAAATAGTACCTATTGTACTCACGGCGTTGATGTTGACCAGCTTGTTTGCTGCAATCGACTTCGCTGATGAGCTAAAAGATACAAACGAAATGGAAACGGGTGGCCGTGCAGCATACGAAATTAGACTGCACGACGTCCTAGAACCACGTGAAACATTCGTGGATCAGGGCGGAAACACTCGAAATGGAATAGACATTGGTGACACCATCTATTTCCGGCCGATCATCATTAATGATGGTGACAACGCACAGAATGAATTTAACATTCGTGTGACTGTTACGCCAGCCGGAGATAACGTACCAGCAGTAATCGACAATCTCGATGATGCTGTTTGTCCCGGTGATATTGCTGTGACTGGATGCAGTTTCAACACACTAGCATCTGGTGACTTCTTGGGTGGCGGTAACTACCGTGTCCAAGCAGAAAGTGGCGGTGACCTAGCATGGTCGCCCACAGTTCCCGGTGAATACACCATAAGTGTGGAAATCGATCTTATTGATTCTACACAAGACTCGGACCTGAACAACAACGCTCTTTCATACAGCGTTACTGTTGAACACTACCGTGACATTGTTGTCGATCTCTGCTGGACAGATGGCCCTGGTGGCGACTGTCAAGCTGAACCTATGGGCCATGATTCCGTCAATGGCGCAGGCCCACACAATTTCGCGCTAGCGGTTACGGCCGATGGTTCGGCAGCATGGCAACCCCGTGCAACTATGGTTTCACTCGTGTTTGATGGCGATTTCGATCCAACTGAATCCGGCTTGGATTTGAATGATGGAACTGGTATGACTCTACAAAGTTCATTCTCTGTTGAAGTCGGAGTGACAGCAGCGGTCCACGTCTGGCACAACGCTTCCAACCCGGAAGCAACTGTGACAGATGCCAATGATTTGGCGGACAACCCCTGTGCAAACGGTGACAACCCCTGCACACAGGATCGTGAAGTGATGGTCTATCAAACGACTTACACATACCACGGTGTCCTGATGGGCGACCCTGGTTCAGAAGCTCCTGAGAATAGCCTAAATTCGTTCACAGTGACTGCAATGTTGGGTACTTTTGATTCGTTCGAGCCTGCAGCAGGCGCCAGTGGTGGCGGCTTTGGTACCGGTGGTGGCGAAGAGGATGAAACTCAGTCAATTATCATGAAAGAGAACACCTTGGATTACGATGACCGTACAGGCAACAACGATGGTAGCCTCAGTGGTTACTTCACAGTCTTCCACGATGTCGCCCTAACCTCTCTTACTGGCGGCGCCAATGAGGCAACTGAAGGAACCATGAACGTCGGCGTTAACCGCCTAAAGGCCATGGTCCTCTTCGGAGGTTCAGCAGATTCGAATTCCTATGATTGGGTTGTCACGTTCACCGTCACTGACGAGAACGGTGGCGATGCACTCAATGGTATGCCTGGAATGGCCAATGAATGTCTGGATGAAGATCCAGAGGTTGACTACGCTCACAAAAACCTCGGCCAAATGGCTCCAGCTGCCCCTGAAGGTACTGCTTGCCTTGAAGTCGATTTGCAGCAAGGCCGATACACGGTCTCTGCAACGGTGGAAATGATTGGTGCAACCAGTACGCCAGACACGGCAACTGACATGAACTCCGGTAACAATCAGCGTGGTACCTTCTTCGAAGTTATCAACGACAATCCAAACGTGTTCATGACTCTGGATGATATCAGCCGTGATGGTGCTTCAGTCGACGCTCCAGTCGTTGTTGGTGATTTCATCACTATGCGCGCGCGAGGAACAGACAGTGAAACTCCCGCCGAGTTACTGATGTACTCATGGTCCCGAATCACCTCAGATGGTGAAGCGATGGATATGTTCGAGTGCGATCAGTCCGTTTGTATGGTCGAGACTGACATGTCATGGATTGGAACACACCCAGTTACTGCAACTGTAACTGATGGAAACGGTGCATCTGCAACGGACACCATGAACCTGGCTGTTTGGAACACTTATGCGGTCGACATGGCCGTCACTGGAGCAACCATGAGTTACTCCCTTGTTTACAGTGGAGGCATTAACTACAACGTATCAGCCGCTGATGGCGATTCGTACACTGGAGTGCAACTGGGTAACAACGCAGGAGCCTTCGACAGCGTCGTCTCCATCGCTATGGATGTAACACACATCTTTGGCATGAATGACATTGGTACAGAATCATTGACCATCGACTTCGAGGGTGATGCAACGACCCCTTGGGGCCTATGGCTCAAGAGAACTGTTGAGAGCCCATGGACCAACATTCCAAACGCGGCATCAGCTGCTAGCGCAAGCGGTGGCGTGACGATGACATTCAGTCACGATGGTGGCCTTCAGGGCAACCTTGGTAGCGGAACCTACGCGATCTTTGACGTCGCAACTGCAGGTGCAGAACCACCCGCAACAG
>JAPKFG010000083.1 GCA_028821675.1 Candidatus Poseidoniales archaeon
GAATCCAAGCAATGCCTTCGAAAGGTTGCTGAGTGGATTTAATTCCGAGCAAGTGAGCCCATAGGGTCCCATGGTGAGAGTACGTGCGGTTTCTTGGATAGCGCCGCCCGCATCTCATCGGTGAGATACGAAGATGGTGCAGCAATCTCAAACATGTATTCATCAAACCAACTATCGTTCATGGTGAAGAATCCCTTGATGCCGCTTTTCTTATCTCCCCAGGAATTTTCGACACGCCATCGTCGAGCCTCACCATCGACAATGTCCACTCCAGTGAATAGCATTGCATGTGTCATCATGGTTTGGTGATAGCGTAAGCGATCGGCTTTCTCAAGACCAAATTCCATCCCATACATTTCCTTGAATGAGAACAATTCGGCATCCCATAGCCCCCTTTGTCGATGCATCTGCTTGCCGACATCACATCCCATCCAAACAGGAATCCCATCTTCCAACAGCCGCTTAGTGATGTCTTTCATGTCGTCCATGCCAATGTTGAGATAGACGACGGGTGGTCCTCCCGCAACATTCTGCAGGAAATCCACAGTGTAGGTTTCCAATGTCGGATTCCGCGGGTCATGAACCAGACAAACATAGTCATCATAATCGACGGTTACAAATTTCTGGGCAAATTCCAGAGGGGTCATTTCTCCTTCACGATGGAACTTGTCATTCTTGTCTCGCCATTGCCAATCAAAGGTCTCAGGTGGAGTGCCAAGATGGATACAGAGCACCCGCCAGACATCCGCCAATCGAGCATCTTTATGCTTCTCGATGTCTTCATCAGAAGCCCCACCATCGGTCATGTTTCTCAGTTCCATCGCAGATGTTCGAAGCATATGGTTGAGGGCTGCATTCATTCGACGGGTTGCAGAGGAGGAATACGATTCGGGGTAGGCTGCTTTTGGAACAAGACCATGCTTTTGTACAAGATTGACCGCCATGTTCCACTGCCCTCCATCATCGAGTGGATGATCCAGAAGGAAGGCAACAGTTCGATCATCTAGAGGGCGATCAGAAGTTTGCAAAATGGCATGCAGAAAGTGATTCGCCCGTTCGAATTTGTCCCAAAAATGGATGTGAGCCTGGCTAAATTCGAATTCTTTCAAACCCATCTTCTTCATTGCACCGACCCGGAATAGATTGAGCATGGCGAATAACCAACATCGTCCACTACTCTTCTGATTCGTTACTTTCCAGTCATCGAGTTTGATTGAGAATGTGAAATCGGTATTGGCCACAATTTCTCTATTCAATGCAATATCCAATACATCGCTGGCTGTTACTGCGTTCTGGACGACTTTCGCATTGGGGTCCGCATCAAATGCAGCTCGAAATCTGGCAATCTGTTCTGGAGTGACGACGGACATTGGCTCACCTATGGTGAGCCCTCACCCATCACCGACAACGCTTAGTCATCACGCTTGGCCAGTAGGGCAGCCGATAGTCCCACCATAATGGTGGCAATCAACGCGGGTGCTGGCATTGGCTCCGGTCCGAGTACAGCAATATCAGGACAGTTGTTGCCGCCATTGTCCTCACCAGAGACCCAGCAATCGGACCAAATCTTGCCACCCTCGGCAAAGCCGCCTTCTGGGAACTTCTCATCTTCGCCGTTAGAGTAGGTCAGAACGATGTCATAATTGATGTAAGAATGCGTTTCAACAGGTGTGATGGTACCCGACCAATTCTCCTCGGATCCATTCATGGCGATTTTTTCTGGAGGATTACAGACGCCGCTGTTGATGCATTGCTGCACGGTCCACTCGACAGTGGTCCCATTTTCAGCAGCCTCACTTGAGAGAACTAGGCTGATGGTGAATTCGACTCCGTCTGTGGATACCTCAGGCGTCACAATCGAATCGATGGGTGTTCCCTCGACTTCTATTGTGTGATTGATTCCCGCATCTTCCGCCGCCATGACATAGGGCAAGCAGAGTGAAAGTGCGAGAATGAGGGCTAGCAAACGGCGCATCATATGATGTCGTTGCGTCTTTCCTTGAATAATGCTCTTATGATTTGATTTCATTAAGCCATCCGCGGAAAATGATTCATCGAAATATAGGCATAATAGGAAATCATCCAAGGTACTTGCTCAATATAGTATGAGCGTGCGCGCCGGTAACATGGCACAAGGTACTGTCAAGTGGTTCAATCAGTCGAAAGGCTTCGGGTTCATCGAACGCGAGGGTGAAGGAGACTTGTTTGTCCACATTACGAATGTAGAAGGAAGAATAGAAGACGGAGATACCGTAGAATTTGAGGTCGGCGAGGGTCCGAAGGGACCCAATGCCATCAATGTCCGCAAGGCCGACGAGTGATTACAATTCGAGCTCCCAGAGCTCATCACCGATGTGGTGCAACATCTTCACCGCTTTGTCTTTGGTCGCTTCGACCATGTCTTCAGAGTTCATCATAGCCCAGCCAATGGCTAGCGGTTTACCGTGAGATTGATCACGAATCCAGATGAGGTCACCTGTTTGGATGCAACCGCATGCGTTGTGAATTCCAGCAGCCATGCAATCGGCCCCATTCATCAAGAAAGGAATCGCACCGTGATCGACTTCACACCATTTCAATGTTGGATTCCAGGCCAAGATACCTCGCAGAGTTGGGAAAGCGATGGTCCCCCCTTCTTCATCTTCAATTTCCATGCCCAGAGGAGATTTGTCAACTATTAACAGATTCCAAGGGCCAAATGTTGCAGTTTCAAGAAAGGCCGAGGAAAGGTCCATCTCAACCCCGAGTGGAATCGTCAATCTCTCGATGAGACCCTTGATCTTCTTGTGACGCACCGGCTTGCGACCCTTGAGTTTCCAATTTTTCTTGGCCACGATTCAAACGAGTGATGGGCGCTCCTTCAATCCTCGCTTCCATGCAATCTGGAGGGTTCATAAGGGGCGAGAACATATCCCGATTCATGTGTGATTTATTCGCTATGAGTTGTAATGATGAAGACCGTGCAACTCAGAGTCTTCCACGTTTTGCGCGCTACGCCACAGGAAATCCACATGGTTGGGGTTTAGGTTGGTATGAGAACGGACAGGCTCGTATTGAGCGTGAGCCCTGTAGAGCTGATTTCTCCGAACGTTTCTACGATTCGATTGAAGAAGCTCGCTCTACGAACATGATTGCCCATGTTCGCTATGCTACACATGGAGAGCATACGGCCTGTAATTGCCATCCGTTCAAGCGCCACTATCGTGGCCGGGATTGGATTTTTGCCCACAATGGATGGGTGAACGGTGCCGAAGATCATCCACTATCAGAGGGAGAGACAGATTCTGAGCAAATTTTCAATCACATCATGGATGAGATTGAGCGTTATCAGAGTAGAGGGGAGATTCGCGGCACCTATCCTGCTCTCAAGCATGCGATTGGAACCGTCTTTGAGCGATATGGCGAGGACATCAATCTGAATCTACTCATCAGCGATGGCCAGATGCTCTACGTCTATCATCACTACCCGGGCAAGCCGATTTATCTGGTACGTCGTTCAAAGGGATACGGCGATGCCGCTTTGGTGTCTACCAGAGAGTTGTCTGGAGAGCATTGGACTGAACTCGAACCTGACCGTTTGTTGGTTCTTGATCGTGGTGAAGTATTCGTGTATTCGACCCCGCTCATTTGATGCTTGGTCTATGCCTCGGCCAGTCATGCCGAGTATTTGGTGCGCGCTTCGGACCTTCGCTGCACACGCTAAGGAGATGGGTGGTGAACCCCTTTCCTCCCCTCGTTTCTTCCTTAAGCCGTGGGCTGCGCTCGCACAACCTCCAATGGGCTGTGAAATGGTGCTACCCCCTCATCTAAATGAGGCTCATCACGAGGTTGAATTGGTTCTCAAATTGGGAGAGGATGCAACCCTCATCGAAATTGCAGTAGGCCTTGATTTGACAGATCGTGTGACTCAGGAGGAGGCCAAGGCTGCAGGGATGCCCTGGACGCAATCGAAGGGATTCGTGAACAGTGCCATCGTTGGAAATTTCGTCGAACCACCCGTAGGTCTTGCTCATCTTCGATTGGAACTCGCGGTCAATGGTGAACCGCGTCAAGAAGCATCGATTGGCGATATGTCATTCACTCCACTCGACCTTCTGTTCAGTCTTTCTAAATGGGCCCCTCTCGAAGAAGGAGATTTACTGTTCTGTGGTACCCCGTCCGGAATCGGTCCATTGGCCAGAGGTGACCACGTTCAAGCACGGATGCTCCGCGAGGATGGTACCATACTTTCAGAACTTGACCTGATTTTGGTCTGATTCAAGGTGGCACGGATTCGTGCATGTTGAGGGTTGCTCGAGCCTTATCCATATCATCCACAGAGAATGCGAGTTCGGTATCACCGCGATATCGAGACAGGACGTAAATCGAAGTAATATTCACACCAGCGTTACTCAAACGCTCGGCGAAATCTGCAAGTGAACCTGGTCTGTCAGGCATGACCAACGTAAGCAATTCATTCACCGTGTAGGAGATTCCCATCTCATCAAGAGCCATTCGGGTTTCAATCATCTGGTCGGTCACAACGGCGACGTTTGGGGCGGCACGACCTATTGCGCACATGGTCTGAATGTTGATGCCTCGGTTTGAGAACTCGCGACTGACGCGAGCGAGTTGTCCAGCTTCATCGGGTAGGGCCATTGTGAACTCCATCATGGGTTATCGCCGGTTTTAGCGGGCTGTGTTTTGGCTATTTACCCACCGGATGTCAAAATATTGCCAATCGCGCTCTTGAAATAAGGGAAGCAGGTCGCCCGCTTCCCAGAGGGAAGAACATGGCACACTGGCACGGTATCTCACGACGCAAGCCATCAGGTGGTCGTCTCAAGCGCCCAAGCAGTTATCGCGGCAAGCGTCGTACTGAAATTGCATCTGAGAAGCAGTTCACTATGATTGGTGACACCAGTCGCAAGGTGTACAGAAAGCGATCAGGCTCACAGACCGTCCGTGTTCTGTACGACACCGTCATCAATGTCGCTGACAAGAAGACAGGTAAGGTCACCCAAGCGACTCTACAATCCGTATCAGAGAATGCAGCGGATTCCAACTTCGTTCGTCGGAACATCATGACCAAAGGTGCGATTGTTGAGACCGACAAAGGCCTCGTTAGAATCACCAGTCGACCCGGCAGTCATGGCGTCATCAATGGCGTTCTTCTAGAGTGAAGGTTCACAACTGAGGACATGTTCCCAGTCTCGGAGGACCCGAGATGGCCAACAATCCAGAACGAATCGTCGTTTGGCCTGGTTACTTCGATTCCAAGACCAGCCGTCGCTCGGGTCGCCGTGTCTCCAAGGACCGTGCGGTGGCTAATCCCACCCTCGATGGATTGTCCTATGCAGCGCGCAGTGCTGGCATTCGCAAGATGAAGAAAGAAGAGAACACCAGTCATCCATCCCGCCCGAATGAACAGGAGGGACGCCTGTGGATATTGACCACAGATGCACTCTCTGGTACCGGAGCGGATTCTAAAGAAGGTGTCCTTCAGGCAATTGGCACTGCATGGAATGAACAGCAATCTGAGATTAAGGCCGCAGAGAAGGCGGCCAAGGTAAGTGGGCCCAAGGCGGGAGACAAGCGCGGGCGTACTCAGCGCAAATCGTTCAAGGGTGCAAAAGGCACCAAACCAAGTGAACGTCGCAAGCGGCGTAAATAATCTATCAGCCATGAGGCGAAATTAATGGGGAAAATCAATCTCAAAGAGAAATTATCCAAGTTTTCTGACCACTGGTCTCCAAAGGTCATTGCAGAGATGAACGATTATCAGTTCAAACTGGTCAAAATTCAGGGTGATTTTGTTTGGCATCATCACGACGATACCGATGAAGTGTTCATTGTGATTGAAGGCAAGATGAAGATCGAGTTCGAGAACGAGACTGTTGAATTGAATGAGGGTGACATGTATGTGGTTCCCAAAGGTGTGAAACACAAGCCTAGCTCTGAAAATGAATGCAAGGTGATGCTCGTCGAACCTCGAGGGGTCGTGAATACAGGCAACACAGAAGGAAATCTCACGGCTT
>JAPKFG010000084.1 GCA_028821675.1 Candidatus Poseidoniales archaeon
TGCCCATATTGGCCGGTGGTTCATCCGCATCCATGAGAGTAGAGAAATCATCGATTGCAGCACCCATCATCTCTTGACTCATACATGTTGAGTCCGATGTGTCGTCTTCATCATAGTTGAGTGCAGTCGGGTCGTTGCATCCAGCCAATTCTTCAACTACCTCTTCTACGTCTCCAGTCAGTCCTTCTATGCACCCTGCGAACAGAATGCAAGTCGTCATCAACAATACCAATGCCTTGCGCATGTCACGGGCTTCGCCCGACGGTAGATAAACTGCGACCACCACCGTTAACCACGCAGTCAGCCGTTGAAGTCGATTCAGGGCGCGTAAGCATTGAATAAGGAACACAGCACCAATATATTGCAGAGGTTGCACCATGTCGGGAGAAAAATCAGTCCGTAGCACCCTTTTTGGCGTCATTTTGATGCTATCTGTGGCTCTTTCACCTCTAGTATCCGCCCAGATCAGTGTTTCGGCCACAATTCTCACTGAATGGGTCGATGATGGTAATGACAACATCACCCACGGATACCGAATTGTTCTGAGTGAATCCCTTTCTTTTGCCGAATTGGATGAACTCGCAGTCACAATTACTCATGATGATGTCGATGGGAATCCAATTGGTAATTGGGCCATGGATTGGACAGGCGGAAACAACACTGAATTGAGCCTTACAGTGAATTCGACATTGAATTGGAAGGATGAGATTACCGTTGAGGTCTGGCAGAACGGTTGTTGTTCTCCATCCAACCTCATTGGATCACGCACTATTCAGGTCACGATTTGGAACGAGCCGCTCTCGGATCACGAGATTACGCGCGTGACCAATTGGAATCTGATTCAGAATTCTGTCAATTTCACCGCGAGCGAGTCTTGGAATCTGACCTTCATCGGCCAGGGTTGGCAGCAGAGAACCGGTGACATCCTAGAATCCAATGAACTTGGTTCAGGGACCCTTTCTATTGAGGAATCTACAGAGGGAGGCACGGGAACGGTCGCCATCCTACTCTGGTTGGACATGGTTTGGTTGAATGAGACCGTCAATGGCATGGATCTACAGAGCCAGGTCTTCGAGATGCGAGGCAACGGCACGATTGGTGTCAACAACAGTGAGGATGGAGTCGATTCTGAAATCTTCGGCAATGTGGTGAATTCCTACATTATCCGAAGTCTGGATCAAGGCATCGTTGAGGAACAATTACGTCTGGAAGCCAATGGTGGCATTCACCTGTATTCAGAAGGCGGTGGTGAGACGATGGAAGCCAACGGGACCCTCGCTCTACTTCTGATTGAGACCCACGACCTTGATGGTCAACGAATCCTCTCAAATACAGAATTTGAGGGCACAGCAGACATGGAGATTCATAGTGAAGATTACCATATGGATTTAGACATCAATCAGATTATCAATCGTGAACGCTGGGAAAACGGTCAATTCCATTCCTCCCTAAATCGTATACAAGGTGATGGCGCATTCGATTTCAGTGACGAGGAAGAGAACAGTACGATGGTTGTCAATGCAACTGTGTACGAAATCTTCTCTGAATCGGTTGACGGCATGAAGACCGGCGACAAACTTCACGTCGATGGGACATTTTCTGGTGATGTCAACGGTGACTTCGGAATCATGCGTGACATCGTAGCCACCGATCATTCCCAAGAGAATGCTACCGGTGTCGCATTCACAACGAATGTCATTTTTACAGAATCTTGGTTGAATCTATCTGGCATCGGCAACAATCCGTTTGACATGGAGGCCGCACACAACAAGACATGGGATTATGAGGTCCCAGAAGAGCACTGGGAGAATCGCACGGTTCGCCTCCGCTGGGACTCGATGGAGGGCGGTGAACCCTCAGAAGGCGACGAATTCCCCGAGAGAAGTCCAATCCAAGTTGATCTTGAAGCTCCTGAAGCCAATAGCACGCTCGGTGATGTTGACATCACCCGCGAAACAGGTTTGGCTCCGGCGGGTTTGACCATCGGAGATCGCGTCGACCTACTGGGTTCCGAATTGATGCATCTCAGCGTGACCGCGACAAGCACTGGAACTGTGGTACGAGATGGGCACACCATTCCTGTGACTTACTGGGAAGGGACTTATGGCGGCGACGGATTGGCATCCGGCGCAGTCATCAGCGAAGGTATTCTCGCAGGTCTTGTCGCTGAGGTTACACGAGATGTGACTCTTGATTTGGATGATGGCGACACTCTGGAATTCAGTGAAACCCAATCTCTCGCGCGCGTACTATCTCCCTCCATCATCACTGAGGGTGAGAACACTGCACCAAGCATCGTCTCAGTCTCAATCCGTGAAGGCTCAATCACCAATGAGGGTGCAAGTAGTGTCCACTTGGAGGTCGAAGTCGATGATGTCGATTGGAACGTCCGCAGTGTGACGGCAGACCTTTCCGCCCTGTCCATGGGAATAATCACGCTCAACGACATTGGACTTGAGGGCGACACCTCAATTCACGACGAGACCTTCACTGCCGAAATCACCTATTCAGGTATTATCGATGGTGACGTCAGCATTCAGGTCGATGTATCCGACGATTGGATCACCACCAGTGGGGATTATGACATTCAACTTCTCAATCGCCTGCCTCGAATCTCATCCTTTGCCTACTCTCCCAACACTGTCAATCGAGGGGATACAACCTCTGTCACATTGACTGCGAATGACGGTTCTGGCGTCACTGCGGTTGGACTAGACACCACCCAATGGGGAGGGAATGTCACCTGGTTATCTCTTGTTGATGGAGATTGGATTGGTGATGTAATCGTACCTGAAACCATTCCCAGTGGTGACCAAGTTCTGTCTGTACGACTTGAGGACGGAGCTGGAGGTAGTGGCTCGACCACGCAGTTCGGAACCGGGGAAGAGTTGCCAAGTCTTCACATCCTGAATGAAGGTCCAGCCATTTCAGAGGTCACATTCTATGACAATGGGGAAATTATCAGCAGTCTTGGCATCCCCCTTACTGGGACCAATCAATACACGATGACCGCGCTGGTGACAGATTTAGATCCGGTGACAATCGTGCAGGCACGATTGGGTCTTCTTGCGCCTCCGGGACAAAGTGATACTTGGATAGCGATGCGTGACGATGGTATCGGTGCCGATGCTGAGGCTGGCGACGGCATTTGGTCGGTTTCGGTCGAGGTTCGACCGGGTGTTCCCGGTGGGATAACCACGTTTGATATTCGTGGTATCGACCAACAACTTGCACAAACTCCAGTCAACGATCGCACCTTTTCGGTTGAACTGGGGGCTTCAGGTGAAGGCGGTGGTGGTGGCCAAGCCGTATTGGAAGGAGCCAGTAATGTTTGGATTATCCTAGGTATCATCGGCCTCATTCTCGTTCTAGTGGCTGTTGGCCTTGTTCTCTGGATTCGTAAAGGAGGCCTCACACAGATGATGACCTCTTCAGATGACCTGTGGAAATAGGCCACGACTCATCACCGACGCTTACAAAAGTGATTCTTGGTTCCCGAGATTTACACGAGTGTAGTGTAGTGGTTATCACCGGGCGTTGCCAACGCCTGAACCCGAGTTCAAATCTCGGCACTCGTACCAATTATTCGATTAGACCGCGCACATGTGCCTCTATTGCATCCCTTGTTTTCCGATAATTATTGAGACTATGACCGTAAGGATCATCCAAATCCCAATCTCCGTCAAGAGGGATGTTGGGGCATGAAACTCCACAGCCCATACTGAACACTTTGTCGAAGGAGGTGTGGTCAACATCATCCACGAGTGAGGGTTGCTGATGTGAGATATCGATACCTTTCTCGGCCATCGCTATAACCGCATTTGCGGCGACCAAAGAACCAGACATCATACTCGTTCCTGCACTAGCTGCTTCCAGTCCGAGATGTTTTGCCCATCCTTCAGCCATCTGACTGCGACAGGTATTGCCGACACAGACGAACAGAACACGCATGGCTAACGGGCCACATCTGGGGTTTTATCAATCCTCTCAGTCAAATCAGGTGATTAAGGAACAGCCACGCCTTGAAGTACGGGTTCTGAGTCGGCTATATCGGAGAGAGTGACATGAGCGACCCGATTTCTCATCACAATCCCGAAGATGAAGAAGAAAAGGCTGCACCAGACGATACTTCAGCCGATCAAAAGGCGCAGATGGAGCAGGCCTATTCTCAGATGCGACGCAAACTTCGAATGACTCGTCTTGCTGAAGATATTGGTCACAAAATCATGATACTTTCCGGCAAAGGGGGTGTGGGTAAATCCACCGTAGCCACTGGATTAGCATTGAGTTTAGCAAAGCAAGGCAAGAAGGTCGGTATTCTTGACATTGATATCACTGGCCCCAATATCCCAAAGATGCTCGGCATCGAAGATATAGAACTCCATGTTGAGGACAATCAAATCCATCCTGCGGATGGTCCAAGTGGCCTCAAGGTGATGTCCATGGCCTTCCTTCTGGAAGACCCCGATAAACCCATCATTTGGCGCGGTCCAATCAAATTGGGCGCCATTCAGCAATTCATCGGCGATGTGGCTTGGGGCAAACTCGACGCACTGATTATCGATTTCCCTCCAGGTACCAGTGATGAGCCCTTGACTGTCGCTCAGTATCTGCCCAACATCGATGGCATGGTGATTGTGACAACCCCGCAGGATGTGGCTCTTCTCGACAGTCGCAAATCCATCAATTTCTCAAAAACCGTCAAGATTCCAGTACTCGGTGTGGTCGAAAACATGAGTGGCTACACATTGCGAGGTAAGGCTGAACCTAACAGCGCAATCTCCGTTGTGGGTCCACGTGGATTGCCATTGGAAGCAACAGCTGACGATGCTGGGGATTGGTCAGTCACTCTCAATCTGTTCAAGCAAGGCGGCGGTGAAGCCACCGCAAAGGAATTTGAGGTCCCTTTCTTGGGCTCGCTACCATTTGATCCCGGGGTTGTTCTCGGTGGAGATGATGGTGTACACAGAATTGTCGCTGAACCAGAAGGAGAAACTGCACAAGCCTTCGATATCATCGTCGAAAATATTCTCGCAGAACTCGCCAAGGGCGAAGATGACGCTCCAGAGATTCTCTAAGTGGCAATCCTCTTCATCAGATGGACCCTAGACGCCTTCTGGAGGTATTGAGATGGTCGGCGGTACTGGCGTCTATGTCACATGGGTGACGGGTGCAATCATTGCTTCCCTGGTCCTCATGCCATTCTTGAAACCGCCTTGGGCACGAATTACGCTGACCGGTTTCCAAGACATGTTCCGACGATATTGGATGCATGGCATCATCGTCTTTTCAATTTACATTTGGAAGGATATTTTCGATGGGATTGACCGAATCCTGATGGCCAATACACGCATCGATATGACGGCGTACATCTATGCGGTCGAAGGCGACATAGTTCTGTGGTTTCAACAGACCTTTGAGAACGAGTTGTTGACCTTAGTGCTGACCCATTTCTATGTCGCTGGATACATGATGATCATCTTCTGTGCCTTTGTTTACACTTGCTATTTCGATGACAGACAAATGGCCGATCGTATCTCACTTACTCTCTTGTTGACTTACCTGTTTGCACTTCCATTCTACCTCTTTTTCAATGTCCGCGTTACCGGCGATTACATTCCTGAGATGCAAACATTAGGTTACCATCTCACCCCTGAGATACAAACTTGGTTTACTCGAATCGATCCGTTCACCAATGGCATGCCAAGTCTGCATATCGGCATGCCGTTTGCCATCTGGTATTGTTATGCGCGCAATGACCTTGATGGACGCTGGAAGAGATGGAGATATTGCCTGATTGGATACACAATTATGACCTCTTTCACTATTCTCTATCTTGGCATTCACTGGGTCTTGGACATCATCGGTGGAATTGCCGTAGGAATTCTCGCAGTACACGTTTCTGAACGAATTGCCCCCAGTGTCTGGTGGTGGTTGGATGAACGATCATTCCTCCATCGCGTGTCTTGGTTATTGGCCGATTGGCG
>JAPKFG010000085.1 GCA_028821675.1 Candidatus Poseidoniales archaeon
GATGCTCTATTCGGTTTGTACTTTTCACATCCAGAGAATTCTCAGGAATACAACGCCTCGGTGACCTTCCCGATTCTCAACCAGACCGCCTTTGACGACATCACTGGCGGCGGCGGCGGTGGCGGTGGCGACGACGACAGTGGCATGCTGCCCGGCTTCACCTCAATCATCGGTGTCGGTGGACTGGCTGCGGCCGCTCTACTTCGACCAAGCAAATCCGAAGACGAAGAGTAACTTCACGCGCGGAGGCCCGCGAGCGCCTCTGCGACGGCTTCTGCATTCAGTGCGCACTGCACCTCTTGACCATCGGACATTCTCTTGACAGTGGCTTCTCCAGCCTCAAGATCACGCGGTCCGACAATCAGAGCGAAAGCGGCACCTGCACTGTCGGCCCAACCCATGGAACGACCCAAGTTGCGTTCTCTCAATTCCAAGATAACTCGTTCACCTGATGCTCGCAAACCGGCAACCATACCGAGGACGTTGTTGGGGTCAATCTTGAAGGGAATTACAGCGAGACTGCCAAGCCCAGAGGATTCACCGGGCACGACCTCGTCTCTGCCCAGACGCTCGGCCTGCTTCTCTAGTGCAATCAGTATACGGTCAAATCCAAGTCCGAATCCACAGCAAGGATCGAGTTCATCCAAATTGAAGAGGTGCATCAATCGATAGGAACCTCCGCCCAGAACCTGAGCCTCACCACCTAGTTCGGCAACCTCGAACTCAAACACCATACCGGTGTAGTAGTCCAATCCGCGAGCCACTGTGAGGTCGATTGAGGTGTCTGGCATATCCGGCACGAGACCGGCAAGACTGCACATCATCTCGCCAAGAGCGTCCAAACTGTCGGTGGCCACGCCCATTTCCTCCAACATCGACTTCGCCTCGGGAATGACCTCGGTTCCACCTGAGAGTGATGCGAAAGCCTCGAGTTTTGCTGCGGCATCTGCACCGACACCCTTGCCAGCCAAACTGGCAAAGTCGCCCTTGTCAAGTAAGCGCATCACCGCACGACGGTCATCCTCGGGAATGGAAAGTCCAGCCAAGAGATCGTTGAGAATACCAACATGACCGATTTTCATCGTCCAATCTTCAACACCGGCTGCGCGCATCAATGAGATGGCGAAAGCGACGACCTCGGCCTCCACCAGTGGACCGGAAGCACCGACAATCTCGCACCCATACTGCCAGAATTCGCGATACCGCGCCGCCTTGAACTCCTCATAGCGGAAGCAGGAACCGTAGTAGGCAAGTCGCATGGGTTTGGGTACCGAGCGCATCTCGTTGGCGACCATACGCATGACCGGGGCGGTCAATTCGGGGCGCAATGCAAGTGGTCGACCGCCCTTGTCCTCGAACGCATAGAGCTCGTCGACCACCGTGTCTCCAGACTTGGCTGTGAACAGATCAAGGCTCTCGAAAGTTGGTGTAGCCACTCGCTGAAATCCATTACGAGCCGCCTGTTCATCACACAATTTTTCGAGCGCTGTGCGTCGGGCCATCTCGCTAGGACCGAAGTCTCGAGTACCGCGTGGACGCTGGAACATCGGCACTATGCGGGCATACACTACTCTTCAAATTGAGGGGTGGCCGTTACTCTTCAGAATCGAGTTCTGGAGGGAATGCCAGGAGTCGAAGGCCTGCGAAATAGGCCAGACCAAACATACAGTTGTTGATGACCCACGCAACGTAAGGATCGATATCCAGCATATTGACCAGTGCCCAGATTGTGATTGATGAGATCACGGCGATGATACTGTAGACCAACATCATCCAGAATAGACTCTCTTTGTAGGGTGTGGTCGATTTGAAGGTGAATCGTCTGTGAACATAGTGCGCCTCCACTGTTCCAATACCAAACGCGACGAACCAAGCAAACACCTCCGGGTACATATTGAGGGGATTCCAAAGGAGTAGCAGATAGTAGAGAATGAAGAAGAAAATCGAATTAAAAATCGCCATGAACATGTAGCGAAAGAATTCTTTCGTCATTTTTTGACGAGTGTATTCGATGATCTCGAGTCCGTCTTTGGACCGCAGGGCTCTCTTCTTCGGATTCTCAAGCATTACGTCCACCCAATCTCTGGCCAATCATCGCCTTCTTGTGTTGGATCCCACTTTACTTCGTCGGCACCTGCATCTCCACGTAATTGAACGGCCACAGGTGCGGACTCGGGGATTACATTCTCAACGATGTCATCGGTGTCCAAACTGGCGACAAGGTCATCCACATTATCCACAGGCATGACGGCGTTTGTCGCCTCTTGCGCCACACTTCCTTCAAGGACGGCTGTCCCTGTTGAATCGGTCGCACCCAGATTGCCAAATGCCGAAGTGAGCACTGATTTATTCACTGTAGGAGGGGGCTGTGCCTTGCGCAGAGCAAGTTCTCTTTCGGCCTCAAGTCTATGCTGCTCACGTATTTTCGCATCCTCTTCGATGAATGCATCCCGTGTGTCTCGTTCACTAATTCTCCGCTTCATTTCTATAAGGGATGACAAAGATGGGCGATCCCAACCTTTCCAGAATTTCCAACAAACCGGAATCAATACGAAAGCCACGAAGGCCGCGATTAGAATCCACTCTTTGATGGTCGGCACGACTCTGCCAATCGCTTCTCGTTCTCAAGCATCGCGGTCGGCGTCTTGGCCTGTCCATTGGGCCAATGTTCGTGCGATATGTGAGGGAACATCACTCGCAGATAGACCTGGCCCGTATTCTAGAGCCGCTGAGGCTCCTGCAGCCCGAAGCAGAGCGCAACCCAGGCGGGAAGCCGCCCATGGACTCATTCCCTGTGCAATCAAGCCGGCAATACAACCACTGAGCAAATCACCCGTTCCACCCACCGACATGCGAGCATGACCACCGATTGCAAAACAATGACGACCGCCGGGAGCCCACAATGCATCCTCAACACCGGTGCGTACGATGACGCATGATTCATCTTCTACAACGCGGGAAATTCCATCGCGACGGGCGCGAATTTGGAGAATTTCTGCTGGATCAGATGAACCCAACCAATGGGCCATCTCATCGGCGTGAGGTGTAACCACACCCACCATGCCAATCGGCCAAGCGTGAGATGGAAGAGCGCGAATAGCATCGGCATCGATAATCAATGGGATGTTGGCTTCGACGAGTTTCTCGATGATTTCACAGACAGCGTCGATGGAAGGGCCTTCTCGACCCAGTCCGGGGCCAATCAGAACAGCCTGACAACCACGACCGGTGAGAACGCGGTCGAGTATTGGGCCGACAGAGAGAGAGGTCAGATGAGTTGTATCCTGAAGAGACTCAGAAATTAGAGATAATGGCCATTCTACGCGCTCTACAGCATCAGAAGGCATGGCTAGATGGATGAGATCACAACCACTTCGCTCAGCGGCCAATCCAGCCAAGATTGGGGCGCCATGATAGGGGCCGCCGCCGACAATCAACAGGCGTCCTCTGTCGCCTTTTCGCGCATCGGCACGAATAGGAGGGTGCCTTCGAGCATCACCTGGACCACAATCTTCTACACGAGCAGACCAAGGAAGATTTGCAGTATGAATCTGGCCTACATCGGGATGAACTTGACCATCCTCGTTCCGCAATGCCCATTTCTCAGCATGATAAGTGACAGTGGCAGTCGCTGGGATAACATCAGGTCCACCGAGTCCCGTGGGCATATCACAGGCCAATACGGGTGAATCCCGACCTCGACTTTCGGTTAACCAGTTGCGGACACTGGCAACATCTCCACGCAGGCGGACGCCCGCGTGACCGGGCCCCGCACCAAGCAAGCAATCGATGACCAGAGCGGGATGACCCGTGCCGATTGTCGACTTAACCTCTGGCCATATAGATAGGGGAATTCCTTCCGCACTACAGCGTTCACGGTATCCTTGTGCAACTGCACTGCGTTGAATCAAATGTGTGGCCAACAAGCGTACGTCAACACCCTCCTCGGCCAATCCGATGGCGGCAGCGAAGCCATCGCCGCCATTGTTTCCCGGACCACAAAGAATCCAAACTGGACCGCGACGCTTGCCGAATCCATCGAGCATTCGAATCGCTTGAGCAGCCAAGCCTTGACCGGCGGCTTCCATCAGATTTGAGATATCGATACCGAAGGAGGCTGCGTTGTCGTCAAAGACTCCTACCTCCGTCCAGTGCATACACCAGCGAGCGGGTTCACGACCCCGATCCTCAGCTTCCACGAATGTCCTAGGATAGTTCCGCGTCCATCAGGTCTTCGGCAGATGCGTGTTGTTCCCAGCCTTCGAACACGTCCCCCACGACCCCGACGAGATCGTCAGCGCCACCGGGCAACATCGAGATGTCAGCACCGGCACCAGCGCCCTCAGGTACATTTCGATACAATGGGCGGGCGACCAGAACGTGATTGAATCCAATGAATATGCCACCAACAACACCCCAGAAGAGCAGGATGATGGTCAAACCGTGTGGATTACTGGGATTCCAAACGTCGGGTGTATTGGCAATCATGTCGCCGAAGTACGAGACGAGGAGCACAGTGAACAACACAGGGAAGGCGATGAACATGATGAAATCCCACCAACGACCAATCCATACATCGTTGTCGCCAGTATTGATGAATTCATCACGGAAAGCAGGGACTCCATATCGGATGTAACCCATGAGGCCTTCTCCGGCCTCGCCCGCAGCTACTTTCTCGCGCCATATTTTGAATCCGAATTTCCATATCGTGAAGGCGATAAAAAGGCCACTGAACATCAGCCCATAGCCCCAAATGTGATCCTGTACTTCCAAGAATTCTGGAAAACGAACACCATCTGCGCTCAGACGAATCCACAGGAATGTCGAGGGGAAGCCAAATACCAATAATGCCACTCCTGTGATACCAACAGCTTTGTTTCGTTCAAAGCCATGATCGACAAAGTTTCGAACGCAGAGTTCTACGGTCGAAATCATACTGGTTAGCGCTGCGAATGTCAACGCTAGGAAGAAAGCCCACATCATGACCCACTGCGTCATTGAACCACCCGGTGCTTGTGCAAACACTTCTGGAAGCGCGAGGAAAGTGATGGCGCTAGAACCACCGGTGACCGTGGCCAATGGGTCGTCTTGTACGGCGAAAATCGCGCTGAGTACAGTCAGGCCCGCAATGATAGAGATGCTGTTGTTGGCCAAACCCATTGTGAAGGCGTTGAGGGTAGTGTCCTCGTCCTTCTTCATGTAAACAGCATAGGTGATAGCCATACCCATACCCGCTGAACAAGACCAAGCAGACTGAGATAATCCATTGATCCAAGTCTCAGGTTGCATCAGAATTTCAGTATCAACACTGAACATGAACATGGCACCATCCAATGTACCATCGGACATGTCCATCCAAAGGGCAAGGAAAAGTGCGAGGAAAAGTAAGGCAAACAAACTGAGCATCATGAATGTATTCGCTTTCTCAATCATCTTAGCACCACCCAAAATCGCAAGAAGCGTGATGACGATAACCAACACTTGGAAGAGAATCACAAGGTGAGTTGACATTAGGAAATTATTCCAAACCTCAACCGTATCGATGCCTTCGGTTAACTGACCTCGAAATCCGAGTTGGAAGTAATTCATGCACCAGCCGGCGACAACAGCATAGTAGAATCCAATCGCGGTTGAAATCCAAGCCGTCCACAAACCCATCCATGCCAGTTTCTTACCACCGAAGATTCGGAATGTACCCACGGTACCCGTACGACTGCGCTTGCCTAGAGCGAATTCAGCGATGACAAGGGGAATGGACCAGACGAACAAGAAGAACAGCCAGG
>JAPKFG010000086.1 GCA_028821675.1 Candidatus Poseidoniales archaeon
GACATTGAAGAAGACATCGTAGAAGAAGACGATGATTTCGATGACTTTGATGACGACGAAGAATGGGATGATGAGGAAGAATACACCCATGTTGCCAAGCAGAAACCAGTTCTTGATGAGGCGACCAAGACAGCTCTCGAAGCCCGTAAGGCGCAGAAGAAGGTACAGCCCAAGTTCCGCCGTCAGGAGTGGTTCCGCTATAGTAGATTATCACGAACTGGGTGGCGCAAGCCCAAGGGTTACCAATCTAGCCAGCGTATGAACCGCAAGTATCGCAGCCCCATGGCTCGCGTAGGATACGGTAAAATCGCATCCGCCCGCAATCTCCACCCATCTGGATTTGAGGAGGTACTCATTCACCGACCTGAAGATCTTGATGGCATTGACCCCGCTGTTCAAGCTGCCCGTGTGGGCAGAAGAGTAGGTGGTCGAAAGCGCGTACTCATTCACGAGCGCGCAGATGAATTGGGCATCCGTGTCCTCAACCGAAGGAGGGGAATTTGATGCAGATTACGAATCAGAAGAAGATGGCTGCACAGATTTTGAAGTGCGGAGTCAACCGCATTTGGATTGATCCTCGTTATATCGACCAAATCAGCGGTGCGGTTCAGAAGTCCGATATCCGTGAATTGATTGAAGAGGGCCTCATCAAGGCTCGCGCCATTCAGGGTACCAGCCGAGTCCGCGCTCGTAAACTCGCTGAACAGCGTGCCAAGGGTCGTCGTCGTGGCCACGGTTCGCGCAAGGGTAGCGCGCGTGCGCGACTGCCCAAGAAGAATCGTTGGATGCGCACTATTCGAAGTCAGCGTCGCACCCTCAAGGGAATGCGCGAAGAAGGCACACTGAAAGCCAGCGAATATCGATACTACTACCGAAAGGCCAAGGGCGGATCCTACCGTTCTATTGCCCACCTGAAGGCCAATATAGAAATTGATGGTGTTACACTCGGAGGTGAGAAGTGATGGCACGGGGTAAGCGTCAGCGACGCCGATATACGCGCCGATCCGCCGGTCTGACTGATTATCATCGCCGCCTCAAGTTGCTTCGAGGTGGCACACCTCGAGCAGTTGTTCGAATCACAAACACACAGGTGATTTGTCAACTTGTATCCTATCAAGAGGATGGCGACCAAATCATCTCTGCAGCGGATGGGAAATCACTGCGAGGAAAGTATGCATGGCCTGCCAAGGCCTCGACAAAATCGGTCCCGGCCGCTTACTGCACCGGATATGCCCTCGCAAAGCAAGTACAGAAGTCAGGTCACGATGAGGCTGTTTTAGACATTGGTTTGGCCGCATCTACATCTGGAAACCGAGTCTTTGCAGCGCTGAAGGGCATGGTCGATGGTGGCCTATCCGTCCCTCATAGCGAGGAAATTTTCCCGAGTGAGGAACGTCTCACTGGAGCACATATCGACAAGAGTATCGCGGGTGCTGTCGAGAAGACAAAGACCGCAATTGAGGAGGCGAACTGAAATGAGCGATGAAGAAACTCCACAGGCACCCGGAATTATAGCAGCTTTCGCACAACCCGATGAGAGTGAATCACCTCAACGCCGACGCCGTGGTGTTGGCCCAGATCCAATGGAAATGTTGAGAAAATGGACTCCTAGGACCCGATTGGGCCGCATGGTCCAGAGCGGTCAGGTCATCACCATCGACGCTGCATTCGCCACTGGTTTGCCGATTCGTGAGGTCGAAATCATCGATGCCCTCATCCCAGGTCTTGAGGATGATGTCATCAACGTCAACATGATTCAGCGCATGACTGACAGTGGTCGTCGTGTACGATTCAATGTCATGGCCTGTGTGGGCAATCGTGACGGTTACGTTGGTTTGGCCATCTGCAAGGGCAAAGAAGTTGCTAGCACCATTCGCAAGGCGATTGAGAATGCAAAGTTGAGCGTCATCCAAATTCAGCGCGGCAATGGCTCGTGGGAATCTGGCCAAGGTGCCGGAACCAGTGTCCCATTCAAGGTGACTGGCCGTGCGGGTTCCACCCGAATAACACTGGTTCCTGCACCTACGGGCAAAGGTTTGGTCATAGGCGAAACCGGTCGTAAGGTTCTGACCTTGGCTGGCGTGACAGATGTCTGGTCTCAATCAAAGGGCCAGACGCGCACAACCATCAATTTCGCAAAAGCAACCTTCAATGCACTCAAGCAACTGAACGAACATCGCGTCAGTGGCGATCAAGCTGGTCGTCTGAACATCGTAAAGGGGCGTGTACCTGAATGACTTGGCTGGTAATCCGCGTACGAAGCGATCGCACAGTCGAGCGATCAATCCGTGAAACCATGGAACACCTGAACCTCACTCGTGTCAATCACGCTGTTCTCATCCCTGAGAACGAGGCCTACGCCGGCATGCTCCAGAAGGTCAAGGATTTCGTCACCTGGGGTGAAGTTTCCACTAAGGCTATTGAAGGCCTGATTAGTGACCGAGGACGCCTTATTGGTGACAAGCCTGTGACCAATGCAGATGTCAAGTCTGCAACCGATTACAAGACCATCGCCGCATTTGCCAAGGCCATTGCCAGTGGTGATGCGACAACCAAGGACATGGAGACGCTGAAGCGCGTTTTCCGTCTGCACCCACCCCGAGGTAGCAAGGGATGGGGCGGAGTCAAGCGTCACTTCACTGTAGGTGGTGCACTCGGCTTCAGAGGCGATGCGATCGAAGAACTCGCTGCCCGAATGATTTGAGGTGAAAAATATGGTTTCCCGTACAAACAAATTCCGTGGTCGCTCTCGCTACCACGGTCGTGGTAAGAAAGCCGGTCGTGGCGCAGGAAAGCGCGGTGGTCGTGGAAATGCTGGACTGAACAAACACAAGGTCATGACGCGAATCAAGTATATGCCTCGTCATTGGGGAATGTATGGATTCAACCGAGACCCGAGTCTAAGAGTTCGTCATAACACCTGCAATGTTAGTGAGCTGTCTACGCTTGTTGGCGATGGAGACAGCATCAATCTTTCAGAGCATAACATCAACAAGTTGCTAGGTTCTGGCCAGATTTCCGCTGCAATCCACGTCACCGTTGAGCACGCCAGTGCCAACGCGGTTACCAAGGTCGAAGCCGCAGGTGGCTCGGTTACAATCGAAGATAGTGAAGAAAATGGTGAATGGGAAGAGGAGTAATCCTTGCCCACATTAAGATAACAATTGAAGGAGGCAGAACAAATGGTCCGCAGACCCAATGTCCCCGCCATTCTGATTATTTCTGCGCTTTATTGGGGCGCATTGCTGTATTGGCAGTGGGATGAACTGTTCGGGTCAGATTCTGGAGAGCAGATGCGCTCGCTTTACGCGATTTCACTTTCACTCCCATTTGTTGGATTCATCATCTGGGGCACCTCAACTGATCTTCCAGATAATATTCAGGACATCAAGTACATTGGCCGAGGTATCAAACCTGGTATTTTCGTCGCATTCTTCATTGGTGCAGCTATTTGGGGATGGATTGATCCAGCACTCGTTGGCTTCCTTCTGGTCGGTATCATTCTGATGGGTGTAATGGCCGGTCTTTGTCTGACTTGTCTGTTGTACACGGGTGAAGAAAGCAGTCGTCTCTTCGGTCTCAAACGTCTGGTCGACGTGTACCCTTCTATATCCAAGCCTGATGGTCACGTTCGCTTCAATTCGAAGTTGTGGACCACCACATTTGTTCTCATCATTTACTTCGGCATGACCAACGTCATGATTTGGGGTCTGTCAGAGGCCACCATTGACGTGTTCAGCAGCTTCCGAGCAATCATGGCCGGTGCTTCTGGTTCGATTATGCACTTGGGTATTGGCCCGATTGTTACAGGTTCGATTATCATGCAGTTGTTCGCCGGTGCCAAGATCATCAAATTGGACTTGGGAGACAGCGACGACAAGCAGTTGTACCAAGGTATACAGAAAATTCTGGTTCTCATCATGATTCCCGTTGAGTCGATTCCTCAGGTCTATGGATTCCTTGAAGCGGATACAAACTTGGTTGGAAACTTTGGACAAGGCTGGGCGAACGCGATTATTGTCGGTCAGTTGTTTATCGGCTCACTACTCGTTTTCCTGCTCGATGAGATGGTCAGCAAGTGGGGCATTGGTTCGGGTATCTCTCTGTTCATCGCGGCGGGTGTTGCTCAATCTACATTCGTGGGCACACTCTCTCCATTGGCAGTCAATGGCGGCGCATTCGCGCTTGACAATCCACCTGCCGGAACCCTGCCGATGATTTTCTACACACTGCGAACCGCATCCTTCTCGGAGATGGTCTCAGCCAACGGTTTCGAATCGATATTATTGGGTGATGTCGGGCATCCGAATGCTGTCGTTGCGCTCTTCTCTAGTGTCGTTGTGTTCTTGGTTGTGGCTTATGCTGAGAGCAGCAAACTCGAACTTCCATTGACTCACGGAAAGGTCCGTGGTCACCGTGGACAGTATCCGATTCGCTTGGTTTATGCAAGTAACATTCCAGTCATTTTGATGGCTGCATTGCTGGCCAACCTGAACATGTTCACTCTCCTCTTCTGGAGCCATCCAACAATGTCTACCGTTCCGATATTAGGATCCCAAGGTTCGTGGTCGATAGCAGAATATCTCGGTTCATACGACATTGGCCAGACCCAAGCAACCGACGGTTTCGCTTGGTATGCCTCGATGGTGAATGGTGTGGGTGATTGGCTGATGCCAATTCTCAACCAATCCCCTGATCCTTACGGCCATAGTCTCTGGCAAGTCGTTCTGCACGTAATTACGTACGTGACTGTGATGACACTTGGTTCGATGGTGTTCGCGAAGTTTTGGATTGAAACAACCAACATGGGTGCCAAAGATGTCGCAAAACAGATTGAGAATACGGGAATGCAGATTCCTGGTTTCCGTAAAAATCCAAAGGTTCTCGAGCGGATTTTGATGCGCTATATTCCTCCTGTAACCCTATTTTCGGGCGCGTTCGTGGGTTTATTGGCCGCAGGTGCAGATCTATTGGGTACGGTAGGAAATGCGACTGGAACTGGTCTGCTTTTGGCCGTAGGTATTATCCTGCGAACTTACGAGCAAATCCAGAAAGAACAAGCGATGGAAATGCACCCAGTTCTGCGCGAATTCTTTGGTGCTGAATGAGGCGCAGTCCCTCATTTCAGGGCTTGGACAACTCGTCATGTTCAAATACTACAGGGCGGTCGCGGGGCTGCTGCGTCTGACCACGGCGTTGGAACCCGAGCCTTAGGGCGATGAAGGAATCCATCCGGAAAGAGGCAGCCGAGGACGTGCGGTCCCCAACCGAGTTGGGGGCTGAGAGGTGATCAAGATTGTACAACGATACACATTATGATGTGTGCAACGTGAGTAGAAACAAATTTTTTCAAATTCAAGTGCAATCTCGTCAATATACAGATTAAGGACAGATAACCAAGTGACCAATAACGACTCCTAGGGATCAGAGAGATTTCTCACGAAATCCGGTTGATCCTGCCGGAGGCGACCGCTATTGGAATTCGATTAAGCCATGCGAGTCGAGAGTCTTAGGGACTCGGCGTACCGCTCAGTAACACGTGGGTAACCTGCCCTGTGCTGGGGAATAACCTCGGGAAACTGAGAATAATACCCCATAGTTCACCACGCCTGGAACGGTGGGTGGATCAAAGCTCCGGCGGCACAGGATGGGCCTGCGGCGTATCAGGTCGTAGGGGGTGTAACGTACCCTCTAGCCTTCAACGCGTACGGGTTGTGGGAGCAATCGCCCGGAGATGGATTCTGAGACACGAATCCAGACCCTACGGGGTGCAGCAGG